>JANMYO010000064.1:0-86094 GCA_031382175.1 Bacteroidia bacterium | reverse complement strand
GATGGCCACCTTAATGAACATCGCACAACAATCCTGGGAAGGAGTGAAGGAAGCACAGTCGGCTTACGACAAGGCGTCCAACGACCGCGAACTGGGGTTCCGGAAAATACGCAAGCTCAGTGCAAGCGTCTATGGCATGCTCAAAGCATCTGGAGCCAACGAGTTGTTGCTGGAAAATGCCCGAAACAGCAAGCGCAGAATCTGGGGCGCACCGATTTCAAAGCCACCGGTAGTGGACGCAACCAAGCCAGACGAAGAACAGCCGGACACACGGCCTTCGTACGGTCAGAGTTACATCACTATAGCCGAGTACTTTGACAGGCTCGTGAAGACGGCCGCTTCAGAACCCAAGTACAGTCCGAATGAACCCGAACTTACTTTGGCGAGTCTGGAGCAAATGCGCACCGATCTGTTCGGTCTGAACAAATCAGTGACGGAGGCAGAAATCAGGTTGGAAGAAGCACGTATTAAACGCAACACCGTTTACTACATCGCACCGGACAACCTGGTAGATACGGCCACTGCCGTGAAGACCTATGTGCGCAGCGCGTTTGGCTTCCAAAGCCAGCAGCATCTGCAAGTACAAAAACTTCGTTTCACCAAACCCAATTTGTAATGCGACACATCGCTAAATGAAAACCTCTGTGGTCAGACTGCAGAGGTTTTTTTATTTCTTAAGGGTATCGCTATAATAGTAGCCCTTAAAATAACAATCGTTTGCGGAAATTCGATTCTAAACAAAAACTAAACTTCCTTTCTTCCCATGTGGATTCGATTCAGGATTTTTTATCTTGTATCTTGTTTAATTCTATGCTGATCAAGTCGCTACGATTAATCCTTATTATCCCTGTTCTTTTTGGTTGCTCTGCACCCCAGGAGAAGATACCCGAAACCAAACTTATGGAAGCTTCCAACAGCAAAATAATCATCTATCAGATGATGACACGTCTCTTCGGTAATACAAAAACAACCAATAAACCGTATGGTACCCTTGAAGAAAATGGTGTCGGCAAATTCAATGACATTAACGGGGCTGCTCTGGAGGGAATAAAAGAATTAGGTGTTACACACATCTGGTATACTGGTGTGATTGAACATGCTGTACTTACAGACTATACAAAATTCGGTATTGCTTTAGATGATGCCGATGTGGTAAAAGGCAGAGCCGGATCTCCCTACGCAATTAAAGATTACTATGATGTTAATCCGGACCTCGCAGTAGATGTTCCCAACCGGATAAAAGAGTTTGAACAATTGATTGATCGAACTCACCGGCACGGATTGAAATTATTAATTGATTTTGTCCCTAATCATGTTGCCCGGGCTTATCACTCAGATGCCAAGCCAGAGGGAGTAAAAGACCTTGGTGAGTCTGATAATAAATCCAAGGCCTTTAGTCCAACTAATAATTTCTATTACCTGCCTGGACAATCTTTTCAAGTGCCAACGGGATACAATTCGCTGGGCGAAGGAAATTCTTTTCCTACCAAGGACGGGCGATTTGATGAGACCCCTGCGAAAGTAACAGGCAATGATCAGTTCACTGCTTCTCCGGGAATCAATGAATGGTTTGAAACGGTGAAACTAAATTATGGAGTAGACATTTTGGATAACCGTAAAACTTATTTTGATCCGACTCCCGATACCTGGGTGAAGATGAAAGACATTCTGGTTTACTGGGCCGAAAAAAAAGTAGATGGCTTTCGATGTGATATGTCTGAAATGGTACCGGTTGAGTTTTGGCATTGGGTGATTCCCCAGGTAAAGGCGGTAAACCCAGAAGTTATTTTCATTGCAGAAATTTATAACCCCGATCAATATAGAAATTATCTTGATCGTGGCCGGTTTGATTTTCTTTACGACAAAGTTTTGCTGTATGATACCTTGCGCCTTTTAGTTAATCAACATGCGTCAACATCAGATATTCCGAAAATTCAGCAGCGACTTTCGGGTATTAACCACAGCATGCTTCACTTTTTAGAAAATCATGATGAGCAGCGAATTGCATCGCCCTTCTTTGCCGATGATCCATGGAAAGCAATTCCGGCACTAGTCGTCAGTGCTACCATAGACAAAGCCCCAATGATGATTTTTTTTGGGCAAGAAGTTGGTGAGCCAGGAGCAGGGGTACAAGGATTTAGTGGTGAAGACGGCCGTACTACCCATTTTGATTATTGGGGCGTTCCGGAGCATCAAAAATGGGTGAATGGTGGAAAGTTTGATGGAGGCGGATTGAGAGAGGAGCAAAAACAATTACGTCAACTCTATGGAGATATACTTAAGCTGGCCGCAACAAGCCAAGCGATCTCGCAAGGTATCTATGTTGACCTGACCGAATTTAATGCAGCATCAAAAAGTATTTCAGACAAAGTCCATGTATTTGCCAGAGGTTATGGAGAAGAACGACTTATCATCGTATCGGGATTTAATATGAAAACAGAACATATTAAAATTCAGCTTTCAGAAGAAGCAATACACGAACTAAAACTTCAGTCAGGAGTGGACTATATCGGTCGTGACTTGTTGAGAAGTGGAGCAGAGATAGGATTAGACTCCAATTATTCCTTTGAGTTGGATTTACCACCTTACAGTTCATTCATACTTAAAATCAAGTAATCGTGAAGAAATTATTCATTCTACTACTCATTGCATCCCTTGCCGTTGGTTCTTGTACGGAGCAGCGAAAAAGAATTGCTCGTTGGCCGAATGGCGTAAACTATGAAGTCTTCGTCATGTCTTTTGCCGATGGTGATGGCGATGGCAAGGGAGATTTTAAAGGGCTGACTGCCAAACTTGATTATTTGAAAGACCTCGGCATTGGAGGGTTATGGCTTATGCCGATTATGCCTTCCGATACGTACCATAAATACCATGTCATCGATTATAAAAATATCGACCCTGACTATGGTACGCTGGAGGATTTTAAAATTTTTGTGGCGGAAGCACACAAGAGAGATATTAAGATCATCACTGACTTTGTAATAAATCACTCTGGAAATAACCATCCCTGGTTTTTAGAGGCCAGTAAAGGAAAGGACAATCCATATCGCGATTATTATGTTTGGGCCAAAAAAGATTCCATTAAGGGAGAAGTATTTAAGAAAAATATCACAGCCGATTCCTATAATTTAAGAAAATGGCATCCGGTAAATGGCGATACGATAAGCGACCAATACTATGGATATTTTAATGGGCTTTGTCCTGATTTAAATTTAGATAATCCAAAAGTGAAAGATGAGATTGTTGACATCTCTAAATTCTGGCTCAACGATATTGGAGTTGATGGCTTTCGGTTAGATGCTGCCCGGCACATATTTCCCAACGATCGCAACGATGACAATTACGCATTTTGGGTTTGGTTCCGCAGCGAAATGGAGAAGATCAAGCCTGATGTTTATCTGGTAGGAGAGGTGTGGGCTCCTGCACAAGAGGTAGCGCCATACCTAAAAGGACTTCCTTCACTTTTCAATTTTGATATGGGTTTTGCTATTATGGATGTAGTGAAAGCAGGCAGAGATACGATTGGTTTAGTGAAGAAATACAAGGACATCAGCGATTATTATGGTACAATCACAAATGAATTTCTGGATGCTACCTTTATCAAGAACCACGATCAGATTCGTCTGCTGAGTGAGTTGAAAGGAGACTTGAATAAATCAAAAATGGCTGCGGGGATTTTGCTAACGCTTCCGGGAGTACCTTACCTATACTATGGAGAGGAAATCGGAATGCTGGGAGACAAGATCATGGACTATGAAACCATTTTAGGTCCGGATGCCTACATTCGAGAGCCGTTTATCTGGGATGTTGACAAACAGGATAAGATGCAAGCATCGTGGGAGAAAGCGAAACTGAGCACCGACAAAACGGTGGTACCCTTTGCTAAACAGAAAGATGATCCTAATTCATTGTATTCATTTTATAAAAAATTTATCCAATACCGCAATAGTAGCGAGGCTTTGACGGTTGGTGACATTGAATATTCACCCATTGCTCAGCAGGAAGTGGTGAGTTTCATTAGAACGTTCAATGGGCAGAAGGTACTGGCAGTGCATAATGTATCGGATGTTGAGGTGACTATTAAGCTGGACGGAGACATGGCTTCTTTTCGGAAGATTGAATTTGAAAGTGGGGAAGCCGCAAAATTAGAAGGTGGTGAATTAAAGATTCCCGCTTACACAAGTGTAGTTTTAAAGTATATTGATAAGCATAATTTAGTGTTATAATGATCAAAGGGAAATCAAGAGTTGTTATCGAGAACGTTCAACCTTCGGTAGAAGGTGGCTTGTATCCTGCCAAAAGAACACTAGGTGAACGAGTGGATGTGACGGCCAGTATATTTGGTGATGGACACGATCACATTCGAGCCAGCGTATTATACAAAAAGAAAGATGCAGCCATCTGGAAAGAAGTAGAGATGAAGCCCACGTTCAATGACGATTGGGTGGGCACTTTCTATGCGGAAGAGCTTGGAAAGTATACGTTCACCGTTCATGCATGGATAGATCATTTTGATACATGGTACGATGGACTTAAAAAGAAAGTCGCTGCAAAGATTGATGTACAGGTGGAGCTAAAAGAAGGAATAATTTTTCTGAAAGAGTTAGCCTTAAAAGATAGTTCACTGCTCTCAACCGTCAGAAAACTCGAAGCAGCAGATTATCCTTCGGCCCTGCGTGAAGTGATGAGTGAAACTTTTGCAAAGATGGTACAAAGCCATCCTTTGAAAATGAATGAAACAATTTTGCCTGCGGAGTTTGAAATTGTAGTTGAGCATAAGAAGGCACTCTATAGCACTTGGTATGAATTTTTTCCTCGCTCGAGCTCGATGCTACCCGGTAAGCATGGAACCTTCCTTGATTGTATTCGCTTGCTACCGCGTATAGCGGCCATGGGTTTCGATGTACTGTATTTTCCTCCCATACATCCGATTGGAAAAATTAACCGTAAGGGAAAAAATAATAACGTAAGAGCAGCGCAGGGAGAACCTGGTTCACCGTGGGCCATTGGTAGCGATGAGGGTGGACACAAATCGATATTGCCTGCACTCGGCACACTTGAAGATTATAAAAAATTGATTAGTGAAGCTAAAAAACAAGGCATTGATATTGGATTTGACCTTGCTTTTCAATGTGCGCCCGATCATCCTTATGTGAAAGAGCATCCCGAATGGTTTAAGCAACGCCCCGATGGATCCATTCAATATGCAGAAAACCCTCCCAAGAAATATCAGGATATTTATCCTTTTAATTTTGAGACAGATCAATGGAAAGAGTTGTGGGATGAGTTGAAGTCTGTCATTCTTTATTGGGTTGAGCAAGGTGTTAAAATTTTCAGGGTAGATAATCCACATACTAAGCCAATACCCTTTTGGCAGTGGGTGATTGCCGAAGTAAACCGTGATCATCCTGAAGTTATTTTTCTGGCAGAAGCTTTTACACGGCCAAAGATTATGTCCTCACTGGCGAAAGTTGGATTCACCCAGGGATACACCTACTTTACCTGGCGCGTGACCAAGCAGGAAATTACAGAGTACATGAATGAGTTAGTGTATGGCCCTTCACGTAATTACTTCCGTCCCAACTTTTGGCCGAATACACCTGACATTCTTCCTTTTCACTTGCAGCATCAGAATGAGAATATTTTTATTCTTCGCTATGCCTTGGCGGCAACACTTTCTTCCAATTATGGTGTCTACGGACCGCCATTTGAATTTTATGACAGCACACCTATAGAAGGGCGCGAAGAATATTTCAATTCCGAGAAATTTGAAATCAAGCAGCATGATTGGAAGAAGACAAACCGGATGACGGATATCATATCGATGGTTAACAAAGCCAGAAGGGACAATCCTGCATTACAATCTACCTGGAACCTTCAATTTTGTGCTGTTGAGAACCCGAATCTGATTGCCTATCTGAAAGCTACTGATGATTTGAGTAATATTATTCTGGTCGTAGTGAATCTCGATCCGCATGGAAATCAGACAGGTTACATTCAGCTTCCAAAAGACAGATTAAGAATAAAGGAAAAAGTAAATGTAAAAGCACACGACCTTATTACCGATGAGCATTATACCTGGACGCAGGAATGGAATTTTGTTGAGCTAAGTCCGGGCAAAATGCCTTTTCATTTATTTAAACTGGAAATACACGACTCCAATATGTAACTATGGCAGCAAACGGAAAGGGTGATCCACTATGGTTTAAAGATGCCATCTTCTATGAGGTGAGTGTAAGAGCATTTTATGATAGCAATGGTGATGGTATTGGAGACTTCCCTGGGTTAATTCAAAAACTTGATTACCTGGAGGACCTCGGTGTCAATACGCTTTGGCTCTTACCTTTCTATCCATCGCCTTTGAAGGATGATGGCTTTGATGTCGTGGACTATTGTGATATTCATCCTGACTATGGAACACTTGCTGATTTTAAGCTATTCCTAAAGGAAGCTCATCAACGAGGTATTAAAGTGATCACTGAATTAATCTTAAATCACACTTCGGATCAGCACCCATGGTTTCAGAAGTCAAGGAGAGCAAGAGCAGGTTCGCGCTACAAGGATTACTTTGTTTGGAGTGATACGCCTGATAAATACAAAGAGGCTCGTATTATGTTTTCTGATGAAGAGTCCTCCAATTGGGCATGGGACAATGAAGCGAAGGCCTATTACTGGCACCGGTTCTATCGTCATCAGCCAGAATTGAATTTTGAAAATGCAGAAGTTCAACTGGAGATGATAAAAGTGGTTGACTTTTGGATGAAGTTGGGCGTGGATGGATTTCGTTTGCCATCGGTACCTTTCTTATTTGAAGAGGAGGGAACCAATTGTGAAAACCTTCCACAGACGCACAGCTATTTGAAGAAGCTACGAGGTCACATTGATAAACATTATAAGGATCGAATCCTGATTGCCGAAGCCAACCTTTGGCCAGAAGATGCAGCTTCCTATTTTGGAGAAGGGCAGGAGTGTCATATGAATTTTAACTATCCACTGATGCCTCGATTATTTCTTGGGCTAAGGACGGAAGATAGTTACCCCATCATTGATATTATGGAGCAGACTCCTGATACGCCTCCGAATAGTCAGTGGGCGTTGTTCCTTCGCAATCATGACGAGATTGCATTGGAAATGGTAACAGAAGAAGAGAAGGACTATCTTTTTAAAGCCTATGCCAATGATCCCGACACAAAACATAATCTTGGAATAAGGAGGAGATTGGCACCGCTGCTCAATAACGACAGAAGGAAGATAGAACTTCTCTATACGATCTTGTTCTCCCTTCCCGGAACTCCGGTGATGTACTATGGAGATGAAATCGGGATGGGTGATAATATCTACCTGGGCGATCGTTTTGGAGTGCGTACACCTATGCAATGGAACATGAACCTGAACGCAGGGTTTTCTACGGCCAATCCACAGAAATTATTTTTGCCTGTCATCTCTGATCCGGTCTATCGCTATGAATCCGTTAACGTAGCAACTCATGAGGAGAATCCATCATCGCTCATGTGGTGGATCAAAAATGTTCTCGCCATGCGCAAGCGACTCAATGTCTTTGGTCGTGGTGATATGAAGTTCATCGAAAGTTCAAATGCCAAAGTGCTTTGTTTTGTTCGTACCTATGAGAAGCAGCGATTGATAGTCGTTGCTAACTTATCTCAGTTCTCACAGGCCACCACACTGGATCTAACTGATTTCAAAGATTGTGACATTACTGAAGTATTTAGCCAAAATCGATTCAAGAGTGTTTCCGAGAGGGACTATTCTATTACCATCGGACCGTATGGCTATTTTTGGTTTCAGGCCGATCCTTCTGAGGCAAAAGAACAGCCGGGTGTTCCGGGCGAATTGCAGTTGCTAAAGACAGAGATATCCTGGGAAAAGATTTTTAATAACTACAACGAGAGGCGAATCTTTGAAAGGAAGGTGTTGCAGCCTTTTATGAAAAAATGCCGCTGGTTTGGGGGCAAGGCCCGAACGATTAGTAAATTAAGTATTCATAAAGTAATTCCTCTCAAGGTAGAGGGAGAAATGCATTATTTGACCATCATCGAAGTGCATTACGTTCAGCGACTTCCAGATTTATATTTCTTACCGCTATGTTTTATTCCTACCGAGGGAATTTTTGATAAAGTAGAATTTACAGCCATGAGTGTTGTCTGTAAAGCAGAGATACAGGGGAAGACTGGATTTGTCATGGATAGCAGTTATGATCAGCGTTTCCGCGATTTTCTATTCGGTGCTATGGATCGCAAGCTGAGGTTAAAAGAAGACGATGGTGTATTAGAGTTTAACTCCAGTATCTACGCGAAGTTGAATGCAGAGAAAATTGATTCAAAAATTTTGAAGGCGGATCAAAGCAATACCGCCATCATTTACAATGATCAGTTCTTCTTTAAGTTCTACCGCAAACTTGAAAAGGAAATTAATCCTGACCTTGAAATTGTCCGCTTCCTATCAGAAAGCACAAGTTTCCGAAATTCACCCAAGTATGCCGGAAGCATGGAGTTCCATGACCATGAGGGAAAGACGATCGTCTTCGGACTGCTGCAAGAAAAGGTAGAAAATCAAGGAGATGCCTGGAATGTGATCATTGACTCCGTTGGTCGTTTTTATGAGCGTGTGATAACCAAAGCCTTAAAGGAAAAGCTTCCAAAGTTGGTTAACAAAGCTGCGATTAAGTTTGAAGAGGCACCCGAAGTTATTCAGGAATTTATTGGCCGGGGCTTTTATGAGCGAGTTGTACGTTTAGGGCAACGCACGGCTGAGATGCACCTGGCATTAGCTTCTGATCTTGCGAATCCTGCCTTTGCTCCTGAAAGTTTTACGGCTAACTATCAACGTTCTTTATATTCTTCCTTACGAAAGTTGACGAAAGACCGTTTTAGACTTTTGGAAAATTCGCTGGATAAATTAAATGTAGAGACACAAGAGCTGGCGAGGAAAGTACTGGCGCTGGAAGACAAAGTTTTGGAGTGTTTTAGTGAAATCTACACAGTCAAAATCGATGCACTAAAGACAAGGATCCATGGTGATTATCACCTTGGACAAATTCTGTTTACCGGAAAGGATTTTATCATTATTGATTTTGAAGGAGAACCTGGCTTCTCTTTTAGTGAACGAAGGCTTAAGAAGAGCCCGTTCAAAGACGTAGCAGGTATGATGCGCTCTTTTCATTACGCTGCCTTTGGCAAGATTGTATTGAATGAAAACTATCGGGAAAAAGATATTGAATTTTTGGAGCAATGGGCAGAACAGTGGCAGCACTATGCTAGCAGATTCTATTTGGGAGCCTACATGGAGAAGCTAGGAATCGGGCCCGAGCTCTCCGATGAGAACGAGATTCTTATCCGTACCTTCCTGCTGGAGAAAGCTGTGTATGAACTGGGTTATGAATTAAATGGCAGACCGGATTGGGTAAATATTCCTCTTCGGGGAATACATTATCTTATGCAACGGTATGCTCAGGCAAAAGACGAAAAAAAGAAAAAAGCGAAAGCTGAATAATAGCATGGGAAAGAAAGCATCAAAAGACAAGTCAACCGCGCAAGACAGTTTTAGTCTTTTGACGGACTTTGACATTCATCTCTTCAAAACCGGAAAACATTTTAAACTCTATGAAAAGCTGGGCGCTCATCTAGCTTCCTTCAAAGGAGAAAACGGTACCTACTTTGCCGTGTGGGCACCCAATGCACGTGGCGTGTCCTTGATTGGAAATTTTAATCACTGGACAGACGGCCAGCATAAACTCAATCCGAGATGGGATGAGTCCGGAATCTGGGAAGCTTTTTTCCCTTCTATTGGTAAGGGCGAAGTGTATAAATATGCTATTCACTCGAATAGCGGAGATTATCTGGAGAAGGCCGATCCGTTTGCATCCTATGCAGAGACTCCACCTAAAACAGCATCGGTAGTATGGGATGGAGATCACTCCTGGAAAGATCAGACATGGTTAGATAAGCGTAAGAAATTGGCCGCCAAGCCAAAGCCGTATTCTGTTTATGAAATTCATTTTGGCAGTTGGCGAAGAAAAGTAGAAGAGGGCAATCGCTCATTGAGTTACAAAGAGATGGCGATAGAGCTCGTACAATATATTAAAGACCTGGGATTTACTCACGTTGAATTTTTACCTGTGATGGAGCATCCCTTCTTCGGTTCATGGGGTTATCAGCTCACCGGATATTTTGCTCCCAGTAGCCGATTTGGAGCACCGGAAGAATTCATGGAACTGGTCGATGCGTTCCACCAGGAAGATATAGGAGTGATCCTGGATTGGGTGCCTTCGCATTTTCCGGGCGATGCGCATGGGCTTTATAAATTTGATGGCACCCATTTGTTTGAACATGCCGATCCTCGCAAAGGCTTTCATCCTGATTGGAGCAGCTATATTTATAATTATGGAAGGCCAGAAGTAAGATCATTTTTAATTAGCAATGCGCTCTTTTGGTTAGAGCGCTTTCATATTGATGGCTTACGGGTCGATGCTGTTGCTTCCATGCTTTACCTTGATTATTCGCGCAAAGAAGGAGAGTGGATACCCAATGAACACGGGGGTAATGAAAATTTAGAGGCAGTCGCCTTCTTGAAAGAATTTAATGAAGTGGTGTATGGTACTTTTCCAGATGTACTGACGATTGCTGAAGAATCTACAGCGTGGCCAGGTGTATCGAAGCCTACTTACTTAGGTGGACTTGGCTTTGGACAAAAGTGGATGATGGGGTGGATGCATGATACCCTCAAGTACTTTAAGAATGATTCTGTCCATCGCAAGTATCACCAGAACGAAATTACGTTCAGCGTCATGTATGCCTTTACCGAAAACTTTATGCTGCCCTTATCTCATGATGAGGTGGTACACGGCAAAGGTTCTTTGTTGGGCAGAATGCCGGGTGATGAGTGGAGAAAGTTTGCGAACCTTCGGCTGATGTTTGCTTACATGTACACCCATCCAGGTACGAAATTGATTTTTATGGGTGGTGAGTTTGGTCAGATTGCAGAGTGGAATCATGACCGTAGTCTTGACTGGCATCTGACAGATTCTCCTTATCATCGGGGAGTTCAAACTTTGTTTAAGGACTTAAATGCGCTATATAAAATAGAGCCTGCTCTGTACCAATTTGCATTTGAGGGCCGCGGATTTGAATGGATTGATTATTCTGACCGCGAGAACAGCGTTATCATCTATATGCGTAAATCGGAAGTAAGAGAAGAGTCATTGGTTGTTATCTGCAATTTCACTCCGGAGTCACGAAATCACTATAGGGTGGGGGTTCCTATGAGAGGAACCTGGACAGAAATCTTTAATTCAGATAACCAAAAGTACGGAGGAAGCGGCTTGTTGAATTCCGGATTATTGTACACTACGCCAGTTAAGTATCATGGAAAGGATTATTCTGTTTCACTAACTTTATCACCTTTATCGGTTTCCATCCTTAAGTTACACGAGGAATTGGCTGAATTTGAGATTGAGTAAAAATTAAAGCCCATCTTCTTGTTGTCATTATCCATCGACCATTGATTAAACTAACCCATGGCAGAAGAGAATAAAAAATTTATTTGTATTCACGGACATTTCTACCAACCTCCCCGGGAGAATGCATGGCTTGAAGTGATTGAGCTGCAAGACTCGGCACACCCCTATCACGATTGGAACGAACGCATCACGGCAGAATGTTACGGGCCGAATACAGCTTCACGCATTCTGGATAAAGAAGGGGTTATTAAAAATATACTAAACAATTATTCAAAGATCAGTTTCAATTTCGGTCCAACGCTCCTTTCCTGGATGGAGAGCAATGACAGAGAAACGTATGACGCTATCCTCGAAGCTGATAAAGAGAGTATGCTACAGTTTGGTGGTCATGGCTCGGCTATTGCTCAGGTTTATAACCACCTCATTATGCCGCTCGCAAACCGAAGGGATAAGGAGACACAAATTCTTTGGGGCATTCGTGATTTTGAATCACGCTTCAAACGCAAGCCGGAGGGAATGTGGTTAGCAGAGACTGCTGTTGATTATGAAACATTGGAACTTCTGGCCGAACATAATATCAAGTTTACCATCCTTGCACCACGTCAGGCTAAGGCAACACGAATTCTGGAAGGAGAATGGAATCAAGTCAATGATCAAACGGTCGATACACATAAAACCTATCAGTGTCAGCTTCCATCCGGCAAGAAGATTGCCTTGTTTTTTTACGATGGCAATATTTCTCAGTCCGTAGCTTTTAATGGCCTGCTGAATGATGGAAAGCGATTTGCGGATGACCTTCTCAAATCATTTAATGAAAAAGATTCGGGACCTCAATTAGTGCATGTCGCTACGGACGGTGAGACTTATGGACATCATCATAAGCATGGTGAAATGGCGCTGGCATTTTGCCTGAACCAAATTGATAAGGACAAGCGCGTTATTCTTACCAACTACGCGCAATATTTAACCTTGTTTCCTATTGTAGATGAAGCAGAAATCATTGAAGACAGTTCATGGAGCTGTGTCCATGGTGTTGAGCGTTGGAAATCTGATTGTGGCTGTAATTCAGGAGGACACCCGGGCTGGCATCAACAATGGCGAAAGCCGCTACGTGATGCTCTTGATTGGCTGCGTGATGCTACGGCAGATATTTTTGAGCGCGAAAGTTCAAAAATCCTCAGGGATCCATGGAAAGCCAGAGATGAGTATATCAACATTGTACTAAGGCGCAGTGATGAGAATATCAAACGTTTCCTCAAAGATCACGCGATTGCCGAAGCAAGTGAGAATAGAGTACTGAGGCTAATGGAAATGCAACGGCATGCTATGCTCATGTACACCAGTTGCGGTTGGTTTTTTGATGAAGTCTCTGGAATTGAAACAGCACAGGTAATGCAATATGCCTGTCGTGTAGTGCAGTTGGCCAGTCAGATCGGAGATGTTGATCTTGAAATGGAATTTTTGAAACGACTGGAGCAAGTACCTAGCAATGTAGCGGCATTAGAGAATGCTGCCAATGTGTATAAGAAGCATGTACTTCCCTCTCGGACAAACTTACAACGTGTGGGCATGCACTTTGCAGTTTCTTCGTTGTTTGAAGACGAACCTGAATCCCTGATCATTTTCAATTACACCACAGCGAATGATTTCTTTATAAAGAAAGAAGCGGGAGAGCAAAAGCTCGCCCTAGGGATTACAAAAGTAAAATCCCTAGTCACTAAGTCAGAGAAGAAATTTGCCTTTGCTGTAGTGTGTATTGGTGTGCATAATATTATTGGAAATATTTCTTTGGACATGGATCCAGAGAAATTCGCAAGCATGCAATTCCGGATGGTTAATGCGTTTGATGAAGGAAGACTTGGTGACGTCATCGGATTGATGCAAACTTATTTTGGACCAGACAAATACACTATCTGGCAACTGTTTCAAGATGAGAAAAGAAAAATCCTGGATCAGATCGCACATCAAAGCCTTCAGGATCTGGAAGAGTCATTGAGGCGAACTTACAATCGGGATTACCCATTGGTCAATGCCCTCGCCAATAATGATATCCCTATCCCAAATGCATACCGTACTACTTTCGAGTATATTCTTAATGCCGACTTAATAGCTTGTTTTCAACCTGACAAAATTAACGTTAAGCAACTAGAGAGAATTTGCGGTGAACTTGTTCGCTGGAATCTAAAAATTGAAGATACCGGAAAGGTGGCACGGCTGGCAGGGGAGAGCATCTTCAAAGAGCTGAAACGGATCAGCAGCGAACGTGAAAACCTGAGACGACTGCAGAGACTTAACCGGATATTTCCACTCTTAACTGATTTTAATATTGAGCCAAATCTTCATAATACCCAAAATCTTTATTTTGAGATATCGATGGAGAATAAAGAGAAATCAACTAACGAACTCAATAAAGACTGGATCGAACAATTCAGCCTGTTAGGAGATAACCTGGGTGTGAAGGTAGAGTAAGCTCAATCTGACGTATTGATATTTAAGTGAAAGCTAACGCACAATGATGAATTAGTAATCAATGATTTCTTCCATACTAAAAACCTATGGCCTTCGCTATGAAGATTGTGTTGTTGAGGCTTTGTCAACGGGGCTAATTAACGCAACATGGAAGATCATTCACGGTGAGCAACAGTTTATCTTACAGCGTATCAATGACAATGTCTTTAAGAATCCTTATCAGGTGTCAGAGAATATTAACAGACTTGACCGATACCTGAAGGAACATAGCCCGGGATATTTGTTTGTAGCTCCTATAAAAAGCATCTTAAATGAGGAACTTGTTCATGATCTTGACCATGGTTACTTCAGACTTTTTCCATTTATTAAAGGATCACATACGATCAACGTTGTAGCCACACCCGAGCAGGCATTTGAAGCGGCAGTTCAATTTGGAAAGTTCACAAGCTTATTGTCGGGATTTGATGCTACGAGCCTTCATTTCACGATACCTGATTTTCATAACCTCACGTTGCGATACCATCAGTTTGAAGAGGCTTTAAAATATGGAAATTCAAATCGAATAAGGCAGTCGGCCGCGCTCATTGCTGACATTAAAAATCACTATTCCATCCCAACTGTTTTCAAAAAAATACAAAAGAATAGAGATGTGCTTATAAGGGTAACGCATAATGACACAAAGATTAGCAATGTACTCTTTGATGATCAAAGTAAGGCTATCTGCATCATCGACCTGGATACTGTAATGCCAGGATATTTCATCAGTGACGTTGGTGACATGATGCGTACCTATCTTTCACCGGTTAATGAGGAAGAAAAGGAATTTAATAAGATTGAAGTCCGTGAAGATTTCTTTCGCGCCATTGTCCAGGGTTACTTATCAAGTATGGGAGGTGATTTAACCGCAGGGGAGAAGAAACTTATCTTTTATTCTGGGGTATTCTTAATTTATATGCAAGCTATCCGCTTTCTTACCGATTATTGCAATAACGATTCCTATTATGGTGCCCGGTATGAAGAGCAGAATTTTGTCAGGGCTGGTAACCAGATAAGTCTGTTAAAAAGATTGGTAGAAAAAAGAGATGTCTTTCAAACGATTATCTTGCACGAGTTAAAAGCTTTCTCTTCTTGATTACGCTTTTATTTGATACATTTCTCGCGCGAAAAGTTTCTTTCGAGCGTTTACTTAAAAAGTTCAGTTTGTTTAATGAAACTAAAGAGGGAACTTAGTTCCGGTGAATAGTTTTCTAAATGAGACACAGAAGTAACGGGCCAAAGATGATATTTTGTTTAAAAAGGCACGGAAGTAACTTCCGCGCCATCTATGGATTGGCAGAGAATAGGAAAGCTAGTAATTGATTAATATGAAATTGATGGCTTGGATTTGGGTGATTATCGTCTCAACTATTGTTTCGTGTAATGAAAGAACAAAAAAAGATGATTTTGAAAATAGTACTGGGATAACCTCAGATGAATTTTATGAGTTTATGAATACAGTGTACTCGCGGAGACTGGATACGATATCCAATAATCACGAGAAAATTCTTTACGCTAATGCGGGGAAACCAATCAAAATTCCCTTCGAAATGGGTTCCCCTACAATCCAACCTCCCCCCGCAACAATTTTCTTTGATGCTCATTTTGCATTGGATACTGGGAAGCTTCGCAACTTTCGAATTATTAGCGAAGAGCTTTATGAATCTTATAAACCAAAGTTGGAACAGTTTGAATGTGACGCTTTTCATGAGAAAATTGGTAAATACGTGGCAATGATCCATTTACCTTGGTACAATGCTCAAGATCAGACCTTATTGATTAGGGAGGTCGTTGCAAGATGCCCGTTGGGCTACCATGGACCGTCTTTAATGTTTTATAGGTTTAAGAAAATCAATGGCCAATGGGGTTTAATTGATTAAAAATAAGTTGAAGAAGTTCTGATGACTAGACCAAATCTGGCGCGGAAGTTCTTAGCTACTTCTCGCGCGAAAGTTTCTTTCGTGCGCTTACTAAAAATCTAGTTTGTTTAATGAAACTAAAAGAGGAACTTAGTTCTGGTGAATAGTTTTTTAAAGGAGGCTTAGAGTAAGGGATCAGAGATGAGATTTGTTTAAGAAGGCACGGAAGCAACTTCCGCGCCATCTATGGTTAAAAAAATTGGAAGAAAAAAGTGATGTCTTTCAAACCATTATCTTGCACGAGTTAAAAGCTTTCCCTTCTTGATTACCCATATTTGATACTACTGAATTGATTCTGTTATGATCACTGCGATTTGGATTTCCCTTGTGATGCTGGCCATTTGGTTCACCTATGTCTTTGTAAGGGATTTTGTAAAGCACAAGAATAATCTTGAAAATTCCAGTTGGCTAAAGACGGGACTAATTGGATCAGTAGTTAATTTTTTTGATGTTCTTGGCATTGGTGCCTTTGCTCCACAGACTGCTTTATTGAAATTCACCAAACAAACGGAAGATCGATTGTTGCCCGGAACGCTTAATGTGTCCAATACTCTTCCGGTTGTATTGCAGGCCATCATCTTCATTACCATTATTGAGGTTGATCCGTTAACATTAGCGCTTATGCTTTTGTCTGCTGCGGGCGGAGCTATCCTTGGCGCGGGCATAGTGGCCAAGTTGTCGGAGAAAAAGATTCGCCTAACTATGGGCTTTGCCTTGTTAGTGACTGCGGGTTTTATGTTTGCCGGAAAAATGGAATGGATACAAGGAGGTGGCGATGCAATTGGACTGTATAATGGTAAATTGGTCATCGCGGTGGCTGCGAATTTTGTTTTAGGTGCTTTGATGACAGCCGGTATAGGATTGTATGCACCCTGCATGGCACTCATCTTTGCATTGGGGATGTCTCCTAAAGTTGCCTTCCCCATTATGATGGGATCATGCGCTTTCCTTATGCCGCCCGCTTCGGTCCGATTTATTAAGGAAGGTGCTTACAACCGCAAAGCTTCTATGGGGATGGCTATTCCCAGTATGGTGGCGGTTCTCATCGCTGCTTTTGTCGTAAAGTCATTGCCGCTGGATATTTTGCGATGGTTAGTTATTGTTGTTATACTCTATACCTCAGTGGTAATGTTACGGGCGGCCTATTCCAAATAGAAACAGTTTTAATACTATTCAGTATGAAATATTTTATTATTTACGCTTTACTTAGCTCAACTTCTGTCATTGTCTGCGCACAAACCTTAACTCAAAGGGAAATAGAATTGGCTGCGTCTAAACAATTGCCTCAAGCCATAGCAGAACTAAGACAATTCCTTCAACTAAAAAATGATGGCCATTATCCCGACCAGATTCAACAGAACCTGAAGTGGTGCATGGAATCCATGAAGAAACGTAAGTTTGAAGCAAGAATTTTAGAAGCTGAAAGCATACCTCATGTTTTTGCGCAACGAATTTACAATACTAAGTTGCCCACGGTTCTCGTCTACTTACAGATCGATGGCCAGCCGGTAGATCCTGTTTCCTGGGAGCAGAAGGATCCGTTCGAAGCCGTATTAAAGCAGAAAGTCAACGAACGATGGGAAATTATTGACTGGAATCTTCCTTATAATCCGGATAGTCGAATTTTTGCCCGATCGGCATCGGACTCAAAAGGGCCTGCTATAGCGTTTCTTTCTGCGCTTGATATCCTGGAAGCAAAGGGTGGGAAGCCGCAATTTAATATTAAGATCATCATGGACTTTCAGGAGGAAATGGGCTCACCTACGCTTGCAGCTGTCGTAAATCAAAATAAAGAATTACTGTCAGCAAAGTATCTCCTAATCATGGATGGAACTCGGCACATCTCCAATTTGCCGACACTTAATTTTGGTGCAAGAGGTCTTGCTGAAATTACGCTTAAGGTATTTGGAGCGAAAGGTGATTTGCACAGTGGCCAATATGGAAACTTCGCACCCAACCCGACATTTAAGTTAGCCAAGTTGCTGGCTGGAATGAAAGATGAGGAGGGTCGTGTTCTAATACCTGGATTTTATGAGGGCGTCCTGTTGAGTGAGGCAGAGAAGGCGATGATCAATAGCGTTCCGGAAAGCAAAGAAGAGCTCATGAACACGCTGGGTATAGCAGCCCATGACCAAGTAGGAAACACCTATCAGGAGTCACTGCAATATCCTTCGCTGAATATCTTAGGAATAAAGGCGGCAACCATTGGTAAAGAAGCCAATACAGTCATCCCTGCGGAAGCCATTGCTGAACTGGATATGAGGCTGGTTCCTGAAACCCCGGGAGAGCGACAAGTTGGATTGTTAAGAGAATATATCCGCTTGCAAGGATTCCATTTTGTTAAAGATACACCTACTGATGAGGAGAGAAAAAAATACACGCATTTGATTTCCATGGAGTATACATTAGGCTCCAAGCCATTTCGAACGGACTTAAATTCTCCGATGGGTCAATGGCTAGGACGGGCCATGGACAGAACATTTGGTCAGGGAAATTATGTAAAGCAGCGGGCTACCGGTGGCTCTCAACCTATTGAACCCTTCATCAGCACCTTAGGGGTTCCAGCTGTCTCCATTCGGATGCCCAACCCGGATAATAGCATTCATGCTGCCAACGAAAACATCCGTATGGCGAATTTTCTTGAAGGTATTCAAATGTGCCTGGGTATTCTCACACAAAAGATCAATTGAGTGAAGGCTGAAGTCATTGCTCTGCTCATCGTTGTGTTTACAGTCGTATCAGTTTTATGGCTGAGTCGACAAAAAATAGAAAGCGTACAACAACTATTGGATTGGGTTCCACCCATTTTATTTTCCTACGTTATTCCAGCTTCCATTACGCACCTTTTTCAACTGGACCTTTCTACGGTTCAACTGCATTCTGTTTCAAGAGATTGGATTATACCGATGGCGATTATTACAGTAATGAGTTCATTATCTTTTCTAAAACTAAAACAAGTAGGAGCGAAGCCTATTCTTCTCTTTGTATCCGGATCATTTGCAATTGCTGTACTCGCCCCGGCCTTAGTGGGTTTATTTAGCATGGTTTGGCCAGCGAGTAAAGAGGTATTTATCACACAAGGCTATTGGCGTGGGCTTCTTCCAATTGTAGGAAGCTGGATTGGTGGCAGCACAAGCCAACTTGTAATGAAAGAATTAGTAAACTGCCCGGAATCGTTGTTTCTGTCGGTTATTGTTTTAGACAACATTCTCGTGAATGTCTGGACTATCCTTATGTTTCAGATCATTAAGAAAAGTGATTGGCTTAATAGATGGTTTAAAATTACACCACCTTTATTTCAGTCGGATACTAATGAGTTAACTTCTGAAAATAATTCAAAGAAATCAATTTGGATAACCTCATTATTTATTCTCATTGCTACCTATCTCATTACCCTGGCGACAAAGGATTTTCTGCTGCGCATAGCGTTGCTTTCGGTGGCTGGCCTCGCTTTCGGAAACCTGATAAGTAATTGGAATCATTCATTTGTATTGAAGGCTGGCGGCATTTTAATTATTATCATTATGTCTATTCTGGGTTTACGATTGGATTTTACCCAACGCACATTACCATTGCCCTTCATTATTCTTTGTTTAGTTTGGATAATAGGTCACTTTATTTTCATGGTATTCGTAGCAAAGCTCATGAACGTACACATGGCCTGGGTTCCCATAGCCAGTATGGCAAACGTAGGGGGAATATCTACCACACCCGCGGTAGCCTCTGCCTATCACAAAGACTGGATGCCGCATGCTATCCTTCTTGCCATTGTAAGTATGGTCAGTAGTAATCTTTGGGGTTTGTTTGCTATTTTCCTGTTTGAAAGATTTTTGAAATAATCCTATTGGCAGATAGAGTGACTTCTTTTCTGTTTTTTCAGTTAAATGATTTACTATGTATATTGCGCATCAATCAAATAAATTGCAGTTATGAGGAAGAAAATATTCATTGGCATTGGCGTTGTAATCATTGTATTTGTTCTTTGGTCAGTATATGGCCTCTTCTTTGCGCCAAAGAAGAGCCCGCCAGCAACAGCCTCCTTTAGTGACAAGGGTCTGGACATTAAAGTATCATACAGCCAACCTTCCAAGCGAGGCCGTTTGATTTTTGGAGAGGAGAAGGATGGAGCGCTGCTGCCCTACGGTAAGTATTGGAGATTGGGTGCGAACGCTGCCACTGAAATTACCTTTAATAAGAATATCACCTTTGCAGGCCGTCCCCTGGCCGCGGGTAGCTATCGTATGTATGCAGTCCCTGGAGCCAGCGCATTTCAGATTTTTTTAAATAGTGAACTAGGTGTTAACCTTTCTGCGGCAAGCGAGCCAGATCATAAGATGGATGTTCTTCAAGTTGAAGTGCCTGTTCAAACAACTCCCACCGAAACAGAAATGCTGACCATCAGCTTTGGCAGTGATTCAACTGGAGTGAAGATGGATTTGGTTTGGGACAAGACGTTGGTCAGTGTCCCAATTACCCTACAATAATAAAGTAGAAAATATAGCTAGACTTATCTGTCCAGATTCTGAAAAATTATTCGTCAATGATCAAACAAATAGAACTTAACCTAAAATTTTTGCAGTTATGAAAAAGATTTTGTTAATCAGTCTTGCAGTACTACTCACTGCTATTATTGGACTAGTGCTTTATGGTACTTTGGTTGTTTCTAAAAGAAGCCCCATTTCAACAGCTACTTTCAATGATCAAGGCCTTGATTTGAAGGTGGTCTATTGCCAACCTTATAAAAAAGGAAGGCTAATTTTTGGAGATGAAAAAGACGGAGCACTTCAGCCCTATGGCAAATATTGGAGAATGGGTGCTAATGCAGCTACAGAAATTACTTTTAATAAGAATGTCAACTTTGCGGGACAACCTGTAAGCGCGGGTAGTTATCGGATGTATGCTGTGCCTGGCGCCAATTCCTTTCAGGTTTCATTGAACAGCGAGCTGGGTGTTTACTTTGCAGTAAGAGAACCGGACTATACGAAGGATGTTATTAAAGTGGATGTGCCTGTTACAGCTGCCCCAACAGAAACGGAGCAATTCACCATTAGCTTTGGAAGTGACTCGACTGGAGTAAAAATGAATTTGGTTTGGGATAAAACTCAGGTCACCGTCCCGATCACTGCTCAGTAAAGAATGGCCTTCTCCAAAAGAAGATGGGTTTTACTGCCCCTGCTTGTTCTGGTTTTTCTCGGCCTCACGTACTGGGTTATTGGCAAAATCCAATATCGGTTGAATGTGATGGATGTGGAAGCCTATGAGCCTGTCTCAACCCTGAAGGTACCACAGCACATTCTTACCCATTCAAAATTCCCTTTCATTGATGTGCACAATCATCAATGGACAATGCCTGTCCAGGACCTCGACAAGTTAGTAGTGGAAATGGATTCGTTGAACATGGGTGTGATGGTTAACCTTAGTGGTTTTCGCGGTAAATACCTGGAGTGGTCACTGGATAATGTAAATAAGAATTACCCAAAGCGATTTGTACTCTTCCTCAATATCAATTTTGAGAATTTGGACGATGCGGGATGGCCTGAAGAACCTTTGAAACTGATGGAAGAAGCTGTAAAGCAAGGTGTAAAAGGATTAAAGGTTTATAAAGGCTTAGGTTTGACGGATAAAGACAATAAAGGTAATCGAATTGCCATAGACGACCCTCGGCTCGATCCGATCTGGGCCAAATGTGGAGAACTTGGAATTCCCGTACTGATTCATTCTGGTGAACCTAATTCATTTTGGAATCCAAAAGATAAATACAATGAGCGATGGCTGGAGTTAAAGCAGAAACCCGGCAACTATCGTTCGCCTGATAAGTATCCGTCTTTCGAGCAAATCATTGGAGAGCAGCATCATGTTTTTCGTAAACACCCAAAGACCAAATTCATTGATGCTCATTTGGGGTGGTTCGGAAATGATCTGGAACGACTTGGAAAACTGTTTGATGAATTGCCAAATGTCTATACAGAGTTAGGCGCTGTTCTTGCAGAACTCGGTCGCCAGCCACGCGCAGCTCGTACCTGGATGATTCGCTATCAGGATAGGGTGATGATGGGTAAGGATACGTATAAGAAAGAAGAGTATTATACCTACTTCCGTGTCTTAGAAACAGACGATGAGTATTTCGACTATTATCGCAAGCGTCATGCGCATTGGAAAATGTATGGACTGTCACTGCCCGACTCTGTACTTAAAAAAGTTTATTATGGAAATGCCTTACGGGTTATTCCAGGGATTGATAGTGACCTCTTTTATTCTCCGTCCACAAGGGTCCCGTAATCAATAAGCAATTCTTCTCCCATTTTTATATCTCTTAGGGCTTCAAAGTATTCGCCATCGTTAATGGAGAGAATATTTGGTGTAGCAGAATGATTTAAAAACAGCGAGATATCAATTTTCTTAAATCCATAGTCAGGCACAAAATAATGATCCTTATCATAGAGGCAATAATTCTCAACCATTAATTTAGAGTGAAGCGGCAATGATTCCACCTCTTCTTTTGAAAGTTTTACCCATTGGTCGTTGCTATTTGGTTTGCTGAACATCTCCCGGCAACCCTTTTCAATATTTTGAACGACAAAGATTCCGATACCTTCAATGGAAGAGGGTCTAAGCATGATATAGGTGTTATCGCCTAACTCAGTCAGTAATTCTAATTTATTCATTTCTTGTTTTTAATGATTAGTAAGCTACCCTGCCAATCCATTAATTCTACAGGGCCTTCAGGAATGGTTTTGATAAATTCATCAACAGCTTTAGTCACACCACTCCAGGTATGATTATAATCGTGGACGAGAATCAATCCTCCGGGAGTCAGGCGAGGGTAAAAATACTGCAGCCCTGTCAGGGTAGGCTGGTAGAGGTCTGCATCTAAGTGAACGAAAGCATACCTCTCATCCTTAAGTTTTTCAGCCGTGGATGGAAAATAGCCAGGATGAAATAGTACGTTGGCATTTCCGTCAATGAATTTCTTTACTTGTTCTACAGTCGTATTAGAGAAATCCGTAGTAAGATTTGGATTAGAAGCGTGTTCAAGTTTAAGATCCTCTTTAGCAAAGCCTTCAAACGTATCAAATAAATGAAAGCTTCGCTCCGGAACTATTTCATGTATCATCCTTGCCGTTTCTCCCTGATACACCCCGACTTCGGCAAAAGCCCCAGAGATGTTATCCCTTTTTAATCTCCTGAGTTGAAACCAAATGGCATAGAAGCGGGCCTTATCGCGATAGAAGCGTTCAATCTTCTTTAGTTTAGCGGATATCTCTCCCTTCTTAACCGCTTCTTCCCAAACGTAAGGTTTACTTATTTTATAGGACCAGCTTGTCTCTACTAATCTGAATACCAGAAAGAGGAACACAACGACCAGCGTAATATTGATGAGTTGAAGCAAGCTGAAGGCGAGTATCATGAGTCAATTCGTTTGCGCTATACCGCAGCAGGAGCGAAGTTAGAGATGCGAGGTGAAATGGGGCGTGTGAAATAATGCGTGGACAAAGTTACATTTTATATTCTAATTTTGGACAATGAAATGGATCTGTCAACTTTATCTTAAACTGATCGGCTGGAAAATCGGGAGTAGGCTGGACCCTTCCATTACGAAATGTGTATTGGTGGCAGCACCTCACACAAGCAACTATGATTATCCAATCTGCCTGGCCACCTTATTAGCCTGTGGAGTTCGCGTGCGCTTCCTGGGCAAGGACAGTTTATTCAAATTTCCGTTAGGCGTACTCATGCGTGCATCTGGCGGTATTCCGGTGGATCGTTCCAAGCATAATAACATGGTAGACGCGATGATTCACATGTTCCAACAAAATGAAGAATTGATTCTAATGATTCCTGTAGAAGGTACCCGGAGCTATGTGAAAGAATGGAAGTCTGGATTTTACCATACTGCTATGGGGGCGAAAGTGCCTATTGCCATGGGCTACCTTGATTATGGTAGGAAAATATCCGGCTTTGGTGATCTATTTTATCCAACAGGAGATTATCAAAAGGACCTGATTGAAATGCAAAATTTTTATAGAAAGTTTAGGGCAAAACATCCGGAGAAGTCAAGTTTGAAGCAGTGAAGAAGGGTGGAGTTTAAATAATGACTATTTTATATACGGAGATGTTGCGTCCATAATCACGAAAGTTTGTTGGATACGATTTTCACCTATTGATAATGACATCACATAAGTTCCTGCCTCAATAAATTTATCGTAATGGACAAAGTAGGGATAGTCACTCTTTTCCCGACTCAGCACCAGATCCCATCGATATTGATTAAGTCCTTTATGTCCGGTTACATCGGTCTTCCATATTTCTTTATTTGATTTATCCCCGATGGAAAGCGTTACTGGTTTAGATTCACTCAACCAAAATGAAAATGTTGCTTTCTCAATCGTACGATAATCAGCTTCCCCATCGGAAGAATTAAACCATGGTCTGGTAAGGGTAGCAACTTCAAAAAAGTAGTCTTTAGCAGTGGATAAGTTTTTACTCACCATTTTCTGTAGGGGTTGAAGGGTTGTCTTGTAAATCCCATGGCCATGCGTGCCGACTACCAAATCCATAGTGGGTTCATGAATTTCAAGATCGGACACTGCAGCTGCCGGCATATTGATTCCTAAATAAGACCAGCTGTTTCCTCTGTTGATTGAGATATAAACACCACGTAATCCACCGACATACAAAATATTTTCATTGGTGGGATCTTCTTTGATCACATTGACAGGCTCATCGGGTAGTCCAGCAGAAATGCTTTTCCAGTTTTTTCCATAATCTTCCGAAGAATAGACATAGCTATGTAAATCATCATAGTTTATTCCTGTCATAGAAATATAAACTCTTGATGTTTTAAACCGCGAAGGAGATATACTCCGAATATAGTTATTGGCAATTCCTGTTGAATGCTCCTCCCAATTAGCCCCATCGTTTTTTGAAACCCAGAAAGCACCGTGATCGGTGCCCGCATACAGCAAACCTTTTTCAGTCGGTGATTCAACAATGGTGCCTGTGGCAAATGATTTTTTTTCTTTAACAGATGATATAGAAAGGTTTGGACTTATTGCTTTCCAGGTATCGCCACGATCAACACTTTTCATCAAGTAATTTCCTCCATGATACAACGTCTTACTATTGTATTTTGACAAAAAGTAAGGCGTCATGTAATTAAACAGGAGGGTATCCTTTATCTCCTTTGGAAGTACCGGCATGATGGAGACGGCAACATCTTTGGACTTGTCTAATCGCATCGCATCGCCATGCTGCCGGCTATAATAAATAATAGATTTATCCTCAGGATCAATTTGCGTTACGCAGCCATCACCACCATCCCAGGGATCAATCCACACATACTTCCATGGATCTGGAAAGCGGGTATTTAATTCTTTCGGTGGGCCAAATACAGTGGCGTCATCCTGAGCGCCTCCATAAATCAAGTATTCTGATTGATCAATTGTGATGTCGTAAAATTCCCCTGTAGGAATGTTATTGTAATGCACCCACGACAAACCTTTGTCGTAGCTCACATAAAGCCCTCCGTCATTTCCCACCGCCAGATGATTGGGATTGGTTGGATTAATCCAAAGTTCACACTGATCGAGATGCAGACCTTGCGCCAAACTTTGGGTCATGCGTGTCACCTGACCACCAATGAAGTTGAAGCTCTTTCCACCATCAAGACTATGCGCCAGACGGACTCCCAGACAAAATACTTCTTCATCATCTTTTGGATTTACATATACATCCGTAAAATACCAGCCAATCCCTGGAAATATTTTGAAAGGTCCACTGTGCGTCTTTGTCCAGTTCAATCCGCCATCAATTGTTTTGTATAGTTCTGCTGCAGTATCTCCTGGATTGTTCAGATTGTCAATAAGGGCATAGGCTTTTGCTGGATTGTTAGATGAAACTGTAAGACCAATCCGCCCGATCTTCGGTCCGGAAGGCAAACCGTTTTTGCATAAACTCCATGTTGCTCCGCCATCACTACTTCGATAGATGCCACTGTTTTTCCCACTGATGCCGGGATAAACTTCCCAAAGTGATGCGTACATTATTTGCGGATTCGATTGAGAGATGACAACTTCATTCGCACCAGTCATCTCATCTTTATACAACACATGTTCCCATGTTTTGCCACCGTTCATTGTCCTGAATAAACCCCGGTTTTTGTTCTTTGACCAGAGATGACCAAGTACGCTTACAAAAACAATGTCCGGATTAGTAGGATGAATCGCAATCTCAGCAATAGACCATGAATCTTCAAGACCAATGTGTTGCCATGATGCGCCAGCATCGTTTGATCGATACATACCTGTGCCTGGCAACGTAAAGTTTCTGGGCTTCTTCAGGTTTTCACCAGTACCTAAGTAAATGATGTTGGGATCGGAAGGGGCAAGCTCCATGTCACCAATACCAAGAGAAGCTTGTTCATTAAAAATCGAATTCCAACTTACGCCATGATTTACTGTCTTCCATAAGCCACCTGATCCAAATCCAACATACATAGTGCCGGGGTGCAAGGCATCCACCTGCACGACATCGGCACGCGCAGAATTTACGGTTGGTCCCAGGGAAATCCAATCTACTTTGAAGGTTGTTTCCTCCTTCATCTTCTTATAGGTTTGAAAAGAAGCTTGCAATGGGGATGGAGTTTGCTGTGCAGAAGCAGCTAGAGGAAAAAGGCAACGAGAAACAATTTGAATTAGTACCAGCGTTGCTAGCAATGTCTTACGAAATGATTTTTTAATATACATCATACCGAACACCTTTCTGAGTTTTGAATTCAATCGTTCCATTCGAAAGTTTTGAATACTTAATTGGCTTTCTATTGCTCATAATTTTCATAGAAGGCTTATACGCAAGTCTGCAAATTTCTCCGGCCTTTGACAGAATCGTTAATCGGATTATCTTATTATTCTTCCACTCATAATCCAATTCAAAAGCGCCTCGTGCACACACACCTTTAAATTCTCCAGTACTCCATTCATCGGGTAATGCCGGAAGTAAGTTAATAAAGCCATCATGTGATTGCATTAGCATTTCGGTAACTGCTGCAGTAACACCAAATGTGCCATCTACCTGCGGTGCTTTAAAGCATAAAGCAAATAAGGAAGTACAACTTTGTTCTTTCACATAACCCTTGTAAATCTTATTGGCTCTATTTCCATCGCTAAGTCGTGCCCACAGTGCCATCTTCCAGGCACGAGAAAATCCTGTTGATTCGTCTCCTCTTTCTTCCAATACTTTTTTGTAAGAGTCAATTAAAGCCGGAGTTCGTTTTTCATATAATACTTTGCCAGGATATAATCCGTACATATGCGAAAAGTGGCGGTGGTTTTCTTCCAGCGATTTCCAGTCGTCAGCCCACTCTTGCAACGAACCATTGGAACCGATCTGCGGGGGTACAAGTTTTTCTCTTGCCTGCTTAACTTCGTTGATGAAAGTTGAGTTCTTTTTCAATACATCTGAAGCCTGCAGGTAGTATCCAAACAAGTCGTACAAAATCTGCATATCAATAGACGAGCCCGCACAGATCGTAGTTCCTTCTCTAAAGCCGGCAGTAACTTCATCGAAGTAAGGCTTATTTCCACCACCATCCGGAAAATTTTCAGGAGAGGTGGAAGGGTTGGTGACCAACCATTTACCATTGGGATGCATAACCAAAAAATCCATGAAGAATTGAACCGAACCTTCGATGATTGGATATACTTCTGTCAGATAATTTATGTCGCGGGTGTAGTCGTAATGCTCCCATAGATGTGTACATAACCAGGCGCCACCCACGGTAAACGTTCCCCATGTAGGTCCATCCATCGGTGCAGCTACCCTCCATAGATCAGTATTCTGATGGAACACCCAACCACGGGCACCGTAATGTTCGCGAGCAACTTGTGAGCCCTGATCCGTTAATTCTTTTATCATTCTTACCAGCGGCTCCGCACATTCAGAAAGATTACCACTTTCCACAGGCCAATAATTCATTTCGGTATTTATATTAGTGGTGTACTTCGAATCCCACATAGGATTCATATCATCGTTCCAGATTCCTTGCAAGTTGGCAGGTTCTGTTCCGGGTCGCGAAGACGAGATCATCATGTACCGTCCAAAATTATAGCTCAAGGCGGACAGACTTGGATCAGGTGCAGTTTGAATTTTCTGCATTCGCTCGTTGGTTGGTAAATAAGAATTGTCTGTGACAGGTAATGTTAAGGACACGCGATCAAACAATTTTTTATAATCAGAGACAGCAGTCGCTTTGATAGACTCAAAATCTTTTCCGGCTAAACCTTTAAGATAGTTTTCAACGCGCGCATGTTGATCGGCACTTACGTCTTTATAATTGATAAAATTCGTAGCCGCAACGAAGTAGAGGGTAACTGCATTAGCGTCCTTCACGATAACGTCAACGCCTTGTGTAGTAACACTACCTCCTTCCGAAACAACTTTTATTCTCGCTTCATATTTGAGCTTTCCTTCAATGCCCATATAGTCTGCTGACTTACCGATAACTGCCAAGCCATCATTGCCGACAACATCCATTCTAAAATAATCCGTTGCATAGTTTGAGTGGGCCTGGTTGCGTACGCCCCTTAAGTTGGCTTTGAACGAAATACTTCCGGGTTTACTTGCTGTCAGGCGCACCACAATAGTTTGGTCGGGTGAGGAGGCAAATACCTCTCGTGTATACGTGATATGGTCAACGGAATACACAACACGTGTTATCGAAGTTGTTAGATCAAGCCATCGTTTATAGTCCGTTACTTTCTCCTGATTCTCAAAAAACAAATGCAGGTTTGCCAAGCTCTGATATTTCTGTTGCTCCACCGGATAGCCCATCACCTGTCGACCAAACAAGTTGTGAGCTTCGAGATACTTTTCTTCAAATACTTGTTTTTGAATTTGTGGCAATACCGCGGCTCCGCCCTTTACAACGGTAGAGTATGGCCCACCAGACCAATAGGTTTCTTCATTCAACTGAATACGTTCTTCACCATATTTTCCAAAGACCATCGCACCAAGACGTCCATTACCTACAGGTAAAGCTTCATCCCACTTGGATGCAGGGGCACTGTACCATAATAATGTGGCTGGGTTAAATTTCTTATTTTGTATCGCGGCATTATTTTCTTGAGAATGAACTGAAAACACAATGGCTAATAGAAGTAATAGTAAGGATGTATAATAAATAGATTTCCTAGTAAGCATCTTAAAGGTATTAAAGAGTTGAAATACAATAAGTTGAGTCAGCAAGTGATATCATACTCAATTAGAACTGCATAGTTCTTTCAAGATTAATAATGTGTCTTAAAAACTCTAGTTAACCCCAAATTCCCGATCCAGAACTTTCTCCAGGACATCAAGAGGTAGCGATCCACAGTTCAAGACAGTATCATGAAATTTTATCACATCAAATTTATCGCCCAGTCGATTCTTGTATTTCTTACGTAACTCAATGAGTCTTAAACTTCCGATTTTGTATCCAAGTGCCTGTGCTTGAATATCACAACTATATCGCAGGATTTCTGTTTTTATCTGTTCCTCTGATTCAATCACAGATTCATTCATAAAGGCAGCGGCTTGCTCGCGACTCCAACCAAGATAATTCATGCCAGTGTCAACAACCAAGCGAACAGAGATGAGCATGTCCATAAGGAGCCTGCCGCAATAATCATAAGGATCAGTATAAAGGCCTAGTTCGGTGCCTAAATGAGCTGAATAGTCTCCCCATCCTTCAGCAAAAGCATTTGAATTAAAGTTTCTACGCATTGTGGACACTGAATCATTTTCATATTGAATACTAATTTGCCAATGATGACCAGGTATTATTTCATGGTAGGCGAGGCTTGCTGAACTAATCAATGATCGCTGATCTAATTTGGATCCATTGTAATAGTAAATTCCCAAAGAATCAACATTTGAGGGAGGGGAATAATACCCAAATGTCATTCCCGGTTCAGCGGCAAGCGCAAGTCTGCGAACATCGTAGCCTGCTTTGGGTTTTATTGAGATGAGTGTTGAAATCTTTTTATCCATTCTGGATAAATGTCCTTTCAGCTTTGAGCCAACCTCATCCGGTGTAACGGCCAGAAAGCGTTTATCAGTCTGTAGGAATTTATAGAATTCTTTTCTTGTTCCTTTGAAACCTGTTGATTTCCGGATGCTATCAATTTCCTCACTGATCCGCCTCACCTTTTGCTGACCTTTCTGATGAATTTCTTCAGGAGTTAAATTAGTTGAAGTTTGCCAACGTACAAGGTAGCGGTAATACTCTTTCCCGTTTGGATACTGAGCGAGGCCAACGGCATCTGGTGCTTCTTTCAGATAATCTCCACGTAGGTACGTCACTAGGCTATCAAATCCCGGCTTAATCTTTTCATCAATAGCTGTGATGACTTTAGCCTGAAAATCTTTTTGCAAGGTTGAATCTATATCTTCAAGTCTTAATGTTGATACATAAAATGAAAGTGATGAGGCTGGTGACTGGTATGATTTTAAGAAATCAACTGTGAGTTCCACCTCCGCCTTAGGCAGTCGTATTCCAAGTTTTGCCAAATAGTCAAGCTTCTCGAGATTGGCAATTAGTTTCGCTTCAAACTCATCCAACAAATGAAGATAGTGATTGAGATCCTCTGTTTCAGAGAATCTCAGATGTTGAAACATTAATTCCTCTCCACTAAGATTATAACTATAGGGAGTTATGAGTGGGAAAGTATTATTATAAAACTGAGTAGATTCCAGACGTAATGTGGCCAACCATTCTAATAAATCATAGTCAATGGTTCTTTCCTTTGAAAGACCCGACTTGTCTAAGTCATTAAGTTTTTTCAGAATTGACAAAAAATAAATGGAGTCATCCTTAAAGTCCTGCCGTGTTCCTTTGTAAAGTTGATCAGGGAATATTGGGTCGCTCCATGAAATGGACCGACCAGTTCTTTGTTCCCGTTGCCAGTAGTCATTTGCAACACTGTCAACTATTTCGCTGGAAGATCTAGAATGCACTGCCTCTTTTTTTGATGTGCACATCATGGCAAAGATTGACAATGCAGCACAACTGATAAGAATAAGTATTTTTCGCATGGGAGAGTATTTAGAGATCGTTATCAAATCGGGTTTTTATTACAAAATTCACTTCCCTCACAAAGAAGCGGGACAAAAATCTCTGCTCGTATTTTCCATTCACCATTTATCTTATGCCATTTGGCAAAGTAAGTCCCTGAGAATTTAACCAAACCATCTGCCTCACGCCATTGCCCAGTCCATGTTCCATTTTCGGAAGCCATGTTCCAATCAGCAAAGACTTCTACTGTAGTGGTTGTTCTTACATACAGTACTTCTTTTTTGTTGGAAAACTCCTTTGCAAAATTATGGCGATTGTTTTCCATTCCACTAATTTCAAAATTCCTCGAAGAGATAATATGATAGTCGCTTGTCCAGATTTCAGCTAAAGCAATTGTATCCTGCTTGGCAATAGCATCATTTGATTTTAGTCGTGCTTCGAGAATAAGCTTCTCATCTTTGCCAATAATTTTTGTAGGTTGGGTGCAATGAGTGAAAGACGAAAGCAGTAGCAAGTAAATTACCAATGATAGTCGCATCTTTAAAATCGTTTTGCATTTAAGAAACCAATAGGCTGATCTGTTTTTCCCTTCATGGCAAGGTCAGCCAAAATTTCACCCACTACGCTTACGAATTTGAAACCATGACCACTAAATCCAGTTGCAAAAACAACGTCTTTATCATATCCTGATAAGTAATCAATAATGAAATTGTGATCCGGGGAATTGGTATATAAACATGTTTTCATCACCAATGTATTTTCGTAGCCATCGGGAATAAACCGGTCTAAGAATTCAATCAATATTTTTTCGTCCGATTCTTTTGTGTTTCTGTTCACGGAGTCCGGATCGGTAGGTTCAGCTCCTGGATAGTGTAAAGCAAGTTTCAACCCTAATGGGCCAGTAAATGTTCCGACAGGAAGAATCGGGAATCCATAAAAATCATGGTCTTTGTCCTCCAGTATCCAGCAGGGAAATTTTCCAAGTGCAAAGTTGTCCCAATTTTTTGGCTTTACCCATGCAATCGCTTGTCTGGTAACCGTTAGTTTAGAAGTAAGTGAGGGAATCATTTTTCCAGCCCATGGCCCTGCAGTGATAACCAATTTACTTGCCCCGTACGTACCCCGGTTGGTTACTACTGTTACTCCGCTAGAAATTTCACGCTTCCATTCAATTACTTTCTCTTTTGTTCGGATAATGGCTCCGTTTAATACTGCCTGCTGAACGTATAAAAGTATGCTGCGTTCGGGGGTGATGAATCCTGCATCGGGCTCCTCTAGTCGCTGAAAATTTTGGGGAAGTTTAAACTGTGGATATTTTTGATCGCATTCTTCTACAGTAAGATTGTTAAGCGGAATTTTATATTTTTTTGACGAGCCTTTGACAGTATCTAAAAAAGGATCATTGGGCGCTCCAAAATAGGCGAGTCCTGTCTTGTAGTAGACTTGCGCACCAGTTTCTGATTCTAAACTATGCCAATTTTTATAGGCTCTTTCCAGCAGCGGCACATAGTCAGAGCCTTCGCCATACGCTTTGCGAATGATGCGGCTCTGGCCGGCATGTGAACCCAACTCGTGGGGAATATCAAATTGTTCAAGCCCTAAGACATTATAGCCTTGCTTGGTAAGATAATAGCACGTGGCAGAGCCCATGCTTCCTACGCCAATCACAATCACATCAAAGTCCTTTACCGGATGAGATGCTGAATGACTTACTTTCCGATTTACCTGACTATGTAGTTCGGCAAGAGGAAGGGCAGAGGCAATTGCTGATAGGCCAATTGATTTATTAATAAACTCTCTTCTTTTCATAGTCAGCAATTGGTAGTGATCGTAGGCTACCAAAGCTAATTAAAAAGCAGGAATTAGTTGTCCATCATAGCGACTTCTGGTTCAGAGACTATTGTCACATTGGAGGGCAATCAATTCCTGGAGTGGACTGTATCATTTCCGCAATGACCGGAAAGATGTGGATTTTACTAAGGGTGAGGATGGTACCTTGGCCTAATACAAGCGCGTCATTATCTGGCGGCTTTGAAGTTAGAATAGTTAGCCAAAAAATCCCACACCTCTTGACATTAATCCAGCCAGTAGAGGAATGATAAAAAGCAAAAGCAATTCAATACGCAACATCCAAAAAATTGACTTTGGAATAGCAATCACTTTATCCTGATCACCACGATTTTTTAAAAAGAAAACAGTAGGGTATATTGATAAAAGGCCAACGGTGATAAAAAGAGTCAGCTTAATATGAAAGATCCAGTTCTTGGTGTAGATGACACTGGGTTTGCCAACTCCTCCAAGCCATAGGGTAAGACCAGCAATGAGGAGCGTAATGGCAGCAAGTCCATAGATTAAATCGATCTTGGCCAAGTGATCAAGTTCACGTTGTGTCATCTCTTTTTTGAGCAAGAGATGTTCTGATGTCAGGGAACCCACAATTGCGAAAATGCTGACAAAGTGGACGTAGCGAAGGATGATTTCAAAGGTCATGGCCGTAAACGATCTGGTTTAGAGCCCGAAGATAGTGAGCATCAATCACTCGTCACATTTTTTTTAGTAGATGGTAAACTATTTAAGTCTCGTAAATTTTACTTTCCATAAAAAAAGGGAACCAAGTGGCTCCCTTTCCCAAATCGCTTTGATTTTGGTAATTTTTATTTCTTAGCCATAGCGGCAGCGATAGCAGCGCGATCCAGGTATTGTATTGCCCTATCAATCTTATCATTACCATCAAAGTGAAATACACTGTGGATAGCAAGGGTTAAAGGTTTTCCGGTGGAATAAGTGATGTTGAAGGTGGCCCAATTAAACAGCCAAACTCCTTTAGCAATGTGTTTAGGAGGATCATTGGCCTGAATCGCCAGCCAGGCATCCTGCGTATAGGTGATCGTATCAATGACATTGGCCCTGCGATCTTTCCAGTAGGCAGCAATGGCCTGTTTGCCTGCAATACTGTCTCCATTGTTCCATAAGTAAACAGCATTATCTGTGTAGTTATTCGTAAAAGCATCGGTATTACCTTCCGCTAGTGACTTCATCATTTGCTGCCCCATAGCAATGTATTTAGCATCAGCAAACTCAACTGCCTTGGGTTCGGGGGCGGCCATTTCTTCTTCTTTCGGCTTAGCGCAGGACCATAAAAGAGTCGCACCAAGGAGCACTACAAGTAATTTTTTCATAAGCATAGGTTTTTGGTTAAGGGTTTATTCTTTAAAATATATTCTTTCGATTATTGAAATAATTTCACCATTCACGAGTTTTGAACAGCTTTTCAACTACACGGGCTCCCAGAAGAGCAGAAACTAGATGGGAGTCAGAACTGCTTTAGAGATACAAAGATTAGGAAAAAAAGGAGAAGATTACAAGTCGCATCAAAGGTACTCATTTGTCTGTAGTCCCTGCTTCGGAAAATCAGAATAGCCCCAAAATCATTTAGCTTTGCGCCCGAAATTGTAATGAAGGGATGATTAACAAGACAGAGCAAGAGGAGCGGGCCTATCTCGAAGAGATCAAAGAACGGCTGGAGTTATCCCTCAACCGGGTGGACAGTCGGGTAAAGCAGTACTCGGAAGAACTGCGCCAAAACAAGGAATATATCTATGAACATCAATCGGGAATGGATGATGCTGATAAGGTCGCTGCAGGACAGTCGATCAATCGCATGGCATCTACAGGAGAGTCAACGGTAGCGCGAAAGAAAAAATTGATGAAGCTGCGCGAGTCTCCCTACTTCGGACGCATTGATTTTAGCGCAGGAGAAGGCAAGGAACAAATGCCAATCTACATTGGTATTCATACGTTTTCGGATGAAACGTTAGGTGTTAACCTTGTGTATGATTGGCGTGCACCCATATCATCACTATTTTATGATTTCGAATTGGGGGAAGCATGGTATGTAACACCGGGTGGAAAAATAACAGGGACGATTGAGCTAAAACGGCAATACAAAATCCGGGAGGGAAGGATGGAGTTCATGATCGAAAATGAAGTGAACATCCATGACGATATTTTACAAAAAGAATTAAGCTTGTCAGCAGACGACAAGATGAAAAACATTGTCGCCACCATCCAGCGCGATCAGAATGCTGTCATTCGCAACGAGACCGCCTCGGTCATGATCATTCAGGGTGTGGCAGGCTCCGGAAAAACTTCCATCGCCCTGCACCGCATTGCTTTTTTGTTGTACCGGTTTAGAGATGAGATACGGGCGAAAGACATTCTTATTCTTTCCCCCAACAAAGTATTTTCCGATTACATCAGCAACGTATTGCCGGAATTGGGGGAGGAGCACATTCCCGAAACGGGCATGGAAGACCTGGCCGGTGAGTTATTGGAGTATAAATACCCTTTCCAGACTTTCTTTCAACAAGTGGCCTCGCTACTCGAAAAATCGGATGCCAATTACATCGAACGTATTCGCTTCAAAGCTTCTTTTGAATTCTTAGGTCAACTTAACCGCTACCTCATTCACATCGAGAATAATTACTTTACGTTCACGGAGCTGCGCGTAGGCAGCACGGTAATTCCGTTTCCGTTTATCCAAGAGCGCTTCAGGGCCTACCATCGTACTCCTTTATTGAAGCGTTTTCCGGAAGTGATCAAAGACGTGCAGAATCATCTTCGCAATCAGGTACAGCGCAAACTTACGGGCCGGGAGAAATCGATAATCGGAGAGGCAGTGCCCCGCATGTTTAAGATGCGGGATGTCTTTGATTTGTACAGGGATTTTTATGGGTGGCTTGGCCAACCTGAGATGTTCCACCCGATGGAAGGAGGGACGTTGGAGTTTGCAGATTTATTTCCACTTATTTATTTCACCATGCGACTGGAAGGATATCAATCCTACGATTATGTGAAACACTTACTGGTAGATGAGATGCAAGACTACACTCCTGTACAATATGCCGTGTTGTCGCGCCTGTTTAAGTGCAAGAAAACTATTCTCGGAGATGTTGGTCAGACGGTTAATCCTTATAGTGCTTCATCCGCAGAAGGAATAGAAGAAGTATTTCCACAAGGGGAGACGGTGAAGTTGTTCAGGAGTTATCGATCAACCTATGAGATCACTCGTTTTGCGCAACAAATATCTTCCAACCCGAATGTTATTCCTATGGAACGGCATGGAGTGCCACCCGAAGTAAAAGGTTTTAAAAGCAATGCCGAAGAACTCCAGGCTATTAGTGAACTGACCGTTAACTTTAAAAACTCACCTCACCGGTCGTTGGGCATTTTGTGTAAGACAGCCGATCAGGCGGAGTTTGTAGCCGAATCATTGAAACAGAATCACAAGGCTCATTTGCTTACCGCAGACAGTACTTCGTTCTATGAAGGCATAATCATTACCACCGCCCACCTTGCCAAAGGACTGGAGTTTGATGAAGTGATTGTTCCTTTTGTATCGGCCAACAACTACCATACGGAAGTGGATAAATCCATGCTCTACATTGCCTGCACCCGGGCCATGCATCAGCTTACGCTTACCTACTCGAAGGAAAGGACAAATCTTCTGCCGGATACATCCGAAGTTTAGCGCCATGGAATAGTGATCAAATTGTATAGTTGACTTTGTCAACTATACAATTTACCTTGCTTTCATGAAGGAAGAACACATTCACGCCATCCGTGATTTCAATCGCTTTTTTGCCAGAGTAATTGGCCTGTTGGATAAAACCTATCTCAACAGCGCCTATTCACTAGCCGAAGCACGGGTGCTTCGGGAACTTCTTATTCAACCCAATCAAACTGCCAATGCTATTTTAACCACGTTGTCATTGGACAAAGGTTATTTAAGCCGCATACTGGAATCATTTGAGAAGAAGAAATTGATTAGTAAAAAGAAATCAGAAGAAGATGGACGTGCCCTGCACCTGAACTTAACTGCGTTAGGAAAAAGAGAGATTCTAAAAATAGATACGGATACCAATAGGCAGGTGGAGCAAACCTTCTCCCGCCTCACCGAAAAGGAATATGAGATTGTCATCAAAAGTATGGACACGATTAAAAGAATATTGGATAGAAAGTAATTAAGCTATAAGCAATCAAAAATATGAACCACACTTTAGACTACACCCCCGAAGAATTTCAGGAAATATTGGAACAGACAACCTCTCTTATTGTCAAACAATATAAAGCATTGGATAGGCAAAAAGGCTTCAATGTAAAATCACAGCCTGAGGTTGAAAGCTGGTTTGCAGAGAGCCTGCCGTTAGCACCCATGGCCATTCCTCAACTGCTGGAGGAAGTGGAAAAGAAAGTAGTGGACAGCGCCACCGGCAATTTTGGAAAAAACATGTATGCCTATGTCATGGCAGGTGGCAATCAGATCTCAACGGTGGCCGAGCTGATCATGTCTACCGTGAATCAGAACAATACAAAGTGGCACCTGGCGCCAGCCATGACGGAGATTGAGAAGAGAGTAGTCAAGTGGGCTGCTGAGATGATTGATTTTACTCCGGAGGCTGGCGGGGCAATGGTAAGCGGTGGCTCTGAAGCAAATCTTGCCGGGCTCACCGTAGCACGAAATGTTCTTTTTAAAAAATTAGAACTCCAAAAGAATGGGCTATTCAATCAAAAGCCATTTACACTTTACTGTTCTGCCGAGACGCATAGTTGCATCGATAAAAGCATAGCGATGCTCGGTATCGGCACAAATCACATCAGACGGATTCCAACGAATACGGATTTTACCATTGACACAAAAGTATTGAAAGCAGAGATCGAGAAGGACAAGAAAGAGGGATTCACTCCTTTTTGTATTGTAGGCAATGCCGGCACGGTGAATACCGGAGCCATCGATGATTTAGGCACCCTTGCTGATATAGCGAAAGAACATCAATTATGGTTTCATGTAGATGGAGCCTATGGTGGGTTGGCTTCTTCACTTCCTTCGGTAAAGGCAAAGTATGCAGGTATTGACAGAGCCGATTCGATCGCCCTCGACTTCCATAAATGGTTATACCAGCCCTTTGAAATTGGCTGCGTGCTGGTAAGAGACTGGAGCCTGATGCGGGAAACTTATTTCAAGAGAGCGGATTATCTCGATAATCAATTTGCACAAGAATCCACGCGACTGGATTTCAATGAGAATTATTTTCAACTCTCCCGCAATGCGAAGGCATTTAAAGTATGGATGTCTATGAAAGCTTATGGATTTTCAAGAATTCAGGATATGATGCAGAAGGACATTGATTTGACAAAATACCTGGCACAACTGATTGTTACGTCAACCGATTTTGAAATATGCTCAACTTCAGACCTGGCGGTAGTCTGCTTCCTTTACAAAGGAAAACTATTGGATAAAAACGAGACAGCCACTTTTAATCAAAAATTAGTCGTAGCACTTGAAGCTGATGGCCGCATATTCATAGCTGGAACGAAGTTGAAAGGTAAATTTGTATTGCGTGCCTGCCTGATTAATCACCGCAAGGATAAAGCCTCTGTGGAGTATTTACTGGATACCATTCGCGATGTGGCCGGTAATATGTAGGTGGCAGAGTATTTAATGAGTTCGCAGCCCATTATGCCAACGGAAACCAAGGAAGGCAGAAGCAAACACAGGCGCATTGAGATTTGATACGGAATCCGATATACAATTTTAAATAATAGTGCGACATTCAATGCTTATTAACCAAATGACGATGAAAGAATTTGATGCAATAATTATAGGCACAGGTCAGGCAGGACCTTCATTGGCGGCCCGATGTGCAAAAGAAGGTTTGAAGACAGTGATTATAGAAAGAGATCGCTTTGGTGGAACCTGTGTTAATACTGGGTGTACACCTACAAAAACCATGGTGGCAAGTGCAAAAGTTGCATATATGGCAAGACGGAGCGCAGATTTTGGCATACAAAGTAGCGGTAAAATTTCCGTTGATATGAAAGCCGTCAAAGCGCGAAAAGATAAAATTGTCAATCTATCTTCTACCGGAGTTGAGGACTTCCTGAAAGCTGAGAAGAATATAACAGTACTTGTAGGTCATGCAAGGTTTGAAAGCTCCACCACCGTACGTGTGGATAATCAGCTCCTGAAAGCAAATAAAATTTTCATCAATGTAGGGGGAAGGGCATTTATTCCGGACGGCTTTAAGGGTGTGAAATATCTCACCAATAGTAGCATGATGGAAGTTGATCTTATCCCGGAGCATTTGCTCATTGTAGGCGGTAGTTACATCGGGCTTGAATTTGGTCAGATGTACCGAAGATTTGGCAGCAACGTAACGATTATTGAAAAAGGATCTCAAGTTATTTCAAAGGAAGATGACGATGTCTCTGATGAAATCAAGAAAATACTGGAAGGCGAAGGAATTAATTTTCGATTAGGAGCAGAATGCCTAAGTGGGAAAATGGACGGTGATAAGATCACCATCAACGTGGATTGCAAGAATGATGATAAAGAAATTACAGGCAGTCACTTACTTTTGGCAACCGGAAGGAGACCCAATACCGATGATCTTGGTCTGGAAAAAGCGGGTATCCAAGTTGATGAAAGAGGCTTCATTCGCGTAGATGATCAATTGTGTACCACCGCTTCCGGTGTGTGGGCTCTTGGCGATTGCAATGGAAAGGGAGCCTTTACCCATACCAGTTACAACGACTTTGAGATTGTTGCCGCCAATTTGTTTGATCACGATACACGAAAGGTATCCGATCGAATTACATGCTACGGTTTATTTATTGATCCTGCATTGGGCCGCGTGGGTATGACAGAAAAGGAAGTGAGAAAATCGGGTAAGAAAGCCCTGATGGCTACCCGCGCCATGAATACTATTGCCCGCGCAAAAGAAAAAGGAGAGACCAATGGGTTTATGAAAATCATGGTCGATGCAGACACAAAGAAGATTCTTGGTGCCGCTATTCTGGGGATTGAAGGTGATGAGATCATTCACTCTATTTTAGATATCATGTATGCAGATGCACCGTATACAGTTATCCAAAAGGCAGTGCACATTCATCCTACTATTTCAGAACTCATCCCCACTACACTGGCAGCGCTAAAACCCCTCCGCTAGCGGCATTAGAAACTGGTGAACCTAGTATAGGCACCATTGAATTTGCAATTGAAATTTTACCACTCTTCACTTTCTCTTTTCATTCTCCCTCGTAAATGCTTACTTTGAAGAGAAGAAACTCTATTTAAAAAGCACCGCCATGAAAGAAATAAAAAGGGAAGAAATCAAGCAGGAAGTATTTGATCTCTACGATGACTATGCTCACAATCGAATCGACAGACGATTGTTCATGGATAAGCTGGCAGCCTATGCTGTGGGCGGCATCACGGTAGCATCGCTGATGAGTTTCATCAGTCCCAATTATCATATTCTTCAGGTACAGCAGAATGATCCCAGAGTAAAATCTGACTATATCAATTACGATTCATCCAAGGGTGGGGGAACGATCAAAGGGTTACTCTCCCGTCCGGCAGAGGCAAAAGGTAAGTTACCCGGCATCATTGTGGTTCATGAAAACAGAGGGCTTAATCCGTATATCGAAGATGTGGGGAGAAGAGCGGCACTGGCGGGGTTTATCTCGCTGGCTCCGGATGCACTTACCCCATTGGGTGGTTATCCCGGCAATGATGATGAAGGCAGAGCACTACAAAGCAAGCGCGATCGTAATGAAATGCTGGAAGATTTTATTGCAGCACATCAGTATTTGAAAGCACATCCCGACTGCACAGGAAAAGTGGGCGTGGTTGGATTTTGCTTTGGTGGCTGGATTTCAAACATGATGGCTGTGCGTATTCCCGATCTATCGGCTGCTGTTCCATTCTACGGAGGGCAGCCTCCTTTGGAAGACGTGCCTAAGATCAACGCACCGTTACTTCTTCACTATGCCGGATTAGACACACGTGTTAATGAAGGCTGGCCTGCCTATGAAAAGGCATTGAAGGAAAACAATAAGCAATACATAGCGCATGTTTATCCGGAAGTCAATCATGGATTTCACAACGATAGTACACCGCGTTTCGACAAAGCAGCTGCCGAGCTGGCCTGGCAGCGGACGATTGATTTTTTTAGCGCTAAGTTGAAATAGACAAATACTGATTATCTCAGGGGAATGTGAGATCGGCTGTGGTGAGTTTGGATACCGCCCCCTAACGCCAGCGGGGGAAACGTTTTGCATTCTGGTTTTTTTCTAGTGAAGATATAACCTTCGCAAAAAAAAATAGTTGTCACCCTGAGCGTGACGAAGGGTAAATGATATCTCTTCACACTAGCCTTATCGCATACGATTTCCCCCTCTGGAGGGGGTTAGGGGGAGGTGATGTTAAACCCAAAATAAGAGGCATGTAATGCCTGGTAAGTATTTTTCCTCAACCTCATTCCCAATATATTACTAATCTCAAACTCATGAGCTGCTTCTCATGAATTGAGTAACTTTGTTAAAATAACTTGACATTGATACCCATCGGACAGCATCAGGATCTAACCATATTACGTCATACTACTGTGGGCCTTTATTTGGGCGATGAAGCAGGTGAAGAAGATGTATTGCTTCCCAATAAATACTGTCCGGAAAAATTTACGATCGGGGAGAAGTTAAGGGTATTTGTCTATCGCGATTATGAAGAGCGAAAGATTGCTACGAATCTTCTGCCGAAAATTTTAATGCATCAGTTTGCGTTACTAAGGGTAACTTCCGTCAGCAATATAGGCGCTTTCATGGACTGGGGTTTGGAGAAAGAGTTGCTTGTACCATTTCGGGAGCAACGAAAAAAAATGGAAGAGGGTAGATGGTACATCGTGTACCTCGATCTGGACAAAGAAACCGATCGGCTTTATGCTACCAACAAAATAGAAAAGAGGCTTCAAAATCACACCCTTACAGCAAAGGAGGGAGATGCGGTAGAAGTGCTGGTGATGAAAAAGACAGACCTCGGCTTCTCCGTAATCGTGAATCAGCAGCACGAAGGTTTGGTCTTTGACAGTGACATCTTTAGTACCCTCAACATCGGTGATAAAATAAAAGGATATGTAAAGCAAATACGGGACGACAATAAATTGGATATCTATTTGCAACCCATTGGGTTTGAAAATTCCAATGATCCTAATTGTGAAATGATTCTCAACACGCTTGCTGCAAGTGATGGATTTCTACCTATTGCCGATAAAAGCACGCCCAAAGATATTTATGATCAATTTGGCATTAGTAAGAAAGCGTATAAAAAAGCCATTGGCACTTTATACAAGCAGCGTAAGATTACCCTTCAACCGAATGGGATTAAATTAGTTAATTCGTAGTATTATGTACAGTAAAAGATGCGTTCCTACTTCTACTTAAGATACCTTATGAATAAGGCCACTTGTAATTTCCTCTACACACTTTCATTTATTATCTTTTTATCCTGTCAGCAAAAACCAACGGAGGTAAACACGAGCCATTCTTACCTTGAAGAAATTACAGTGCGTCAACTTCAGGAAGGTTATGCAGACGGAACCTTTACCATTGAACAGGTGGTAAGTGACTATCTGGCGCGTATCGAAGCTATTGATAAGAGGGGCCCCGTTATTAACGCTATTATATTCATCAACCCGAAAGCAATTGAATTGGCGAAAGAGCTGGACAGAGAAAGAAAGGAAGGGAAAAGCCGGGGGCCATTACACGGCATCCCGGTGATTCTAAAAGACAACATCGATACCTATGATATGCCGACCACTGCAGGCGCTACGGTATTACGTAATTCGTATCCCGCCAGGGATAGCTACATCACTCAGCAGCTGAAAAAATCCGGAGCCATCATCATTGCAAAGGCTAACCTCAGCGAGTGGGCCAACTTCCGAGGCGATATGTCATCCAGTGGTTGGAGTGGAGTAGGAGGGCAAACGAAAAACCCGTACGTACTCGATCGCAATCCTTGTGGCTCGAGTGCAGGCTCCGGTGCTTCCATTGCCGCTAGTCTTGCTGCCTTTGCTATTGGAACAGAAACGGATGGTTCAATTGTTTGTCCTTCTAATAATAATGGGCTTGTTGGCTTAAAGCCAACGGTTGGTTTGTTGAGTCGTAGCGGTATTATCCCCATCTCATTTACACATGATACACCAGGGCCTATGGCACGTTCGGTAGAGGATGTGGCCATTAGCTTAGGGACAATGGTAGGTATTGATTCGTCCGATAGTAAGACACTGGCTTCAGTGGGAAAATATCATACTGATTATACGGTATTCTTAAAGCCAGACGGATTACGTGGAAAACGTATAGGCTTACTAAAAAGCAATATGGGCTATCATGCCAAAGTAGATACATTGATGAAACAGGCAATTGCCTTGTTAAGAAGTAGGGGAGCAGAAGTAGTAGAACTGGAGTTTAGGATGGATCGCGCTGTGAATGGCTCATCTTTTCAGGTGATGTTGTACGAGTTCAATGATGGACTCACCAAATACTTCGCAACCCTGGGCGACAAGGCTCCGGTGAAGAATCTGCAAGAGCTGATTGCATTCAATAAGAAAGACTCAATTGAGCTTCGTTACTTCGATCAAAATTTGTTGGAAAAGGCTGCTGTTAAAGGTAATCTGGAAACAAAAGAATATCAGGAAGCGCTATCCCTGATGTTGAAGGCTTCCCGCGAAAATGGTATTGACAAGTTATTAAAAGAAAATTCTTTAAACGTATTGATTGCCCCAACAGGTGGTCCGGCATGGAAAACAGATTTGATCAATGGTGATCACTTTATTGGAAGTAGTTCATCATTAGCCGCAATGGCCGGTTATCCGTCCATTACGGTACCCATGGGTTTTATTGATGAACTTCCGGTGGGGATTTCATTTATGGGTACAGCCTGGACAGAACCTTTGTTGCTGGAGATTGCCTATGCCTACGAACAAGGCACAAAGCATCGTAAGGCACCTAAGTATATTCCATCGAACTGAGGGTAATGTGTTAGAAAATCAATCGACCTTCCGTGAGACTATGAAGTAAGTTCCAATGCTGGCTGAAAACTCTGCTATCAAAGATCCCTGCCGAGTCCACTCTCCAGTGCCTTAAAATATTTCTTCTTATTAAAACTGTACAAGTAGGGTGCTTTGTGTGCTCCACCTGAATAGTGCTTCTCCTTCCGATCCATTATCCCATACGAAAGCATCTTCCGGTTAAAGTTGGCTCTGTCCAGCTTCCTGCCCAGGATGGTTTCATAGATGGACTGAAGGTTCTTCATGGTAAACTCTTCCGGAAGGAGATTATATCCGATCGGCTGATAGTTAAGTTTCAGTCGCATTTCCTCCAGTGCCTTTTGGATGATTTCGTGGTGGTCGAGGAGTAGCTCGGGGAGTTTGTCCAGATCCTGCCAGGCGCAGGTCAGCGAGATTTCATCAGGATGAGGATTGACTTTGGCAAATTCGACCAGCGCATAATAGCCAATGGTAACAAAACGTTGCAGCGCCCAATGTTCCTTATCATATTTTTTGTTCATCGATTGAAGGGCTTTCATCAGAATTTTATTTTTGATTCGCTGCGGCTGACCAAACGCATAAAACTGCTGAAGAAAGATGTCATCCAATCCCGTGCGGACTTTTAGAATACGGGCAGCCGCTTCATCAATATGTTCCCGCTTTCCTACAAATCCTCCTGGTAGCATCCAAACATCTTTGTCTTGAGATTGCAGCAGCAATACTTTTAACTGGTTATCATGAAACCCGAAGATGACGTTATCGATAGAGATTCCGGGGAGGTTTGATTCATGCCCGTGGAGGAGGAAGTTTTCAAGAAGGGTTCGCTTCATAATTCAATTTGGTCCGGATTTGATCCATAAATTATACAAATATCCACGAAAATAAGCCTTTAATCCACCTCCTAATGATTCATCTACAATGTCCGTGGAGAATTTCTTTTGTTTTTCTGCTAAATATATTACTATTGTGTCATATTGACTCAATAAATATTCACGTAAACAATAACATTATGTCTATCCCACGAAATCGCGTAGTGCTGGTGTGCCTTCTGTCATGCCTGACCTTTCTTGTGCGCGCTCAACAGAATGCGCCCCAGTTAGGGAAGAATTCAAATCTGGAAGTCGTCTCTGCCATGACCCTGGAGGAAAAAGTAAATATCCTGGTAGGCGGTGGCATGAACGTACCGGGTATGCCCTTGGTGAATAGTGGCGAACCCACGGATGCACAGAGGCGGGTGCGCGGTGCAGCAGGTACTATTGTTGGTATCCCACGCCTTGGTATTCCTTCCGTGGTTGTTTGTGATGGCCCTGCGGGTATTCATGCTTTCAACAGCGGACAATCAAGACTTTATTATGCAACAGCCTGGCCCATCGGAACACTGCTAGCTTCAAGTTGGGATACAACGCTCGTGAAGAAAGTGGGAACAGCTTTCGGCAAAGAAGCTAAAGAATTCGGCATCGATATATTGCTGGCGCCCGGATTGAACATCCATCGCAACCCATTGGGGGGAAGAAATTTTGAATATTATTCTGAAGATCCCATCGTGACCGGCAACATCGCTGCTGCCATGGTCAACGGAATCCAAAGCAATGGGGTGGGCGTTTCTGCCAAACACTTCTTTGCCAATAATCAGGAAACCAATCGCAATACCGTCAATGCCATTGCAAGTGAAAGAGCCCTGCGGGAAATCTATTTGAAAGGGTGGGAAATCATGGTGAAGAAATCTCAACCGTGGACGATCATGAGTTCTTATAACCTGGTAAATGGACCTTATACTTCTCAAAACCCTGAGCTCCTCACTACGATTCTAAGAAAGGAGTGGGGATACAAAGGCTTTGTAATGTCAGATTGGTTTGGGGGCAGAGATGCCGTGGCGATGATAAAAGCCGGAAACAATTTGCTCATGCCCGGCACGCCTCTTCAGAAGCAAGCCATTCTTGATGCGGTGAAGGCCGGTCAACTGGATGTAAAAGTGTTGGACCAGAATGTGATCGAAATATTAGATATCATCTTGCTTTCACCTTCTTACAAAGGCTACAAGTATTCCGACAATCCCGATTTGAAAAAGAATGCGCAGGTATCCAGAGAAGCAGCCACTGAAGGTATGGTGTTACTAAAAAATAACAATGCGTTGCCCATCACTTCCGGAAGTTCTGTGGCGCTCATCGGAAACAGTGGTTATGATCTTATCGCTGGCGGCACGGGCAGTGGCGATGTGACAAAGATGTACACGATTTCACTGGCAGAGGGACTCTTCCATGCCGGATTTATAACGAACCCCGAACTTTATCTTACCTACTCCAACTACCTGGAAGAACAGAGAGTATTGCATCCAAAGAAGAGCATGATGGAAGAGTTCATGAATCCCAGCGAGCCGATCGCAGAATACACGCTCGGCACCAATCTTATCGCAAACGTTGCGAATACAAATGATCATGCCATCATTAGCATTGGTAGAAATGCAGGCGAGGGAAGTGATCGTAAAGTAGACGGTAATTACAACCTGACGGAAAACGAAAAAACACTCATCAAAAATGTAGCTGACGCTTTTCATGCTAAAAATAAAAAAGTGATTGTAGTCCTCAACATTGCAGGCCCCATCGATGTAACACAATGGAGAGATAATGTCGATGCTATTCTGCTGGCGTGGCAACCCGGACTGGAAGGAGGTAATGCCATGGCAGATGTGCTGAGCGGCAAAGTAAACCCTTCCGGAAAGCTGGCAACAACTTTTCCGGCAGTCTATTCGGATGATCCAACAGGAAAGAATTTCCCCGGCAAAGAGTTTAAAGGTAAACCCGTTCCCGGAATGTTTGGCCAGAAGGCTTTCGAAGCTGAAGTAACCTATGAAGAAGGCGTATATGTTGGCTATCGCTACTACAACACCTTTGGAGTAAAGCCTGCCTATGAATTCGGATATGGCCTGTCGTATACCGACTTTACCTATAGCGACCTTACGTTAAGTTCACCAACGTTTACGAATAAACTAACTGCGACTGTCACCGTTACGAATTCAGGAAAAGCAGCCGGTAAGGAAGTTGTTCAATTATACATCAGTGCACCTGCCGGTAAACTTGATAAGCCCGCGGCCGAGTTGAAAGGTTTTGCAAAAACCGGAATACTTAAACCAGGTGAATCGCAAACCTTTACATTTACCATTACCGCCCGCGACCTCGCATCGTATCAGACAAAGGCCATTTCATGGGTAGCAGATGCAGGCACCTACACCGTAAAGATTGGTACTTCACAAACGGTGAAGCAGTCCGCATCTTTTAAGTTGGCGAAGGACATTGTTGTTGAAAAGACAAATAAAGTCCTGGTGCCGCAGGTTGTGATTAATGAATTGGTGAGTAAGCCGGCAGGGAAGAAGTAGAGCAAATTATAGAATCGGTTGATCACCCAATAAGAACCCTGCAGTATACTGCAGGGGTTCTTTGTTACAGGGTTTAACTTTTATTATTATGCCAGGGTGGCGGTGCAATCAGGCCAGATCAAAACGATCAAGATTCATCACCTTGCTCCAAACCGCCACAAAGTCTTTCACGAACTTCTCTTGTGAGTCTTCACATCCATAGACTTCAGCAATGGCGCGAAGCTCTGAATTCGAACCGAAGATGAGATCTACACGAGTACCTGTCCACATCACTTTGCCTGTCACACGATCACGACCTTCAAATACGTCTTGAGAATCTGCCGTTGCATTCCAGGTAATACCAAAGTCGAGTAGATTCACGAAGAAGTCATTCATCAGTGTTTCTGGTCGCTTGGTGAATACTCCATGCTTCGACTGATCGAAGTTCGTGTTAAGAACACGCATGCCGCCAACGAGAGCTGTCAACTCGGGCGCTGTCAGTGTCATCAATTGCGCTTTGTCAACCAGCAGTTCTTCTGCTGTAGCGGTATGCTTTGCCTTCAGGTAATTGCGGAAGCCATCAGCACTTGGCTCGAGCACTGCAAATGATTCTATATCTGTTTGCTCTTGGGTAGCATCTGCACGTCCAGGTGTAAATGGAACTTTGACATCATGACCGGCATTCTTCGCTGCCTTCTCAATACCTACACATCCTGCCAATACGATTAAGTCTGCCAGCGACACTTGCTTACCACCAGTATTAAATTCTTTTTGAATTCCTTCAAGGGTCTTTAACACAGTTGACAATTGAGTAGGATTATTTACTTTCCAATCCTTCTGCGGTGCAAGGCGAATACGTGCACCATTAGCACCACCACGCTTATCAGACCCACGGAATGTTGATGCCGAAGCCCATGCCGTTGATACCAATTGAGACACACTCAAACCTGAAGCAAGTATTTTAGTCTTCAGTGCAGCGATGTCTTTATCATCAATCAATTTATGTTTAACCGCTGGGATAGGGTCTTGCCAGATCAACTCTTCCTTCGGCACTTCTGGTCCAAGATAGCGAGCAAGTGGACCCATATCGCGGTGCGTAAGTTTGAACCATGCACGAGCGAATGCATCTGCGAACTTATCAGGGTTCGCAAAAAAGTCTCTTGAAATCTTTTCATAGATAGGATCAACTCTCAAGGCAAGATCAGTCGTCAACATCGTTGGTGCGTGACGCTTTGACTTGTCATGTGCATCGGGCACGGTACCAGCGCCTGCACCAGCTTTTGGTTTCCATTGCTGTGCACCTGCTGGGCTCTTCGTCAACTCCCATTCAAAACCGAACAAATTCTCGAAGAAGTTGTTGCCCCATTTTGTTGGTGTAGTGGTCCATGCACCTTCGAGCCCGCTAGTGATCGTGTCCGCTCCGCTACCGGTACCGAATGTATTTTTCCAACCGAGACTTTGCATCTCAATACTGGCAGCAGCTGGCTCCCGACCAATGTACTTACCTGGATCGGCAGCGCCATGGGTTTTGCCAAAGGTGTGGCCACCTGCTATAAGCGCTACTGTTTCTTCGTCATTCATCGCCATGCGGCCGAATGTCTCGCGAATGTCGCGGGCGGCTGCGAGTGGATCAGGTTTTCCATTAGGACCCTCCGGATTCACATATATCAAACCCATCTGAACTGCACCAAGCGGATTTTCCAATTCGCGGTCACCGGTATAGCGTTTGTCTCCCAACCACGTACTTTCAGAACCCCAATACACATCTTCCTGTGGTTCCCACACATCTTCACGTCCTCCCGCGAAACCGAAAGTTTTGAAACCCATCGACTCGAGGGCGCAGTTGCCCGTGAGGATCATCAGGTCAGCCCAAGAAAGCTTCTTACCGTACTTCTTTTTAATGGGCCAGATCAGCAAACGTGCCTTATCGAGACTCGCATTGTCAGGCCAACTGTTAAGAGGTGCAAAGCGCTGAGTACCAGAGCCTGCACCACCACGACCGTCAGAGATTCTGTAAGTACCGGCACTGTGCCAGGCCATCCGGATGAAGAACGGACCATAGTGACCATAATCCGCTGGCCACCAGCTTTGTGACGTAGTCATCAGCGCGAAGATGTCTTTCTTCACCGCGTTCAGATCGAGCTTCTTAAACTCCTCAGCGTAATTGAACCCTTTATCCATTGGATTGGATAGGGCAGAGTGTTGGCGAAGGATGTTCAGCTTCAACTGATTAGGCCACCAATCGCGGTTTCTTGCGCCACCGCCAGCACTTTGCTTTAGAGCCCCACCATGAAACGGGCATTTGGCTTCGTTGGCGTTCATGTCTGCTAATTTTGCGGAGTCATGTGTTTTGTTTTCCATTTTTATAGATTAATAAATTGTTTGTAGAGATACATTAATAGTAGACTCTTTTGCTCACTTGCACTATGACCAAAGTCATGTGGCAGCATGCATTAAAACCTATTGAATTTCAAGTTTACCACCCGAACGCTAATAAATCAAATTGATTATCTTTATAAAGATATAGCCATTAACTATGACCTTAACGCAATTGGAATACATCGTTGCCCTGGATACCAACCGTCATTTCGTACAAGCCGCTGAGAAATGTTTTGTGACACAGCCCACACTCAGCATGCAGGTCCAAAAACTGGAAGATGAATTGGGCATCAAGATTTTCGACCGGACGAAACAACCCGTTATTCCCACCGAAATAGGTGCAAGTGTTATTGCTCAGGCTCGCATTATTTTACGGGAGGCGAATAGGATCAAACACCTCATCAATGAGCAAAAAGATAGCATGACGGGAGAAATCAGGATTGGCATCATTCCCACATTAGCTCCTTATCTGCTTCCTCCGCTGTTCAAACACATGCGTGAAAAATACCCGCAACTTCACCTTATCATTAAAGAAACGATTACGGAAGAAGTGATTCACGAATTAAAAAATAACCGGCTGGATTGTGGACTGGTAGTAACTCCGTTGAAAGACGCCTCTATAAAAGAAGATGTACTCTTTTATGAAGAGCTTTTTGTATATGTATCTAAGAAGAATGCGCTGTACGATAGAAAATATGTACTCGCCACCGAAATTGACCCCAGTCAATTATGGCTGTTGGAAGAAGGTCATTGCTTTCGTTCTCAAATTTTAAACCTGTGCGAATTGCGAAAGCATTCCGATCTCCACTTTAAATATGAAACCGGCAACATCGAAACGCTAAAGCGAATGGTGGATAAAAGTGATGGCATCACCATTTTGCCGGAACTGGCGGTGATGGAATTCAATGCTTCACAAATGAAGCTGGTGAAGAGGCTAAAGGAACCAAGTCCTGCGCGTGAAGTAAGTTTAGTCACGCACCGCGATCACATTAAAACGAAATTGATTAAAACCCTAAAAGAAGAGATCCTCAATATTGTTCCCAGGCAGATGCAAAAACTCCGAGATAAGAAGGTGGTAGAGATCAATTAGTAAACGTAGTTATATATAATGGTATTTCGGGGTGTTGCTGCAGGTGACGAAAGAGAGTACTTATAAGATCACAAGGAAATAAAAGTAGTTTTAATTGCCTGACGCAGATTTGTGTCAACGCTTACTTCATTAGCAAAGCTGTCCCATTGAGCAATGGCTGAAGAAACTTCATCTACGATGTGAACAGCCTTCTTAATGTTCATCTTGTTTGCCACCAAAAGAAAATCTTCTTTTGTAAAGGAGTCCCTCTTCATGTTGACCGTTAACGATTGACTGCTCACCCAATAACTTCCTGGACGATAGGAGTGACAGACATCAAATGCAGGTGATAATTTCCACTCTCCGGTAGAGGACATTAGAAATGCAAAATTTTTAGTGTGATCATCACAATAATCGCTTTGGCACGAGCCCCGCCTGCCGAAACCCCAATTTTCAAAATATCAGCTAACGCTTCGTGTTCATCTTTTGAAAGATTGGCGGAGAAATTTTCACGGTCATTAAGAATGCGATTGGCAATTTTAACTAAATTATCAAGATCAACTGGAGATGAACGTTTTCCAGATCTTCGCATAACTGGTGATTAATTTGTGCTGCAATGCTCTTTCTCCCTTAACTGCGTCCTTTAGCCGCTTGTAACGTTTTAAGTCGGTTCTTAAAATCATTAATCTAAATTTCACACTTAATATACCTCATCACGTCTTTTTCACCATAAGCCAATTACCATGAAAGCCAATGCGCTAATCCTCTTGAGCCTTTTCATCTACTCGTTTGCTGCCGCGCAAACAAAACCTGCAGGCGACCCCATTCATGAGAAGCTCTATCAATCGTTAAAGTATCGCAACATCGGGCCCTTTCGTGGCGGGCGCTCTACCTGCATCACCGGAATACCAGGAGATATTTTTACCTACTACATGGGCGCCACCGGTGGTGGAGTGTGGAAGACAACCGATGGAGGAACTACATGGAATAATATTTCCGATGGCTTCTTTAACACTACGGGAATAGGTTACATAAGTGTGGCACCGTCCGACCCTAACATCATTTATGTAGGCACGGGTGAAGGCCCTGTGCGTGGCGTAAAGACTTCGCATGGCGATGGTGTATATAAGTCCACGGATGCTGGCGCTACCTGGACACATGTAGGCCTTGAAGCAACACGGCATATCAGTCGCGTGTTTGTGCATCCTCGCGACCCGAATAAAGTATATGTTGCCGCTCAGGGAAATCCGTATGGACCAAACGAAGAGCGCGGAGTTTATCTCTCCGAAGATGGGGGAAAGGCATGGAAGAAGATTCTTTACGTAAATGAAAACTCTGGCATTGCTGATCTTACGGTAGACGCGTCCAATCCCAATTTTATGATGGTCACTTCATGGGACTTTAACCGCAAACCCTGGGTAGTGCAAAGTGGTGGACCCGGTAGCCGGGTGCACAAGACTACAGATGGAGGAGTTACCTGGAAAGAAATTAACAAGGGCCTACCCAAACTGAAAGGTAAGATGGGCGTTGCTATTTCTGGAGCTAATTCAAAAATTGTATACCTCGCCATAGAGGCATTAGGTGCAGAAGGTGGTGTATATCGATCGGATGATGGGGGAGAGACTTTTCGTCAAACAACGAATGATCCCACTACCTATGCGCGCGCCTGGTATTACATGCACATTATTGCCGACCCTAATGATGAAGATGAGCTATGGGTGATGAACAGCAGCATGATGAAATGCATTGATGGAGGCAAAACGTTCACAGCCATACCTGGCAGTCACCCTGACCATCATGCCCTTTGGATAAATCCTGATAACAGCAACATCATGGCAAATTCCAATGATGGCGGTGGCGCTGTAAGCTACAATCGAGGAAAGACCTGGTCCACGCTCATGAATCAACCCACTGGACAGTTTTATCGTGTCATCACAGACAATCAATATCCGTATCGCATTTATTCTGGTCAACAAGATAATACTACCATAGCGATCAACAGTACTTCACAAGATCAGGGCATCGGCCGGATGCACTGGAACGAGTTGCGCGCGGGTGAATCATCCACGGTGGCATTGGATGCCAACAATCCAAGGTTTATCTACTCGACATTCTTTGCCGGCAACTTCGTGGAGTGGGACAGTAAAATAGATAACACACGCATGGTGCGCCCTTTCCCTGAGCAAGTGAGTGGCGAGCAACCCAGGAATTTAAAATACCGGGCCAACTGGAACGGACCTGTGTTGGTGTCGCCTCACAACCCTAATGTGATTTACTACGGATCGCAATTCATGATGAAGTCTTCCGACCGTGGTGTAACCTGGGAAGTGTTGAGTGAAGACCTGACACGCAATGATAAAGCACATCAAGGTAAGGGCGGTATCCCCATCTCCAATGAGCAGATTACGGCTGAGAGTTATAACAACGTTTTTAATATTGAAGAGTCGCTTCTTAAAGAAGGTGTCATTTGGGTGGGGTCCGATGACGGACTGGTGCATGTAACACAAGACGGGGGCAAGACATGGACGAACGTTACACCCAAAGGATTAAAAGAAGCGATCATCAATGTGGTAGAACCGTCACCGCATGATGCCGCCACGGCTTATATAGCGGTAGCAGGTTATAAAATGAATGACTTCACACCACAGATCTATAAAACCAACAACTATGGGAAGTCCTGGCTGAAAATTGTAAATGGAATTCCCAACAACACATTTGCCCGTAGTGTAAGAGAAGATCCGGATCGCAAAGGGTTACTCTATGCAGGGACTGAAACAGGAGTTTTCGTATCCTTTGATGATGGTGCAAACTGGCATTCATTTCAAAACAATCTACCCGAAGTACCCATCACCGACCTTCGCGTGAAAAGAAAAGATTTAGTGGTAAGTACGCAGGGCAGGGCATTGTGGATTTTGGATGACTTGTCTCCACTTCATCAGATTTCCGATAAGGTGGCCACTGCAGAGTATTATTTGTACAAGCCCCGCGATGCCTACGCACCGCTGGCAAGTGCTTTTAGTTTAAATGGAGACCAGGGTACAAACCCTGATAAAGGCGCACAGATTACCTATGTACTTAACAAAGCAGTAGGGGAAGAGGTACCGATGTCCATGGAAATAGTTGATCCTTCCGGACACGTGGTATATACAGAATCAACTAATAGCCCGAAGACGGAGTGTGACACATTTTTGAAAAAACAATTGAATCGTAGTGAAGGTGCACACGCATGGAACTGGAACATGCGCATAGGCCAGTTTGATTGCATCAAAGAACTGACCATGACCAACCGTGATTTGAGTGCCTACGATGCGGCACCCGGAAAATATCAGGTGCGCCTGAAAGTAGGAAGCTTCTCTCAGGTTCAGGAATTTGAAGTAAAGATCGATCCGAGGATAGAGAAGAGCATACCCGGAGCGGCAGCTGCCTATGTGGAACGTGATCAACTCTCTGCCTCTTTACTGGCAGGCGCCACGGAAATGTCAAGAGGGGTAAGGTATTTGCGAAAAGTAAAACAGCAACTTGATTTTATTTTGGCAGAAGCGAGCGCAAAGGATTTAGTAGAGGGGGGAAAGGCGCTCAACGACAAAATGGATGCATGGATTGAGAATATTTTGCAAAAGGAATTGCGCACGCAGCAGAACTACTATCAGTTTGAAGCACGTTTATTGGTGAGGTACAAAATTTTACTGAATGACATGGGCGATGGCAATGTGCCGGTAACACAGGGAACAAAGGAGGTGACCAAGGATTATCTCGGCAAGTGGCAAAAGCTTAAAGCAGAGTTGGAGGAAATAATCAGTGAGGATATTAATAACTATAGCAAGCTATTGAAGGGTGCCGGATTACCGGAATTTATATATCCCAAACCGGAGAATGCAATAATCAAAGGTAAGAACTAACTCTTCAATAGCTCAATCTTCATCATTCACACAGGGCTGGGGCAGCGACACTCTCCCGCAAAAAGGCGAGGATGAAACATTTGGGTAGGCTTAGGTCTTAGCGTTGGCATTTGCGGCCTGCACAATGTGTGTTGCTGCTGCGCTGCAAAAGCAATAGGGATAGAAGCGGAAAGCACGATCCCGATAGCTATCGGGAGTGTTGGTAGGAGTGAGGCGGATCCCGATAATTATCGAGACGAATAGCCCGGGCCGCAGGCATTGTCATTTCAGGTATATAAAATTTCTTTACAAAAGTAACCAAATTGGTTACTTTTTTGTTTATTTGTGCATGAACATTTACAATCGGAGCTCGCTCACTGCTTTTTATAAGGAGCATCCCGATTGCAAAGCCACACTGGAAAAGTGGTATCATGATGTGGAATCAAAAAACTGGAAAAAACCCGGAGACATTACGCGGGATTTTAATACAGCACGAACTATAAAAAATAGCCGTGCAATTTTTGAGATCAACCATAATGACTACCGCCTAATCGCTGAAATAAACTACCTGAAAGGCTGGGTGTTCATAAAATTTATTGGAACCCATGCGGAATATGATAAAGTGGATTCAGAGTCAGTGAATTTGTTTAGAAACCAAAAGAGAAAATCATGAAATTCAAAATACTCAAAACAAAAAAGGATTACCTGATTGCCCTGGAGCGCTTTGAGGAAATATTTCAGGCAAAGCCAGGATCACCTGAAAGCGATGAAGCAGATATCCTTTCTCTCTTGATAAAGGAATATGAGGAAAAACATTATGTCATAAAAGCACATAATCCGCTGGAAGCCATTAAGTACAGAATGGAGCAACAGGGTTTAACCAATAGTGACCTTGCTGGGATACTTGGCTTTAAAAGTAGAGTAACTGATATTTTTAATAAACACCGGAAGTTGAACCTTACCATGGTGCGCAAGCTTCACAATCAATTGAATATTCCACTTGAAACCTTAGTGAAAGAATATTAGGCATTCTACATCAGTATTTGGGGGCATAAATCAGCAATATTTGACAAACCAAATCTATTTAATCTAACGTCATATTAGAACTGTGTGACATGACTTTAGTGAGGAAAGAGGTTATATAATGTTCATGCGTGGCGTCTGCCCCGATGTTTCATCGGGGTTAAGTAGCCCGCCCGGCTGACGCCAAGTCGGACGGGCTTTGGTGGAGCCTGTCCCGCCTTCAAGCGGCTTACTCAATCTTCATAGAAAATTTTTTAGCGCGGGCTTTCAATAACTCAATCTTTATCATTCATCACCGGGCTGGGGCAGCGACACCTGCCTACCGGCAGGCAGGCTCTCCCGCAAAAAGGCGGGGATGAAACATTTGGGTAGGCTTTGGTCTTAGCGTTGGCATGTGCGGTCTGCGTAATGGGTGTGGCTGCTGGGGGAAGCAATAGGGATACCTGCCTGCGTGCCTACTTCGGCAGGCAGGGAAGCGAAAAGCACGAAGCGCGTGGCAGGAGTGAGGCCGGACTTGCAGCGAATAGCCCGAACCGAAGGTATTGCCTTACGAATTCCTTCAAATGTTTTACTCTTCTCAATCCCCAAGAGGGTATTTCTTCCAGTTTTCTTATCTTTAGTGACAAGATTAACTTCAAACAACATGACTTCATCTTCTGATATTCGAAATCAGGTTATTGACCAGCTAATGGCTATTAAAGATGCAAACTATCTTCGTGCGTTATCAGATATGATTAAAAGTTCACACGTTCAGGAAGGAACAGTACCCCTTACCGAAGAGCAGAAAATTATGCTGGCGATGAGTGATGACGATATACAGACAGGCCGAACCATTGATCAGCTCACCCTCAATGAACGTGAACTGGAATGGCTCAAAAGAAAATAATCTGGACTGAGACAGCAGCCCGGCAAAGAAGATCCATTCTGGAGTATTGGGTACAACGTAATCAGTCAACCACCTATTCGCTCAAACTACTTCAGTTGAGCAATGAAAAGGCCAGCTTGATTGCTGAAAACCCCCTAATCTATAAAGCCGCAGAATTTCCAGACACGCATGTAGCGGCCATGGGGCATTTCAGTCTGTTTTATAAAATCACAGACAGTGCCATTATTATTACAGCATTCTGGGACAACCGGCAAGATCCCAAAGAACTCCTAAAGCTTTTGAAATCAGGTTAAGGGAAATACTATGACAAAAAATGCTGGCTTGGCTTGAGCCAGGCTTTTGTGCGGCCTGCATTACTTATGCTTGGCGTGTTGGTGGATTAAACGCGCGTTGGCAAACCTAAAACCCCCAGACCAGCGTAGCAAAGGCAAGTGCGCAATGGCACGTTGGGATGGTTAACATAATATAATTATAGAACTGTGCGCCTGCCTGCCGGCAAAGGCAGGTCAGGGATTTAGCTCGGAAAGAGTTATATAATGGCATTGCGTGGCGCCTGCCCCGATGTTTCATCGGGGTTAAGTAGCTTTGGCATCCGGGCCTGTCTGCTGGAGTGCCTCACGTAGGCAGGCTTACCGAAATCTTCATGGAAAGCTTTTTAGTCCCGATAGCTATCGGGAGCTTTCAATAACTCAATCTTCATCATTCACAATGGGCTGGGGCAGCGACACTCTCCCGCAAAAAGGCGGGGATGAAACATTTGGGTAGGCTTTGGTCTTAGCGTTGGCATGTGTGGCCTGCACAATGTGTGTTGCTGCTGGGGCGGTAACCAAACGGTGGTCAAAGGATTTAATGCTTTCTTCTGTTGGTCTCAAATGCCGAACTTATGATCTTGGTAGAGCCAGCTTTTAGCTTTCTGTTTTTTTTAGGAAGTATTGGTAGGGCTTGATCTAGCATTGTTTTCTTAATCAACTTTTGCTCTTGCTTTTTTAGTTCGCGGTTTCGCATAGTCCTAGCATTGTTTTCCACTCTCGCTTTCAGTTTTTGCTTCTTCTTTTCTGAGAGTTCACTTTCGGCCTTTGAAAGATAGAAGCGGAAAGCACGGAGTGTGTTGGCAGGAGCGATGCCGGATCCCGATAATTATCGGGACGAATAGCCCGGGCCGGAGGCATTGCCCATATATCTAAAATGAGTATTTTGTGATTTCACAAGAAAATGGGAAAGCAACGGATGAATAAGGAATTAACGGTTATAGATTTATTTTGTGGGGCAGGTGGTTTTTCAGAAGGTTTTAGACAAGCAGGCTTCAAAGTAATTTGGGCTGTTGATAAATGGCAACCAGCTGTAGATACTCATAAAGAAAACCATCCAGATACTGAAACAATTTGTGATGATGTAATAAGGCTTTCTCTACTTCCTGATATTTCGTTTCATAGTATAATTCCTGATTCAGATGTCATAATTGGATCTCCTCCCTGTACTTTTTTTTCAAACTCCAACAGGTCTGGCAGTGGCGATAAGTCTAAAGGAAAGGAACTTATCAGGGCTTATCTTAGGATTATAGCAAGAAAGAAATTTAAGAAAAACTCCAAGTTGAAATATTGGATTTTAGAAAACGTCCCAAAGGTCAAGAAGCATGTTAAAAATAGCTATAGCGCTAAAGAATTAAGGTTAAAAGGAAAATTTAAATTATCCGTCAAGGGCCAATACAATGCAGAGTATAACGCGAAGTATTATGGAGTCCCATCAAATAGAATTCGATATTTCTGTGGAGATTTTCCTGAGCCTGAAAAGGTTATTAAAGATGACAAGAGTCTAATACCTTTGAAGCACATCTTGAATCATCTTGGAACACCAAAGGCTAAACTACACTCTAAGATAATTGATCCGCTGTACGGCTTCGAGATAAATGGCGAAGACGTGACAGATCATCACTATTTTCAGCAGCTTTCTGAATTTGAGCAAACCAAGATATTAAGACTGAAACAGGACAAAGGTTATATGGGAAAAATGGCAATTCCTGAAAAACCTGAAAAACCTGCTCGTACTATTATGGCGACAATGTCTTTTACATCCCGAGAGTGTTTTGTCTTAGCCCACGATAAAGAAAACTTAAGGGCACCAACTATTAGGGAAGCTGCTAGTTTAATGAGTTTTCCGATTGACTATCGATTTTATGGTACATCCCTTGGGATAAAGTATAAATTGGTTGGTAATGCAGTGCCGCCAAAAATGTCGTATGCTTTTGCGAAAGCAATTCAAAAAGCAGAAGGGTGTAATTCAAAAGCGAAATACATAAAAATTAATCACGATCATAAAGTCAAATTTATAAATCTAAACTTAAATGAAATTCCGATTAAAGCTGAAAAAGAGAAAAAGGTTTCAGCACGCTTTAAATACCACATACCCTATTTTAAGTTTGAAACTTATCGAGTTGAATTAACCAACCATCATTCCGATTTCGCTAAGCTTTCTTTTCAATGGACACCAGAAATACATTATAATCAAGGTAAAGATAAGGCAAAGATTTATACCCCAACTCTGAATAATTTTCAATTAGCAAATAAGGATATTCAGAAGGTGAACAAATTCTTAAATCAGGTGAAGAAAAAAATTAACAATCATCATGATTTTCAGAAAATTCACTGCATGACCATGGATCAAATCAAAAAAGAAAAGCTCATGGGACCTTATGAATTCCTGAATGCCGTTAAGGTCTTTCTTGATAAGGAATTCTACTTTAAATCAAAGGAGTATATAGACATGAAGGAAGCTCCTTATCAACTGCCTAGACCTATTCTTATTGGTTACTACCTTATCTGCAGGTTCACTCAGCAAATGTTGGTTCAAAAAAATAGAATCACGCACGGTGTAAAATCTTTAGAGCTTAGCCCACCAACTAGTATCCTTGTAAAAAAAGCAGTTTGAGATGCCCGTTAAATTTTTCCCACATAAACCAATTGAATTATTAGAGAAGTATATTATTAAGGAGGACGGCTCACCTCTGAAAGGGGAAATTGATGTATATAGACAACTTCATAAGGATTTAGGATTAAGTAAAGATGAATGGTTTGTTTGGCATGATTTAAAACTTCCAGAACACTCTGATAGCTTCAATTATTACAAAAAAACAAGTGCCCAAATTGATTTTCTTATTCTATGTAAGGAAGGTGTTTTAGTGCTTGAGATAAAGGGCGGTTTTGTTTCGGTAAGAGAGAATAAATTTTATTACGGGAAGAATTTTGAATCTGAAATGCGCCAAAATCCATTCAAACAAGTTGAGGGTTACAAGCATACATTAAAAGATAATATACTTAACAATATTAAAGGTTGTTTTTTTTGTGAGGCAGTCGCTTTTCCTCATGTTACTTATCCCTTTGAATCAAATTTGATAGATAAGAATATCTTGTGGACAGAGCATATTTCACGTGGTCATAATAATTCAATTGAAGCATTTATTAAAAATATTTTCACTTACACAAAACAAAAACACAAAAAACACTTCCGGACGTACCTTGATTTATCCATTAAAGAAATAGATGCGGCAAAGAAAATACTAAGTCCAATTATTAGCGATCAAAATAAATTCTCAAACATTGACACGTTAAACTGGCTTGGAATTCAAAATATTGAAATACTTGAGGGACTATACAAAAATTCGAGAATAATAATTGAAGGCCCTCCTGGTAGTGGTAAAACAACAATAGCAAAAGCATTTATTGATAGACAATTTGGAAAAAATGGTATCTATCTATGCTGGAATAATTTGTTAATGCACCACACAAAGCATTTGCTTAAAAGTAGATTAAACGGAGTAGATATAGAGGTCACAACATTCTTTAAATTCATTCAGAAACATAATACAGATTTGCAATATGAACAAATCATTCAGCTTAACGAAACTCAATTCTATGATTTGTTAAAACAAACAATTAATGTACTAGAGACTAGTAATTCATTAAAGCAATACGATTTTGTGGTAATTGATGAAGGTCAAGATATTCTCGATAGAGGATTGGATTTATTCATAAATAAATTTTGTGGATATAACGGTAACGGTTTGAATAATGGGAATGCTCTCGTATTATACGATATTGATCAGAGCTATTCAACAAGCGGTAGGAATGTGCTAGAGCTTGCCGACTTGTTATCGGAGTATTTTTCACACTTCAAACTAAATGAGGTAAAAAGGAGTGCTCAAAACCCTGAAATAAGAAAGCTGTCTTCCGAGATACTAGATACTCCTAAAGTCCTTATTGATGGAAACTTTAAAATTAACTATTCAAATGTTTCGGTAATCAAACACAATTCGTTAGAAAGTGTGAAGAGGCACCTAGTTCAAAAGGTACTCAGCTCTATCCGTGCAGAGAATTCCTCTTTAAGAGGTGAGGACTGTATTGTTTTAATTGAATCAACGCTCTTAAAAGGAAAGTACAAAGGGCAGGCAGATATGAACTACGAGCTCACAATTAAGGATGTTGAAGAATTAAATGAAAATAATATTGCAGACACAGCTAACAAACTTAGATACACTTCCATTTTGAAGTATAAGGGGCTGGAAAAGAAAAATGTCTACTTGGTGATTACGGAGCCTAGCGAATTGAATAAGTATGAAATATTTGTTGGTATTACCCGAGCTATTTATAATCTAGAAATTAGCATTGTTATGTAATGAATTTGGTATTTAAACATATCCATGAATATTTAGATGCCTTCGTTTCTCATCATGACGCTACTTTTGAAATTGTTTTCAATGAACTTCAAAATAGCCATAAGGGAGATGCCAAGCCTTTATTGAATTACATAGATAGAATTTTAAGTAATTGTCAAAATAACAATGAAATAGAATTTCGCGCTTTACATATTCATTTCGAGGAAAACTTTGAGGATTACACGAAACTACTGGTTGCTGAATTTTTAATTATTAGGTCTTTTTATATTCATAAAGAAAAAGATAATTCCCTAAACATAAATGACAACTTAATAAACGAAATATTCAAAATCTCAAATAAAGTAAAGCAAGCTCTATTCATTCCAACAGATTTTAATAAGGCTAAGGAAAACAAAATCAGACAAGATCGTAAGGACTTACGAGGTAAACTTAAATTCTATCAAGGCTTGGGTGATAAAGTTTCCTTATGCCCAAAGTCTTTAGTGAACCTACAAAACAAAACATGTAAGCCTCTTTTAGAATTATTCAAATCCAAAATTTATGCAATTAACTTATCTCAATTTTCAAAGATAAATTCATATCTCGTTCTTAATACGGAAAATGGAATTAATCAATTAGACAATTTTGAGAACTTGCTTAACAATCTTGAAAACATAATACTTTTCGATTGTGAAAGAAAAAGAGATTTTCTCGAATATAGATATAACCTTCTCCAAGAGTGGAATGCAAACAACGGAACTTCTTTTAGGAATTTATTGATTCTGACTTTTGGAAAAGATGAACAGAATATCAACAGGTTGAAGAATATAACTAACCTAATAAAGGATCGCTTCCAAATTCCGACTAATAGCACTTATGTTATCTCTCAGGAAGAATGCGCCCACTTATTAAACTATACAAACGAAAATTCAATTATTGTTAATTTCTGTGAGGATACAAGTTCAACTTTTTGGGAAGTTTTTGAATTGGAGACCAGCATACGTGATTTGTATGAATTAAGATCTATTAAGATGTTGAATATTTATTCCCTTACATTCAATAAGGAAATAAAAGAATATATTTTAGAAAATATCTTTTCACCCGATAAGCAATCTTCTTTTCTTTCAAGTGAATCGAAACAAGTATTACTTGCCTGCCCAAGCGAAGACATAGCGACAATTCGTGATTCTCTTTCTAATGCTTTGGAGGTAGTAATTCAAAGTAATTTGGTTAATGAAATTAAGAAACATACAGCGGATGATACTGTTATTGTATTGCCGGAAGATGTTCTGAAAGATGATCTCCTCAGAAATAAAGTTGTTGATATGTTGCAATTATCAAGGAGAAACAAACTACTCTCTTGGGATAAGATTGATTTTCATTCTGATAAACCGACTTTAATTTTATCATATAGAGATCAAGGGAGATTTCAGTATTATTTCTATCCAAATATATTGGAAAGTAAGTTTTATAGATCCCCGATGGTGAACGCTGTTTTTTTAAATGTTTTCTTCAAAACACATTACGACTGGGCATTATACAATTTGCAAAGAGATAAATGCAAGTATTTGACCCATTCTTTAAGGCAAAAATTCTTTGCGTTTCCTCAACTTGAAAAAGAGATAGCAACATTAAAACCTCAAAAATCTGACACAATAAATTGGGATTTAGAGAATGAATATGCTGACTCTGAGAATAGAACCGTAGTAAAAGTTAAATTTAAAGGTGTTAGAAACTCAAAAACCTTTACAAAATCAGATTTATTTATTTTTAATTTTAAAGGTGAACACACATACAGGATTGAGCGAATAGAAGATCTAATGAGCATTGATCTCACCGAAGAATCGCTGAACATTCAGCACCTTGATGAAATTCAAGAGGAAATTAATATTTACGAAAAATTGAACACCGTTAATAATCAAGATGAAGAATTGAAAATCATACGGAGCCATTTCAAGATTGATGATAATGAACCGGGAAAACTTTGGAAAATTTTATTAAAGACTAAATCGGAAACAAAGGGGGAGAAAGAATTCTATGGAGAACTTGAAGCATTTCTAAAATCGAAAGACTTAAAAATTGTTTCTCTTTCTCATTTTCAAAATACATGGGCAAACCCAGACAGTGATTCAATAACACCTTTAAGCAAAAGGGTTTTTGTTGCTATTTGTGAGTTTTTAAAAATACCTAAAATATATTTCATAATAATGCAGAGGATTAAAAATGCCTCTAAACAAGCGACAAGGCATAGTACAAGGCAAATGAGTTCTCTATTAAAAGATTTATTTAATGATTCGTGTTTTGATGCAAATTCAAAGGCTAAGGAAATATTAGAAGGTAGGCTGGATGAATATAAGAAAAAGCATCCTTTGGATGAAATTGGCATTAATGAAAACTATTTACTGGATAATCTGGTGACATTGGTTGAACTAATTCAACCCGAAATAAAATTACTTGAAGTAGAAACAATAGAAACAGTTGAGCAATGATTGAAGAAAAGAGAGATTCACTAGAGAGGTTTATTCGTGAACAAACCATTGGCCCTGGCATTAATGGTTATAGGTTTGTCGATCTGGAGAATGAGGTACTTATAAAATCAAATGTTTCTAATTTATTTCCCATTGAATATTCAAATGAGATAATTGACATAGTGCCCGCTGCTGTTTATGGGACAGGGGTGTTATTTCCTGATGAAATAGAAGAGGATCACAGTTCCAGTGCAGACAATCCTGTAAACAATGAAATTCTTGCCAATGAAAGTGAAGAAGAGGGAACCGATTCTCAAAATTCAAGTGCTCCTGATATTGAAGAGCCGGATAGCATCCAACTCGATCAAATGTTTCCCAAATTGATGGGATTTACTTTTTGTTTAAATGAGAAAATTCTTGAAGAGAAATCAATTTCAATAAAATTACAAACGAGATACTATAAAAAATTAAAAAAGGACAAAGAAGGTAGTTTTAATAAAAAATATGCATTGCACTGTGAAGTTGAAAAGGAAAAGATACAAAAGTTCCTTACACAATTTGAATTGAATGATTTTAGCATCAGTACAATTAATGAAAATACTTTTGTGCTTCTTAAAAAGATTACTTCAGAAGAAGTAACAATAGTAAAAGCCCGAATTCGTGCAATACAAAAGCAAGTTGCTGAGAGTCTATTCGATAAAACAATACCTATAGCCACATTACCCAGATTAACAAAATCGGGCACCCATTTAAGCAGTTTAAAGTCAACCATATTCTACGAACTGAAAACTTCGATAGTTGATGTAAATGTAAGAAAGCTCCTATATGACGTTACTCAGGAAATTGAGCTTGCGGAAAATATAAGTGATCATTTGAGAAACCTTTTAGATGCAAGCTCAGGAGGTTATGGACTTTGGAGATCGGAATTAGTTGAGAGAATAATTAAAATAGAGAATATTGATTTTCCAGCAACCAGCAGAAAAAAATCTTATTTATATTTTAGGAATGATTATAAAGAAACTATAAAAATTTTATTATCTGATGGTTCTGAGATAAGTCAAGGTCTGAAAGATGTGTTCAAAAACATTATTGATGACAAGGACAATGACTATGCCTCATTGTCTTTGAACGTTCAAATAAGTAGGGATTCAAGAAAAGACGATAACAACCTTTTTGTTAAAGTTCAATTGCTTAATACAAGCACACCATTTGACGAATCTCTGCAAGATGATAACCGTTATTACTCAACTTTTAATGAGTTGGTTAATCAGAAATGTTTCTTTGGAGTGAAACTTTCCTGTTCCAATCAACACCTTGTTCCGTATAATAGTTTTTCTCTAAAAAAGGAGGAAGTTTTTTATGATGAGGATACAACTACGGGGTTCATTTACGAGCAATTCAAAGATTTTGGAATTGGTCACGGTTGTTCCGTTAAATGGGATAAGCAAAGTAAAACAGTAGAAACAGAATACATTCCATATTGTGACACACCTGATGTTGATCCTGTTCCGCGAAATAAAAGCACAGCAGCGGTGTTGGAAGGGGAGGAATTCAAGGACGATCTCTTTTTGAATAATTCAAAAGCACAAGAATTTAAATGGTTATCGTCCTTCTCGAATGCTACGGATACAGAAGTAATTGATGGTCTAAATAATTTTGTTGATGCTTACGGCAAATGGATTGAAATTAAAAGAGCAGATTACAAAAAAGGGCTTTTAACTGACGGCATTGCAAAGCAAGAATTAGATAAATGTGAAAGTGATTTTTTAAGAATGCAAACAAATACCCGAATATTTTTTTCCGGGGATAGTAATAAATTGAATTTAGAATCTTTTAGGTTAATGAATGCAGCCATGTTTATGCAGTTGTGGCATTCTGTAAAGACAAAGAAAGATGAAGTAGGTTCTTTTATGGAAGATAGTTCTTTTGAAACTTTCAACTTCGCTTTTTACAGTAAAAAGACTGACGATAAACTTTTTCCCCCTTTCAAAGAAGCAGCTTCCTGGAGAGCATTTCAATTAGCTTTTATACTACTTAATCTCGATGGAATTTTCAAGGAAGAAAAAGATAAAAAATGGGAAAGGAGAAATGACTGGGTTGATTTGGTTTGGTTTCCCACTGGTGGCGGAAAAACAGAAGCATATTTAGGCCTTATTGCATTGACCATTATCAATCGCAGAAGATTACACGGAGCGAAGGGTGGTGGAACTGCCGCAATTATGCGATATACTCTAAGGCTGTTAACCTTACAGCAGTTTCAAAGAGCAACACTCTTGATAATGGCTTTGGAGTTAATTAGATGCTGGGCAGAATCATATAATTTAGGAGACGAGCCAATCAACATTGGCTTATGGGTAGGAAAAAATTCTATACCTAACACAAACGAAGACTTAATAAAAGAGTATTTAAAATTAAATGTCGGTACGGAAAATAAAATTCCCTTTACTGATTGTCCTTGGTGTAAATCACAAATAATTGGTGAGACAGGGGAAGATTTAAAAGCGCCAGATGTCTTTCTTAAAGACAGAGTGCATTTAAAATGCTCAAATAAAAAATGTTCTTTCTCTTTTGGAACAGGAAGAATTTCTCTAAAAAGACAAGATCAAGGCCCAATTCCAGTTATTTTATCCGATGAAACTATTTACCAGCATCCGCCTACGCTATTGTTCGGTACTGTCGATAAGTTTGCTCAGTTAGCTCACAAAGTCAATGGAACCGATAAGGGAAGGAATAGTGATTCAAGACGAATTTTTGGTAGAGGTAATTGGGAAGTTGGTAAGCCTTCAGGCGGATATTTTCCTCCCGATTTAATTATTCAAGATGAATTACATCTTTTGCTTGGCCCACTTGGCTCAGCAGTCGCACTATTTGAATCAGCAGTTAACCAACTTTGCACGAGAGATGATGGTACCCGGCCAAAAGTAATTTCTTCAACAGCAACAACACGCAATACAGGACTTCAAATCGCAGCGCTTTTTGACAGAAAGGTTGACTTATTTCCAAAACCAGGTGTAGAATGCGATGATTCGTTTTTCGCCTTTTACAAGAGAAGATACAGCGATAAAGACAAAACCGCTTTCGAGTATTTATCAAAGAGAAGATATATTGGGATTATCCCAACTGGAAGAACTCAAATATGGATGCAAATGAGATTAGCTGCTATATTAATGACGCACCGTGCCGTTTTTGAATTACAAGAATTGAAGAATAACAACCCGATTGATTTTGATTCATACAAAGGTTTTGAAAAGGCGATGGATTATTATCATACTATTCTTTCCTATTTCAACAGTGTAAAAGAAGTTGGTAAGACACAATCTCAAGTTCAATCTTACATTCTTAAAGAAGTAAGGCGTGTATTTAGTCGCGTTGTAAGGCCCCAAAAATTAATGCACGCGATTTATACCTATGGACCGATTAATGAAGCAGAGTTAACCGGACGGCTATCTGGTGAAGAAGTGAAAAACGAATTAAAGAAAGTAGAATCGAAATGGTTTGCTGAGAAAAGATTTGCTCATCTTGATAATGGCGAAACAATGCGTGGAAATATTCCTCCTGAATTTGTAGTAGCGACCAATATGATTTCTGTGGGAATTGATGTTTCCAGGTTTAATTCAATAATCATGAATTCTATGCCTCGCAATACTGCTGAGTATATTCAGGCCAGTAGTCGAGTGGGTAGAGATTCCTATGGTATGGTATTGACAATTCACCATCCATTTAGAGCAAGAGATGTTTCGCACTATGAAAAGTTCATTGAGTTTCATGAAAAAATGTATAGTTATGTCGAGCCAATTTCAATAACTCCCTTCACGCAAAAAGCAGTCGAAAGATATTTAGGTTTGTATTTGGCTACAATGATCCGCCACAGGGTTCCTCGCTTTGTAGAAAGAAATTCTGCTCCCGTCATTTCCAATCTAAGTGAAACTGAATTGAATCAGATCGTATCGGATTTAACAATTTATTTTAGCGAGAGAAAAACGCGACTTGGAATTGAGAAAGACGTTATGATCAGAAATTTATTGAAGGATGAAAATTTAATTCAAATCAAAAAGTGGATACAAGATGCTTTAGAAGAATGGAAAGAGGAATCGAATAAAGTTAGTGCCGAAAGAAAAGACTTTGTGTTTAACAATAAATCAACAAAGGGAGTTAGACAACAAGAGCAGTTATATGTAAACATTGATGAATATGAAGGAAATATTCACAGTGAAAAGTGGCAGGTTCCAATGTCACTCAGGGTAATTGAACCTGAGGCAGCCATAAAAATTAATCCAAAGTAAAATGAAAATATTAAGGCAAAATCAATATAATCAAGGTATCGGAAAGTATAAATTACTTTCTTCAACATCTGGTGTCGGATCAATTATCACTTCCAAACTTGGCTATTATGTACTGATTTCTGATATAAATAAATGGAAATTTTTGCTTTGGGTAAATGCGAAAACAGGTACAATAAGAACTAATAATAGCGATGATAATCTTGTATATAGAAACTCAGAAATCGAAATTCTAAATAGAGGTTTGAATTTCATTGATGATAAGAGATTTGTAAAATTTCTAAAACGGGAAAAAGAATTAGACAATCTTATTTGTCTTGTGGGAATCCCTCACATGGCATTAAATGAGGCCTATAATACTCCTAATTGGAAAAATCACCCAATTAAATTAGCTCTTGAAAGAACGGGAGATAATGGCTCTTCAAGTGATTACATGATTAAAGCGACACACTTTCCAAAATGGTTTAAAAATAAACATGGAGAACTAAAAAAGATTGATTCATGGATGGAAATTTGGGAGAAAGAATGTAGAAAACATGGTGGAGCATTAAAGATCGATCAATTTGCTCCACCTCGTGACGGGAATGATTTTCTTTGGGAGCTAAATTCTAAAAACGAAGAAGGTATTCCAATTAAGATTAGAGAGTATAGAACATTGGAACAAACCAATTTAATTCTAATTTGTCCTAATGGTCATTTGTCTGACATTCCTTGGCCAAAATATTTAAGATGGAAAACGGAAAGAGAATTAAGGGTCAGAGATGATAAGGATAAAGGAGAGAATTTGCTTACCATCGATAATTGCTGTTCAAATCCAAAACTAAAATGGACAGAGAGTAAAACAAAATCAGAAGGGTATGCGAGTGTTTTTATTGAATGTCAAAATTGTGGTTTAGGTTCAGGAAGTAATTATAGCGAAAACCCAAAAATAAATTTGGAAGGTATTAATAGTCTCCAACCATTTTGTAGGGGTGAAAAACCTTGGGAGATTGAATTAGAAACTGATGGCCCGACACCATTTGAAGTTTGTCATGTGCGAGGAGATCCTGGTAGTGGAAGAGAAAGAATGAAAATTGCTTTGGTGACTGCGAATAATGTTTATTACGCGAGTGGCTTTTCAAGTTTGTTTATACCAATGCACCTTGCTGAAAATATATCCCCATTACTAATAAGCGCCACAGAAAAGCTAAACGAAAAGTATAAAAATTTTAAGGCAAAGGATATTCCTAAGGATGTGTTTTGGGCGAAGGTGGATAAAGAGTTTTGGATAGTGGAGAATGACTTCCAAGTTCCCGACAATGAATTGTTTCTTAAACAGATTGAAAGCGAGTTTTTAAATACAACTCAGGATAATGAAAACATTGACTTCCACGAGCATTATAGATGGCAAGAATATCAATGCTTTTCAAACAATGCTTCTATCCCGAATGAACCCAAAAACGAGGGATTGAAATTTAACGACATTGAAGCTCGCGGTACTTTAATAAATTACTTTACAAAAATACAGCAGGTTGAAGAATTAAAAGTTACAAATGTTCAGTTGGATTTCACAAGAGTAAAACCGAAAGAGAGGGTAATCATCAATGGTGAACCAATCCCTTCTTCCACAGGACAAGACATATTTTCTATTGATTCAAAAGAGCTTTACGTATTACCAGCAAACGAAACGCTTGGTGAAGGTCTTTTCTTTCAATTCAAAGATAGCCAAATAGAAAAATGGCTTTTAGATAATCAGGACGATTTAAGAAGCAGATTCTCACAGTATCTTGATTCTGAACCAAATTTAAATAGTCAAGGAGCAGGAATTAAGAGGAAGATCTACAACAACGGTATCAAAAATTTTTTAATCCATTCTTTTTCCCACATGCTAATGAGAGAATTGGAATTTTCTTGTGGATACCCAACAGCCAGTCTTAAAGAACGATTATACATTTCAAGTAATGAAGAAAAAAAAATGTCGGGCGTATTAATTTATACGGCTGAGGGCGCAGAAGGAAGCATGGGAGGTTTAGTTTCTCAAGGTGAGCCGCAAAAACTTTTCGACATTATAAAAAAAGGATTGAATCGAGCCGTTGATTGTTCTTCTGATCCTTTATGCTGGGAATCTGATGGGCAAGGAATATTTGATTTAAACTTAGCGGCCTGCTTCTCTTGTTCGCTAGTATCCGAAACAGCTTGTGAAGAAATGAATTTGGGTCTTGATAGGCGAGTTTTAATCGACTCAACTTTTGGGTTCTTTAATAATTTAGTGGCACATGACTAGTGCTTAAAAAAAGAGCCCCCTAAAAAAGGAGCTCTGAAATGGAACACGCAAGCCACAAAAGCCTGAGGCAAACCTCTTTGATGCCAGAGGGACAGAAAGCAAACAGGGCCGAACCTGCCTACCGGACAGGCAGGCGCCAAACCGTAGCCACCCCCGAGAAGCTCGGGGCAGGCACCCACCGATGCGGACACGAATGATATATTTAAACATAGCACGATCACACCTGCCTACCGGCAGGCAGGCGGGACCGGATAGAAAGATGCAAGGGCTGCCGAAAAAAAATACTACCCGTGGCAGGCGGGCTGGAAGGAGGGGAGGGTGGAGATTTTTTTTCGAGCAGGCGCAGCGCACCCTTGCATCTTTCTATTCCGCACGCCCTTAACTTTGTGGTATGTTTAAGTATGATCGCGAGTAGTATGGCTAAACAGCTTGAGCTTGAACTATGGCAGTACTAATATTGTCAAACTGCTGCACGTAAGGTTTGAGATCAGCATCCATCCAATCCAGCAACGTATAGATATCTGATTTAATGGCACTGGCATGAGTGAAGTCGATAGTGATATTGTTGAAGCATATTGCCTCGTTGTGGTATATGCGGTTTCTAAATTCTCGGATCCGTTTCAGGTAATTTGCGATGGTATTGCGATTTGCCGTTGCGGGTTTGTTGGGAAAACATCCGATAACACTTCCGCTTATTAATGAATAATGACTCGGCTCAAAAAGACTTGTCCAAAAGCCTAGACTTTGTTCCGACACGATCTTGCCTGGAGTAATTGTACCACGAATATTAAATTCAGCGTCTATTACACATTTTTTCATACGATACTTGGGTCCAAGTGATGGGTCACTCATAAAACCCGTCTTTTGGTTAATGATCCATGCGCTATCTGAAAAATGGGTGCTTAGATTATCATTGATATTGTTGCGTAAAAACGTTTCAAATAAATTCATTAACGGATAAAATGCTTGCGAAACCTTTATGTTCTCAGCATATAGATTGATTGCACGCGCCTGTGAATTTGAACAGCTTATTAAGTACCTGTCCAGTCGCGGTTTTGATACGTACTGCTCTACTTTGGCGTAATCCATACTTTGTTAAAAGTATAGATTTTTCGTATATTTGTACTGTTATGGTTGGTCAAGCCTCCTACCTTCGGGTAGCGTAACCAATCTGAAGACACAAAAAACCTCTGAGAAATCAGGGGTTTTTTTGTTCCCGGGAACGCTGCGGGGTGGCGCGTTGGCAAGTGCGGGGAAGCATCTTTGGGCCTTGATTTTTTTCGTTCTTTTTGCACCTGCCTGCGCGGAGCCGCTTCGGCATAGGCAAGTCAAGGCAAAAAGGACAAAAGAAAAATAAGGTGCGAACACTTTTGAAGTTCTGGTGAGCGTTCAGCGAACTAATTAGCTAATCCAGTGAGCCTTATCGCAACTCAATTGAATTGATTTAGAGCGTTGGAACAAGCATGTGTGATGCGGGCTTTGGTTGGCGCCAGGAATGTGCGGCCTGCATTACTTATGCTTGGCGCGGTTGGTGCACTCATGCGCGTTGGCAAAAAACTTTCCTGCTCAATCTTTATCGTTTAAATAGACACTCAAGGACGAGGTGTGCACGGCCCGGATGAGCGCGGCCTTGAGCGGCTATTTACACATAACGTCAAATTATATAACTGTGCGGCTGACTTGTGCGGAACAATCCCGAACTTCAATACGAAGCCTAAAACCCCCAGACCAGCGTAGCAAAGGCATGTGCGCAATGGCACGCTGGGATGGTTAACATAATATAATTATAGAACTGTGCGTCAGGGACTTAGCTCGGCAAGAGTTATATAATGGCGAGCGTTATGTTAAGTAGCTTTGGCATCCGGGCTTACCAAAATCTTCATAGAAAGTTTTTTACGTTGGCTTTTCAATAACTCAATCTTCATCATTCATCACCGGGCTGGGCAGCGACACTCTTTGGGTAGGCTTTGGTTTTTGCCTTGGCATGTGCGGCCTGCACAATGTGTGTTGCTGCTGGGATTACTTTTTATAAATCTCATCATACTCTTTTATCACTTCATATGTCTTAGTAATCGCTGATAAATAGATATAGCATTTCCACCCTTTGTCAAACTCAAAATAGTTTCCATGAATGATCGAATTTCTGTCTTCCTTATACCTGCGAAGCAAAAATTGTAGCCGATACCGAATTGAAACATTTATAAATTCTTCTTTATTAATTATACTTTTCGAAAGCTCTTTCATCCTCGTAAGATGACTTCTCGTCAGTTCGCTCACGGATTCGTCATTTTGCTTTTTTCCAACTATAACATCTTCAATGATTTTACTCATTTTTTGAACTTCCTTCTTTATATCGTCTTCTGCAGTCTTGTGCCCTTCTACTCGCAAGGCAATCTCATCAAGGGTTGGGTCAATAATAAATTTGGAGTTTGAATAAGCCTCCATGATTTTTACCGGAATATCTTTTTTCCAATCTGCTTTTGTAATTAAAGTCTCCAAAGAATTAAACTTATCGTAAATGTATTCATTGATCTCATTTTCACTTTTACCAGGATTCTGCTTTGAGTAGACGAATTTACATAACTCTCTAACTAAACTCTCAGCTAAGGTTATTAGAACGATGTTTAAGAATAGAAAAGAACTTTTGCCAAATGAGTTAATGACCTCATTCAATAGTTTAAGATGAGTTGAATAGTTTGACTTTTTTTTCAAATAAGGAATAACCTCTTTCTCAATGATTTCCAATCGTAGAGGGCAATACTTTTCATAAATATCTGGCGACACTTTTCCGGTAGCGATGCTGTGTTGTTCTCCAATGGTTCCATCTGGGATCCAGAAAAGGTCATGGACAATGGAGAAACTTGGTGAATAAGTATGAATTTCAAATCGCTCGATACCATTGACCATATCAGTCATGTACACTTCAATATCAAAATCTGCTTCTCCAGTGACTATTTTCCGCAATTGATCAAATTGTGCTGCGGAACTAGTGGCATAGGCTCGAAGTTCAGCGTCACCTAATTGCTTATTGGCATTTAAGATAATGCGCTTCAATTGCTTTATATTGTTCTCAATCACTTGGGCCTCCCAATTGTGCTGATGATGACCTTTGATTTCTTTGTTTTCTTTAAAAAAAACGTTCGCAATCTCCTTTAGCTCTTTTAGGTGCTTCTTTCTTTTTTTGATTATTTCCGCTTGAGTAAACATCAGAGAGAAAATTGGGCATTATTGTTCAGAGGCTGTAAGTTCGCACATTTACCGGCTTTTAAGCAACAATCATTGGCATGTGTGGCCTGCACAATGTGTGTTGCTGCTGCGCTGGCAAAAGCAATAGGGATAGAAGCGGAAAGCACGAAGTGTGTTGGCAGGAGTGAGGCCGGACTTGCAGCGAATAGCCCGGGCCGCAGGCATTGCCCAAATAATTAATCTTTTATAACTGAATAAGGCCAAGCATATGAAGAATATATAAATGGTGTGCCCCCTTCGCGACTTGTGATCTTTGCTTTGATTAGGAATTTGCTCCCAACTTTATGCACTTTTTCATCCATCAAAACTTTTGAGCACTCAACTCTCATCCAAGATTCATAAGGTGATTGACCAAGGAGAGGTCTTATATGAACATTGCCATGTAAACCGCTTCCACTTTCATAATAACTCTCCACTTTAATCATCCGATATTCTGCTTCCGAAGACTTACTCATATAATAAAATTGTAGATGACCAGTTCTTTTACTCCTAGGGCTTCAAATCGCCCCATAGTACGCTCAATCTCGTTTCTTTCAGTAACCACAGTCTTTTCTTTAAGCCTAAATCGATTACTCCTTCCAAGTAACATCTCATCTTCAGATTCACCATGTTCTTCATTCAAATCCATAGGAGCCATGCTCATGTTTGCCGAGCACTTGAAAATGAGTAATGCAGGATTTTCAGGGGTTGTAAAGTGCTTTTGGCAGCGTTCAAGTAATATTGCAGTTGATAAATAATCAGGGTTTGTATAAATGGACCCATCAATAAATGGATCAACTAAGTTTGTTGTACATGCACGGTATAATGTAATTTCAAACGGGTGAACATACTTCAATATCAAATTATCCAGATTGCTGATTGCTTGAGTGTATGTGGAAAGGGGAGATTTATTTCTAAGCAGGGTATTCAAGTTGTATGCAAAGGCACCTGTATTTAATTTGTATAGATTGTAAAAGTGCAACTCATCTGGTGACAAGCTTTTATAGAATGATTGGTAGTTGTTATGAGGCATGCTAATAATTATTGAACGAAATGTTTAATTTATTTTTAATCCTGGCTCGCAACTCCTCCGGCTCTAGCACTTTACAATTCTCCCCATGTCTCAAAATCAAATGTTCTAATTCAGGATTAGGGATCACTTCGATAGTTACAATCATACCACTCTCATCCCATTTTTCTTTTTGAGTCCCATGAAGTGGCTTGGTATGAATGTATGGAGCTTGTGCAGGTGAGAACCATAACTTCACTTTTTCAACTTGCTTATTGACAGGTTTAGTTACACCGATGATGTCCTCAAAATATTCATCGAAGTTGTAGTCAGTATTTGTAATGTAAGCCTTGTTTGTTTCGGTGATTTCATCTTCAATTCGATCCAATGCAAGATTCCTGATGCCATCGTACTCTGGATTTTTTCCAAACAGAAACCAGCGGTTATTGTACTGTTTGAGGTAGTAGGGGTGGATGATTTGTTCAACGATAGCGTTGCTGGTAAAGGATTTGTATTTAATCTTCAAGGCCTTTTTGAACAGTATTGCATTGAATAGCTCACCGAAATAATTGAGTCCTTTTAGATCAACGTTTTGTTCAAAACCTATGATCTCCTCATTCCGCTCGCCTAACTTAAAAGCTTGTTCAATTTTCGGTATTAATTCCTGAACCCATTCAAATTGGGGCATTCCTTTAAAGCGACTAAGCACCATTAACGCTGATCGGACTTGTTCAGCTTCCGCACCATTAAGTTCTTGTTTACGAATACTAAAGTCAGGATCACTATACCTGTAAAAAGCTTGTCCACCTTCTTTGTACGTTTCGATGGGTGCCATCCATGGAGGTGATTTTAATGCTTTTATGTCCTCGTAAAACTGAGTCTTTTTAATAGGAAGGTATCCACGATCTTCCAAATCTTGGTTTGCAGCCCTTTGAAGGTCTTCCCAAGTGTATTTGAACCCTTGCTTTTGAAGGCACTTATCGTAGGCCCAGTATCGAATAAACGGCTTTGACATTATCAAAAGTAAACTTTTTACGGGAGTTCAGTACCACTGAACTGGGTCAAAGTAAAATTGTATCGGAAACAAAAACTAAAAGAAACCGATATGAAAAAGTTAATGATCACATGCCCGGAGTGTAAACATGAATTTTCACCCGACCAATCCCTGAAACACCAATTGGATCACCTGATGCAGGAAGAACGCACAGCGTTAGCGACAAGCTTTTCCGAAAAGGAAACAGCACTCAACAAAGAGAAGGAGGAACTGAACAAAAAGGCAACTGCCATTGACCAGTTAGTTAGTGAAAGACTCATTGCAGAGAAATCAAAATTGAAGACAGAGCTGGAGAAAAAAGTAAGGGGAGACGTGTCTACTGAGCTGGATGGACTTCGAAAAGAGCTGGAAGAAAAACAAGTGAAGCTGAACAAGGCCAAAGAACTTGAACTTGAAATGGAGCGTATTAAGCGCGAGACCAAAGAGCGCGAAGATGCAATCAAACTCAAGTACGAAAAGGAATTGAATGCTGAGCGTTCAAAAATTGAAACGGCTATTGTTGATCGTGAAGCCGAGCGGAATGAAATGAAGCTTGCAGAACGCGATAAGCAGTTGAATGATTTAAGAAAGCAACTGGATGAAATGAAGCGCAAAGCAGAGCAAGGCTCTATGCAAACACAAGGCGAAGTGCAGGAACTTGCACTTGAACAACTTCTCACCGATCTTTTTAAGTTTGATTCGGTTCAAGAAGTTCCAAAAGGACAAAATGGTGCTGATACTATCCATGTGGTACGAACACAGTATGGACAGGAATGCGGTATCATTGCCTATGAAAGCAAGCGCACGAAAAATTTCAGTGAGGGCTGGATTACGAAGTTAAAAGATGACATGTTGGAGCATGGGGCTAATCATGGTATTCTGGTTACAGAGGCGATGCCGAAAGACATGCCAACCTTTGGCTTGCGCAACGGTGTTTGGATATGCACTTTTAAGGAAGTGGCTGGTCTCGCTGCGGCTATACGTCAGATTTGTATTACTCAGGCGAATATCAAGGCCACCGAATTTAATCGCGCTGAAAAGATTCAGGCATTGTATAATTACCTGATGAGCAGTGAATTTAAGCAACGGGTAGAGGCCATTATTGAAACTGCATCTGAGATGCGCGAGACAATTGACAAGCAAAGAAAATCTATGCTGGCATCCTGGAAAAAACAGGAAAACGGAGTTGACCAAATGAGTTTCCTGATGACCGACATTGTAGGTTCGATTGACGGAATCTCAGGCAACGCTTTGGGGTCAATACGTGGGCTTGAGCTTGAAGAAGGAAGCGAAGCTGCTTGACTATGAAACGGTTACCGTGAGGCATTTTATCTCTCGGTTTCTTTATCTTTACCCTTGACAAAATACGCAACCATGACTTCTGCAAACCGATATCCGAAACCAGATGATCAATCAGTATGACTAAGAACCTTGCCATTCCCGATGAAGTAGTGATCAGTAAGATCTACCTGATCCGAAACCACAAAGTGATGCTGGATATCGATCTGGCAGAACTTTACCAGGTGGAAACTGGAAGGCTCAATGAACAGGTGAAAAGGAATCCGGATAGGTTCCCTGAAGATTTTATGTTTCAATTGACCAATGAGGAGTGGGATTCTTTGAGATCGCAATTTGCGATCTCAAAGAAAGGCAGGGGTGGCAGAAGGTATGCACCCTTTGCCTTCACCGAACATGGCGTGTTGATGTTATCAAGTGTGCTGAACAGTGACAGGGCTATTCAGGTGAACATCCAGATTATGCGCATTTATGCTAAGTTCAAAAGTATGCTAGTCGATCATAAAGACATTCTGCTAAAACTGGAGAAGTTGGAGAGTAAGGTGAACAAGCACGATGAAAATTTCAGTATGGTGTTCCGTTACTTAAAAGAACTGCTCAACCCACCCACCGAACCAATGCGTAAAATTGGCTTTAAGATTAAAACCAGCAAGCCCAACCAATAATTATGGCTCAGCACTACAATCGTAAGCATAGCTTTTTTAAAAATATAACATGGCCAAGAAACCAAAGAAGGTAGCAGTAAAGCGCAAGACCAAAGCCTCAGCAAAACCCATTGAACAATACGAACACCTGGATAAGGAGCGGGTTAACAATCCTCATATAGGATTGGTAAACGAAACTACCGATACCGAGTATGGCCAGAACAAGAAAACGTATCAGTACGATCCGCACCTTGACCCTCAGTTGCAATGGGCTGGTAAAGCCGAGCGAACTTCTTTTGAAGTCCCTGTGGTGAGCCTTCACGTGCATGAGCGCATTGATCCCAAAACTATTATTGAGTCTGTAAAGAAAGACGAAGAACCAAGTGCTCAGTTCTCACTCTTTGAAAAGGATAAGAAACCACTTAGAGAAGCCATAGAATTTTACAAGCACAAGGAAGGTTGGAGTAATCGGTTAATAGCTGGCGATTCATTGCTGATCATGAATTCACTTCTTGAAAAAGAAGGCATGGGTGGTAAAGTGCAGATGCTGTATTTTGATCCACCTTATGGAATAAAGTACGGATCCAACTTCCAGCCGTTTGTAAATAAGCGGGATGTAAAAGATGGTAGCGATGATGACCTTACTCAAGAACCCGAAATGATCAAGGCATTCAGGGATACATGGGAACTTGGTATTCATTCATATTTAAGTTACATGCGTGATAGGTTATTGCTTGCAAGGGAACTGCTCCATGAAAGTGGAAGTGTGTTTGTTCAGATAAGCGATGAAAATGTACACCACGTTCGTGAAATATTAGATGATGTATTTGGCACTGTTAATTTTGTTCGCTTGATAACATTTCAAAAAACAAGTGGCCAAGAAACTAATGTTCTTGCTTCTACGGTAGATTTTTTAGTCTGGTACGCAAAGGATATTAATAAAATAAAATACAGACAGTTGTACGAACAACGAGAATTGGGGGACACCTCTCTTGATAGATATGACATGCTATTAAAAAATGATGGGAGTTCAAGAAGGTTAACTAAAGAGGAATTGGTTACTGGGAATATTGAGGATAAAGGAAAACGATACCAGCTAGCTGCGCTTTATTCAGATGGTGCTTCCTCAACCGATCAATCATTCGAGTTTCAGGGTACAATTTATAAACCTCGAGCTGACACGCATTGGAAAACGACTCTTGAAGGAATGAAGCAATTAGCTAAGTCCAATCGAATCGAGGTAATGGGCAGTGTAATCCGATACAGACGGCTTGTTGATGATTTTCCAGTTATTCCAATTACTGATAGATGGGAATCAATGATGCTGGGGACGAAGAAAAATTACGTGGTTGAGACGTCCTATAAAGTTGTTGAGAAATGTATATTAATGTCAACAGACCCAGGTGATATTGTACTTGATATTACATGCGGTTCTGGAACAACTTCTTATACATCCGAGCAATGGGGAAGGCGGTGGATTACTTGTGATACTTCTAGGGTTGCAGTTGCTTTAGCTAAGCAACGGCTAATGACTGCGGACTTTGATTATTATCCATTTGCCCAGCAGGGTGAAGGAGTTAGTTCTGGATTTCAATACAAAACTGTTCCACACATTACTTTGAAGAGCATTGCTAATAATGAACCACCTGGATCCGAGGTACTATTTGATCAACCGAAGATTGATAACAGTAAATCAAGAGTCACCGGGCCATTTACTGTAGAGAGCATTCCTGCGCCATTTGTCAAAAACCTTGACGAAGAAGTTGGTGAGCAGACTGATGCCGATGATTCAGTAACACGTTCTGGCGAAACACTTCGGCAGGATCAATGGCAAGATGAACTCCAAAGAACTGGAGCAAGGGGTAAAGGAGGAGCAATTTTACAATTCAGTAGAATCGAGACGCAAGAAGGAACACGATACATCCAAGCTGTTGGTGAAACAAAGGAGGCAAAGTCACAAAAAGTATTGATTGTCTTTGGCCCAGAACACGCACCATTGGATGCGCGTGTAGTCGAACTGGCAATTGAAGAAGCTCGTCAATTGAAACCAAATATTTTGTTGTTCTGCGCTTTCCAGTTTGACGAAGAAGCGGCTAAGGATATTGATGAAACATCAGAGAAGTTGCTTGGCTTCAAACTCCTCAAGGCTCAAATGAATATGGATTTGCAAACCGATGACTTAAAGAAGCAGAAAACAGGAAATCAAAGCTTCTGGTTAATCGGTCAGCCGGATGTTCGAGTTCATGAAATTGCAAAGGGTGATGACAAAGGCAAAGTAACTATTGAAGTAGCAGGATTTGACTATTACAATCCTAAGACCGGTGCCATTGATAGCGGTGGTTCCAAAAACATCGCCATGTGGATGCTAGATACAGATTATGATGGCCGTAGTTTGTTCCCAAGACAAATCTTTTTTCCAATGGCAGGGGCTAAAGATGGCTGGTCTAAACTTGCAAAGAATTTGAAGGCTGAAATTGATGAAGAGAAAGTAGAAGCATTTAGAGGTACAATTTCATTGCCATTCACTCCGGGCAAATTGATTGCTGTTAAAATCATTGATGATCGTGGAATTGAAAGTTTAAAAATCATCAAGCGATGAAGCAGATAGATCAGTTAATTATTTGCTCACCTTATCGTGTTCCCAATAAACATTGGACTCGCGATGAATCCACGCAAGAGTTTTCTTTGGCAGAAGGAAGGAGGGAGGCCGGGTTTACTATTGCACGCCCTGGGAGTGGAGAAAATCAGAGCGGAAAATTCGTGCCACTGCCGCTTGTAAATATTATTCGTAAGCGGCTCGCGGATTGGCAGGAGAATGGCCGCCCCGGTTTAACAGGTGTCTCTCAGGAGTTGCTTCTACACTGGAACGATACAGGGAAACCAGGTTATCCATTTTTCTTTTGTCAGCTTGAAGCAATAGAAACCATCATCTTTCTTAATGAAGCTCCGGCAAACTACACCAGTGGTCTTGAAATACCAGGCGATGGCGGTGAGTTTGTAAGGTGGTGTAGCAAAATGGCTACTGGCTCTGGCAAAACTATTGTCATGGCCATGCTCATAGCTTACAATGTCTTGAACAAAGTTTCTTATCGGCAGGATACACGGTTCAGCAAAAATATTTTAATAGTTGCTCCTGGTCTTACTGTTAAAACACGACTGGCTGTTCTTGATCCCACCGCAGAGAATAATTATTACACTGAGTTTCATGTTGTGCCATCAACGCTGATGGAAAAGTTGAGAGAGGGGAGAGTTAAGATTATCAACTGGCACATGCTGGCATGGGATACACAAGATAAACTGAACGAAAAAATTGAGAAGAAACAAATCAGGAGTGTTGATAAGCGTAAGCAAATCGAGCTAAGCGATACAGCATACACAAAGCAAGTGTTGGGCGAGATGGCTAATGCTCCTGATGTTCTTATCATCAACGATGAAGCACATCATGCGTGGAGATCAGCCGCAGAAAGCAAAGTAAAAGGTGTAGCCAAAGACGAAATAGATAATACCGTTTGGGTTGGTGGTTTAGATAAGCTTGGTAGAAAGGTTAAAATCCTTCGGTGCCACGATTTGTCGGCAACTCCTTTTGTGCCAACCGGAAAGAAGACAACTGAAGTAGGTTTGTTTGATTGGATTATCAGTGACTTTGGATTGAACGATGCGATTGAATCAGGCTTGGTAAAAACACCACGAGTTGTATTAAGAGACGATGGAAAGTTATCACCCGATTATAAATCAAGACTGTACCATATTTATATGGATCAGGAGGTCAAAGATGACATCAATCAAAAGCAAGTGCCAAAGGAAACACCATTACCACAGTTGGTAATGAATGCTTATGATCTCCTAGCCACGGATTGGCTAAGAACAAAACAGGAATGGGTAAAGGATGGAATAAAAGATATTCCTCCGGTAATGATAACGATCACCAATACTACAGTTACAGCAGATCGTATCAAACATTATTTTGATTCGAAATCCTGTATTGTAAAAGAGATTTGTGATGTTGACAGAGCCCTTCAGATTGATAGCAAGATTCTCGGGTCAATTGAAAACGAGGATGATACCTTAACCGGCTCAAAGGCTGAGTTGGCTGCGGCATTGAGGGAGAAGGTCGACACGGTTGGAAAAATTGATAAGCCAGGCCAGCATATTCAAAATGTGATTTCAGTTGGTATGCTCTCAGAAGGTTGGGATGCCAAAAATGTAACACAGATTATGGGGTTACGGGCATTCTCAAGTCAACTATTGTGTGAACAAGTAGTGGGTAGGGGACTGAGACGGGTTAGTTATGATTTTGATGAAAACGGAATGCTCGGTCCTGAGTACGTGAATATATTTGGTGTTCCATTTTCCTTCATACCACATGAAGGTGGCGTAGCAGTTCCACGTCCGCCAAAGCCTAAGTTTCTTATTGAGCCGTCAAAGGCCAAAAAAGATTTTAAGATTACTTTTCCAAATATCCTTCGGGTAGATACAGTTTATCAATCGCGCTTATCCATTGATTACAGCGCATTAAAGACAATAGAAATCGATCCCTCGGACACCATTAGTAAAGCTGATTTGGGTGGCGTTATTGATAGCGATGTGACCCCGGCAGCACTTACGGAAGTTGATTTAAAACTATTTGCTGAGAAATACAGGATGCAGTCGGTGATTTTCAGAGTGGCCACGAGCATTTATGGGATTGAGAAGCAAAATTGGAAAGGAGATCAATACGATTTCATGGCTCAACTTCTGAAGCTCACGGAAGAATTTATTCAATCTGATAAAGTCAGAATTAAAACCGATCTCTTTAATCAAGACCCGACCAGAAGAAACATTCTGATTACACTGAATATTTCGCGAATCATTCAACACTTCTGGCTGGCGATCAAAGATCAAAATGCCGCGTTACTCGAACCTGTATTTGACAAGGAAAAACCTATCCGCTCAACTTCAGATATGCCAACCTGGTACACTTCCAAACCAAATATCTGGCATGAGAAGTCGCATATCAATTATACAGTTTTTGATAGCACCTGGGAAGGTAACAATGCCAATATCTTAGATACACACGAAGCAGTAAAAGCATTTGTCAAAAATGACCACTTAGGCTTTTCGATCAAATATCATTTTAAAGGAGTTGTCAGAAATTATTATCCGGATTACATCATTCAATTAAAGAATGGTGATTATTTGATACTTGAAGTCAAAGGGCAGGATACTGATGAGACAAGAGCAAAGCGAGATTTCCTGAATCTTTGGGTGAAAGCAGTCAACCAGAATAATAAGTTTGGAACATGGCATTGGGCTGTTGTTTTCAACTCGCACGAGATCCATGACATACTCAATAAATACAAAGAATTCCCTGCCGAGTCCTTCTTGCCTGTAAAAGAAAAGCAGACTGAGGTCGTCCTTGTTGAGAACAGCGCTAAACTTTCAGCTTTCTTTGATTTATCAGTAGATGATTTAAGAAAGGAGAAGAGTGTTGAGGCAATGGTGCAGCGGGTTATGAAAGAAATGCTCTCTAAGAATATTGATAAGATATTCAGCGTAATTAAAGAGGCTAGTAAAACGGCTGGAGAGGAGTATGTCGACCAAAGCGAATTTCAGAAAAAGATTTATTCGCAATTGGATGGATTAACACCACCAGATGCAACTGTATTTGAAAATAGAGTAAGAAGCGCAATTAAGGACGCAAAGCATCTTGAAAAGCAAAGTTTGGATTACCTCATTTCAGCCGAAAACCTGAACGATTCAATTATAATGCAGATGGTTGATGATTTCTCTCCGGTGGTACTTCAAATGTCCCGAGCAGTTGAGAGCGAATTGCAATTGAAGATTTTCAAGCCATTCACCAATTACATCAGAGAGGAAAATCCAAATATTGCTTCCACCTATTCCGATGATTTCAGAAATCAGGACATGAAGCAATTTGCTGAAATGATTCAGTATAATCGTACAAGCTATACACTTGGTCAGATGCACTTCATACTCAAGATTACCGGAAGTAAGGAAGCCTATGAAAACAGCACTCTTGCCCAAGACTTTCATGACTATCTGATTGAAAGCTTTGATGCTGGTCTTTCTAAAAAGGAATTTCTGGACGATGTATTCGAATTACAAAACAAGTATCGAAACAAGTCAGCGCACGTAAATGTGTTATCCAAAGAACAAGCACAAGACTGCAAGTTTCTTGTACGGAAGATATTGACGAAGTTTTTGGGGATGGTGGTTTAGTCATCAGTGAATTTAAGATTAATAATATTCATCAAAGAGCAAATTAAATGGAAGCAATGTGGGATTTACCCGAAGACCAAATCAGCGCAGTCCATGCATTGACGGGAAAAACTTTAAAGTCAGGCTGGCTTGTAAAGGAAAGGGTGAAAGCAAAACTGGGTGCTACTGGCGGCCACTTTTCTGTTTGTTATTTAGTCACGAAAAATGGAACAACCGGATTTCTAAAAGCATTGAATATTCTAACTTTTGTCAGAGATGACAGGAAAGATTTGCCTCAGGCGATGGCTGAGATGTTAAATACTTACAACTACGAAAAAGAAATACTAACAAGATGTAGTGATCAAAAACTTTCTAAAGTGTCCAGGCTTATGGAGGCCGGTGAGGAGAATTTTCAGGGCTTTCTCTTTGCAAATGTATACTACATGATTTTTGAGAAGGGGGATGGTGATGTGCGAAATCACTTACGCTTTACTGCAGCGGTAGACATTACCTGGAAACTTAGATCCTTGCATAATATTGCTACTGGATTAAAGCAGCTACACAATATCAAAGTCTCTCACCAAGATATTAAACCATCTAATGTTTTTGTATTTGATAAAGTGACTTCTAAAGCAGGAGACCTTGGAAGATCATTATGTCAAAATCTTAAAGCTCCACATTCACATTTAGATTTTTCGGGAGATAATCGATATGCTCCTCCAGAAGTATTCCATGGTTTTGTACTTCCGGACTGGAGCGATAAGGCATTTGCAATTGATTGTTATCTTTTGGGAAGCATGGCAACGTTCTATTTTACTGGACAAAGCATGACAGCCTTACTGTCGCAGAATATTGATCCCAAGATTAATATTCTTTCACTTAATTTTAATGGTGCATTGCCATACTGGATTACTGCTTTTGAGGATTCGATAAGCATCTTAAGCAATCACTTAAATGATTATGAGGAGAAAGATGAGTTAGTGAAAATTGTCCGTATGCTCTGTTTTCCTGATCCAAGTAAAAGAGGACACGTTAAGAACATAAGAGAAGCGGGCAGTAATTACCAATTAACAAGATTCGTTGAGTTATTTAATCTTCTTGCAAGTAGGGCTGAATTTAGACTTTTAAAGACAAATTAGTGGCGCATAGCTTTGAAAAGAAAGATCGACACGTAATTCCTAATTGGCGAAGCTTTAAGAACACAGTAAAGCTGGGAGAGTTGAATGGAAGTAAAGGGATTCAATTAAGTTCAACTTTTAAACCTGAGATTTCTGACATACTTAGCGATTGGGAAGAAGATAAGACTTTAGCCGTAGCAGGTGATATAATTGGTATTGCATTGCTGTGTAATCAGGAAGCAAACCCCATAGTAAAAGAAATAGCTAAGTTCATTATTGACAATAGAGATGAAGCGTCTCCAGCATTGATAAATGCAGCCAACCTTGCAATCAAACCAGAGAAAGAGGTTGAGTTGAATTTGAATTTCGATGTTGATACTATTGATACGTTTAAAGAAAACTATCAGCTTTTTAATATTCATAGGGAAATTAGTTTGTTACGCAAGCGACTAATTCAAAACCCCAATAACCCAATCCTCTGGGTTGAAATTTCAAGAATGTATGCAATCCTAGGTCAGCAACAGAAAGCTGAAAGGTGCATAAGAAATGCAATTTATCTTGCTCCTGAAAATAGATTCATACTTCGTAACAGTGCACGTTTCTTTACTCATTTGGGAGATTTTGAATTTGCACATGACATAATTAGAAGAAGTGAACTTGTTAAGATTGACCCATGGGTAATGGCAACTGAGATATCACTAGCAACATTAAGAAATCGTGGATCTAGATTTGCAAAATCTGGTTTGCATATTATTGAGTCAAATTCATTCCATCCATTCAATATTTCTGAATTGGCGAGTTCCTTGGCAACACTGGAATTGAAAAATGCAAGCATTAAAAAGAGTAGAAAATTATTTGATAAGTCATTGATAAATCCTAATGATAATGCACTCGCTCAAGCTGAATGGGCTGAACAAGAAGAAAGTTCCCTGATGTCCATAAATCCAAGCGAATTTAAGGTCATTAACTCTTTCGAGGCGCTTGCACGCGATAGCGCTCAACATAAAAAATGGAAAGAAGCAATCGATTATTCAAAAAACTGGTTTTTGGATATTCCGTTCTCTAAAGCAGCAGTAACCTTTGCAAATGAAATTGCTTACAGTAAACTGAAAGATCACAAGCTTGCCGTTGAAATTGCAATGGCTGGATTGGTTTCACATCCAACTGATCCGCAATTAATAAACAATATTATTTACTCTCTATGCTTGCAAAACAAACTTGATGAAGCCGAGACTTATTTAATTAGAATTAAGAAAGAAGAGATAGAGCCAAATAGTATTCATCAAATTTGTCTTACTGCTAGTCGAGGTCTTTTATTATTCAGAAAAGGGTTTAGGGATGCTGGTAGGCTATTATATTTTGAATCAATGAAATTATCCAAGGAAATAAACAATTTATATTTGAACAGTTCAGCGTACGTTAATTATTGTAGAGAGGAAATTTTAGCTAGGGAAATAGATTGCACCGATTTGATCCCACGTCTTAAAGATGT
>JANMYO010000062.1:0-109147 GCA_031382175.1 Bacteroidia bacterium | reverse complement strand
ATATATTCGCATTAAGGACATGATAAAAACCGGGTTCTTGCTCAATCTCTGCTCACTCATTATCATCTTCGTGCTCTCTATGACCCTGATGAAATGGGTGTTTGCGTAAAGACCCATAATAATCTCTTATTGTTGCTTCTTAGTCTTACCCTCTTCAATAAAATAAGCTAACCCTAAGCCCGCGCCTCCCATAATAAAGATCATAGAGAAATAGGCGACCTCCTCCATATCAAAAGCGCTGTCCAGCCAATAGCCTACCAGTAAACCAATTCCTGCACCCACCAATAATAATGAAGCTCTGAGGGCCCCTGCAACAGAGCGTTCGCGTTTAAACAGATCAGGGCTCAGTCCCTTATCGATGATGGCCATCCGTTCGATATTGTCAAATTTCCGGATGTACACGATCATCACAAAAGCTCCTAACGTGATGATGATAGGGAGCATGATTCCTAAAATCGGGATAATTACTTCATTACCTTCCATAAATATTGAATTTAAATGTTTGCCCCTATGACGCTGACACCCGTTTCGGTGGTTACAGGTAACTTGAAAATAATCAGGTTTCCATTCTTAAATCTTCCGTTATCGCGAGTATCTGAGGAGGAAGTGGGTGGTGCGAAGCGATCCCCAATATTATGGGGATTGCTTCTCCCCGATAGCGATCGGGATCGCAAGTGTCGCATGGTTATTTTGCATAACATCAGTTAATCTGTAACTTAAATTATCAATTTGGCGTCCAATGGCCGTGATCACAACCCAGGAAGAGTATTTGATTATCGACCAGATATTGGCCGGAGACCGTCAAGGCTATGCTCAATTGGTCAATAAATACAAAAGCTATGCGTTTACCATTGCTTTCAAAATTCTGGATAACAAGCCAGAGGCTGAAGAAGCTGCCCAGGATGCATTCATTAAGGCTTTTCATTACCTAAAAAGCTTTAATAAGCAGGCGAAATTCTCCACCTGGTTGTACCGAATCGTTTTCAACACCGCCATTAGTTATAAAAGAAAGAGTCATCATCAATTTCAAAGTATAGAAAACAGCATCATCGAACACCCACAGGAAACTGACCATCTTGAAAAAGATGATAAACAGGTGTTTGTAGCCCAGGCGATGAATAAATTGAATGATGCCGATAAGTTGGCGATTCAACTCTATTATATTAAAGAGTTTTCGCTGGATGAGGTGGCAGAGATGTTGAGCCAGAATATCAATACGGTAAAAGTAAGAGTACACCGCGCCAGGCAGCGACTTGCGGATGAGTTAAAAAAAATATTAAAAGAAGAAGCATTAACTTTGTAAGTATGGAAAAGATATCCACTTCGAATGACGATTCACTCCTCAACTACCTTGATGGTACGCTTGATGCATCTGAATCGAAACGTATTGAAGAACAAATTCAACAATCAGCAGATTTAAAAAGGAGACTGGAGGAATTGCGTGCTATTCATGTTATCCTTCAGCGTAAAGGCATATTAGAAATTCCGTCTAAAAATTTTACACAACGTGTGCTAAACAATCTTGATTCATTTAAATACCCTCAGACCATTTCTCCAAAAAACGGACTGCTCTTGCTGGGTGGTATAGTTGTCGCTGTAGGGATTACTCTTTCACTTATTTCTTCCGGCTCATTTGACTCGGTAAGCACACCATTATCATTAAATGAACTTCCGATCAAAAAAGAATGGATCAAAAATCCGTTGCCGACATTTTCGCTTAACGTAAAGCAAGTCATGAAAGTAATCATGATCCTGGCCACAGGGTTATCCTTTGTTCTTCTGGACAGAACAATATTAAGACCTCTGTTTGCACGGAGGTCTAAAATGCAACTCTAAAAATTGAGATTTAAGTATTCAGGGTTATCTCTAAAAACCTAAATTATTTGTCAGGCTGAGTCTGTCGAAGCCGATTTAAAGAGTCCATACTAGGAAATATGTTTCGACAAACTCAACGTGACATGGTTTTTAGGAGTCGCCCTTAAGCAAATCGCTTGGCTACCTCATTCCAGTTCACCACACTCCAGAAAGCAGCGCAATAATCAGGTCTGCGATTTTGATAATGCAGATAGTAGGCATGCTCCCACACATCAAGTCCTAAAATCGGAGTGCCTTTGACTTCAGCTATATCCATCAAAGGGTTGTCCTGATTGGGAGTAGATGAGATTACCAATTTTCCAGACGCATCTTTAACCAACCACGCCCAGCCCGATCCAAAACGAGTGGTAGCAGCCGTATTGAATTTGGTCTTAAATTCATCGAAATTTCCAAAGGCGGCATTGATGGCGTCTCCTAATTTTCCAGATGGAGCTCCTCCGGCATTAGGGGCCATGATCGTCCAAAACAGGCTGTGATTGTAATGCCCACCGCCATTATTACGCACTGGCATGGGGTGCTTTGAAATATTCTTACAAATTTCTTCTATGCTTTGATTTTCTTCGGGCTTGCCGGCCAAGGCATTGTTCAAATTAGTAACATACGCATTATGATGTTTGCCATGATGGATCTCCATCGTACGTGCATCAATATGAGGTTCTAACGCATTGAATGCATAAGGAAGTGCGGGAAGGGTAAAGGCCATAAAATTTTTTATTTAGTTGAGAATTACTTTTCAATAATCAAATATAGGAAGGGTTTCTGGATTCTGGATGCTTGATACTAGAATCCAGAATCCAGAACCTAGCATCAAAATTTCTTCATCAATTCGCCAAGCGTTTTGATACCTTGTTCCACTTTATCACTCCAGGGAAGTCCATAACTGAGTCGAAAATAGTTATGAAATTGACCTTGAGAAGAGAAAATCTGACCCGGGGCAATTCCAATATTGTGTTTTAGAGCTCTTTTATGAAGCTTATAGCCATCGATCTTCTTATTCATCTCAACCCACAATACAAATCCTCCCTGCGGCCTTGTGATTCGCGTATCTTCGGGGAAATGCTCTGAAATAGCTTGCACATAGCGTAGGCATTGGGTGTGAAGTGCTTTGCGCAAGTGACGTAAATGAAGTTCATACCTTCCATTCTCAAGAAAGTGAGCAATAGCAGCCTGCGCAAGCGTATTAGTCGATATGCTGTTCATTCTTTTCAACGCAATTACCCTGTCTTTGTACTTTCCCGGGATAGTCCAGCCGATCCGATATCCGGGAGCCAGTGATTTAGAAAAAGATCCACATTGAATCACCATTCCCTTTTTATCAAATGTTTTACAGGTTTTTGGGCGTGTTTTACCAAAAAACAATTCCCCATAAATATCATCCTCAATTAAGGGTATCTCTTTCCTCGCTAACAACTCCACTAATTGTTTCTTCTTCTCATCGGGCATACAACTGCCAATTGGATTATTGAAGTTGCCGACAAAAACACATGCTTTGATATTAAATTTAGGAATCGCCTGTGCCAGATAATTAATATCAATTCCGGTGATGGCATCGGTGGGAACTTCAACAACCTTTAAGCCCAAACTCTCCATCACTCTGAAGATTCCATAAAAACCGGGACTCTCTGTAGCCACCGCATCCCCTGGTTTTGTTACCGCCTGAAGGCTGAGCGAAATGGCCTCCATACATCCTGCAGTAACAACAATGTCTTCTTCACTGGAGGTCCCTCCCCAGTTGAAGGAAAGTCTTGCAATTTGTTTCCGCAACAATTCACTTCCCTGAACATGTTCATAGCTTAAGCAGTGATCGGTTGAATTGCGTAAAGCATGAATAACAGATTTATTCAGTTTTGCAGCGGGAAGAAGTGAAGGGTGGGGTGAGCCCAATGAAAAAGAAGTTAAATGCTCAGAGCGAAGATTCATGTAAACGCTGGAAATCATTTCATCCATGGTCACCGGCAACGCCTCATCTGTAGGCTCGCAACATTTAGGAATCTCCAAAGCATGCGAAGGCGAATGTTTTATGTAATACCCCGATTGAGGGCGGGCTTCTATCAATCCCTTGCCTTCCAGATGATAGTAAGCCTGAAACGCAGTACTTAGGCTAATACCCTGCTCTTTGCTTAATGCACGCACGGAGAGAAGTTTATCTCCAACCTTCAATGCTTTCTTATGGATGAGCGTTTCTATCCGTTCGGCTACCTCCACATAGAGGTGATCGGATTTTACATCAATAGTTTCCAGTTCCATTGTTATGACGGTTTCAGTTACAAGGTTACAAACAAAACTGATCTGGTCAAAATTACTGAAACTGAAACTGTTTTTAATACGTTTTTAAACCAAGTTTTGTAAAATAATTTATGAAAGGGAAAAGCAAGAAGCAGGTTGAGTTATAAGCCTTCAAAACGAAACTTTGTGGTGATTAAATCAATTGTTACGAATGAAATGAAACCGCTAAACCTTATAAAGTATTGTTTTGCCCTTACTCTTTTACTGATAACTGTAGCTAGTCGGTCTGAAACAATGCCAACGGATTCTCTGAAGAGCATTAAAAAAGACCGGCAGGCTCACATACGATCCACCGCCCGATTCCATACCAAGGGAATGTTTACCTACGGAGGACGAATCTGCTCTGACAATCCAGCCTTTGATATTAATTTCATTTATGATCGAAAGCGATGGGGCTTTCTTTTCTATAAAGCATTTGATTTGAAGGATCACACTACCGCCAATAATTTCACCTTGGCAGTTTTGTATAAAAATTTTAAGCTCAGTAAAAGGCTCACCTTTACGCCCAATGTCGGGGTGCTCCTGGAGCAACCTCATCAGTTTGCCGATCAAGGATCAGACCTGGTATTGATTGCAACCACTGCATTTAAAATCAGGCCTACGTTAACCTTGGAACACACAGCTATGCTTGGTAACCTGGTCATTGAACCAGAAATAAGGGACTTTGTAAACCGTCTCCGTCTCTTATACTCCGCAAAGCATTTGGATATCACCTACATGCTTTGGCATAATAACAGCATGTTTGATACTCATACCTATTTATCTACCGGGTTAACGATTGCTTATAGCAGGATTCCTATTGCTGATCAATTTTATCTGAGTATAGGCCTAACGGAGCTTTCTATGCTGCAATCTTCGGATGAACTATCCGTTCCGGAGGCGAACCAGATATTGTTCAGTCTCTCATTACAGTTTGCGCGCTAACCGGTATCACTATTATTGAAATCTATGATAAATTACTTTACTTACCCCAAACGAATGAAAAGTTGGATTGTCCTCGCAGGCATCCTGGTTGTTGTGCTGATCATCATCTTTTTTCAATTTAATGTCCTATGAAAACCCGGCATAATCATCATCTCTTTGCTTATCTCGCGCTGGCTTCTGTCTGCATTATCTGGGGCACAACATATCTTGCACTGCGTGTTGGTGTGACTCAATTTCCTCCTTTCCTTTTCTCTATGATTCGCTTTCTCTTTGCAGGCCCAATCCTCATTGGATTTATGCTTACCGTTGGAAAAGCCTCCTGGCCGGACAGACAAACAATGATTAATCAGGCCGTCACCGGTTTTTTCATGGTAACCGTTGGCGTAAGCGTGGTAGGTTGGGGCGAAATGTATATTTCCAGTGGTGTCGCTGCTATCATCTGCTCGGTCATGCCGGTATGGACTATTCTTATCAATCTCATCATATCAAAAGAAGAGCGACCCAATTGGCTTATCGGGCTTGGACTTGTTATAGGATTAAGTGGTATCGTGATAATTTTTGCAGAGCACTTAACTGAATTTGGCAATCAAGACTATCAGATAGGAATTCTTATGACCTTTCTGGCCAACATCTGTTGGGCGTTTGGAAGTGTGTGGGCGAAGAAAAAAAATCAATCCTCTGATCCTTTTCTCAACGCAGGCTTGCAAATGCTTTTTGGTGGCTTAATGCTGATACCCATCAGTCTGGCTTTCGATGATTACAGCAGAATTCAATGGAACAATGAAGTTATTTTTACATTGGTATATATGATCCTTATTGGCTCCGTGGCTGCCTATGCCTGCTATTCTTATGCTATTAAGAAGCTACCAATGACGATCGTTTCGCTCTATGCGTATATAAATCCAATTGTTGCGGTGATCCTGGGATGGTTAATTCTCAGCGAAAAATTAAATCTAAGGATTGGCATTGCTATTCTAATCACCATCATTGGTATTTACATCGTTAACCGTGGCTATCAACTAAAAAATACTCCGTTGAAACCACTCTCAAGTTTAAAGTCGTTACTGAAAAATTTAAAAATAATCAATGCTACTTAGCCCTACTTAACACTATATCTATGAGTACCATTCAAATAGTTAAGGCAGATTTTAAAGACATAGGAAAGCTCCAGGATATTGGAAGGCAAACATTTTGTGAAACGTTTACTGAAGGCAATGCAGAAGAAAATATGCAGAAGTATTTAGAAGAGGGTTTTAGCGATCAAAAATTAGGCACCGAATTAAATGACACTAATTCAGAATTCTACATTGCCTTATTTAAGTCAAGAGTGATTGGCTACTTAAAAGTAAATTTTGGGCAAGCACAAACAGAATTAAAAGATAGCACTTCTCTCGAAATTGAAAGAATATATGTCCTAAAGGAATTTCATGGCCAAAAAGTTGGACAACTGCTGTATGTCAAGGCAATTGAGATAGCTAAACAAGCAAAGGCTAAATACGTATGGCTTGGGGTATGGGAAAAAAATCCAAGGGCCATTAGCTTCTACAAAAGAAATGGTTTTGTTGAATTTGATAAACACATTTTCAAGTTAGGAGATGATGAGCAAACTGATCTTATGATGAGACTTGATCTTACTCAAAATTATAATTAATAAGAATTTAATTTTGCAAATGGAAAATTCAGTTATTGAAATTGTAGCCTATCAACCCGAGCACCAAGCTTGGTTTGAAAATTTTAATCGCGCTTGGATCGAAAAGTTCTTTTGGATGGAGCCTGTTGATTTTGAAGTGCTCCAAAATCCTGAAAAACATATTCTGCTACCTGGTGGCTTCATATTCATGGCACTTTACCAGAAAGAAGTTGCTGGCACCGTGGCACTTAAGTTTGTTGAGCCTGGAGTGTATGAGTTTACTAAAATGGCAGTGGACGAAAAATTCCAAGGCAAGAAAGTCGGAGAAATACTGTCCAATGTGGCAATCGTCAAAGCTAAAGAAAATGGAGTTAAAAGAATTATTCTGTACTCCAATACTAAATTGCATGCCGCTATCAGCCTTTACAAAAAACTAGGATTCATTGAAATACCACTGGATGGACCTTATAAAAGAAGCGACATTAAAATGGAATTGAAGCTTTCCAATCCATTGAGATTTGAGTTTTCTGCAGTGAATAAAGGTGTAATCGGTCTTTTTTAATACGAAATTTGTAACCCGAATGATTTAAACTCAACATGATATGACTTCACTCCCCTGGTTTGAAAGAAACTTAACATTCGGGCTACCAGTCAATATGCTTCCCTACTATTTGGAACGACTTGCAGGGACTGCTGTCCGCCTTGATGCTAAAATAAAAGATTTTTCTGAGGCCGATTTGTCGGCAAGGTTAAATGACAAGTGGTCTGTTAAACAAAACATCGGGCATCTGGCCGAGGTGGATGAGATTGCCAACAAGCGTGTGGATGAAATAATATCCGGAGTTACCATAATGTCTCGGGCCGTATTTGAGCCAAAAGATTATAACCCCTGGCCAATAGAAAAGGTGCTTGAACTTTTTAAAGTCAATCGCCTCCAAAATTTAAGCAAGTATCAGGCGCTATCGGCATCCGATCTGAAAAAATCATCATTGCATCCACGACTTAAAATTCAAATGACACCGATTGATCTGGCTTGGTTTGATGCAGAACATGATGATCATCACCTTGTCGCCATCAACGAAATACTTAAGACTTTCTATAAATGAACTCGCAATCGATTTGAAGAAAATAAAATATCAAGCTATGTACACACCGCCTTACACTAAAAATCAAAACGAGGAAGAAATAAAATTTTTTATCAAGCAAAATGGTTTTGGCATCCTTATTAGTCAGGTAGAGGGCAAACCATGGGCTACCCATATTCCGATGATGCTCAACAAAGAAGGAACCAAAATTTCCGGCCATGTGGCAAGAGGTAATAAACAATGGAAGGATTTTACTTCAACTCCTTACGTTCTTGCCATTTTTTCCGGGCCGCATACCTATGTATCCTCTTCCTGGTATGACCATGAAAATGTTCCCACCTGGAATTACATAGCCGTGCATGTGTCCGGAGAAATTAAAATTATTGACGGTGAAGAATTGCTGGAGTCGCTTAAACACTTGACGAACAAGTATGAAAAGTTCTCGGCCAAACCGATCACCGTTGAGGCCATGTCGCCAGGGTACTTAAAAAAAGAACTGCTAGGGATTGTTGGCTTCGAAATTACCATTACAAAAATAGAGGCCACTTATAAGCTTTCACAAAATAGAGACGAAGAAAACTATCAACGCGTGATTGCTGCCTTGGAAGACCGCAAGGATAAAGGTTCCCTTGAAATTGCAGAAGAAATGAAAAAAAGAAGACCATAAATAGGATAGCGCTTTCAAAAAGCTAGCGACTTTTAAATACCTTTACCTCATAAGAAAATTTAAACCTATGACACTGACAGAATCTATTCCTGTTGAAAAGACAACTCAATCAACTATCTCAGAAGTTGATTTTACTAATCTTGAATTTGGAAAACATATGGCCGACCACATGCTGGTTGCCAATTTTAGAAATGGTCAGTGGGAAACTCCTCAGATCATGCCTTTTGGTGAAATGAAATTGACTCCGGCCATGTTGGCATTGCACTATGGTCAATCCATTTTTGAAGGAATGAAAGCCTATCGTTTCAGAGATGGCAACATCAGCATCTTTCGCGCACAAAAACATCATCAGCGGTTGTCAAAGTCTCTGGAAAGGATGTGCATGCCAGCCCTACCTGAGGAAATGTTCATCAACAGTCTTCATGCGCTGCTGGAAGTGGATGAAAAATGGGTTTCGGGTATTGAAGGAAACTCACTTTATATCCGTCCGCTTGTGTTTGCGTCTGAATCAAGATTAGGTGTGAAAGTGGCCGATCAATATAAGTTTGTCATTATGAACAGTCCCGTTGGGCCTTATATTAATAAACCATTTAAAATTAAAGTAGAAGATTATTATACACGCGCTGCCGAAGGTGGTACAGGCTTTGCAAAATGTGCCGGAAATTATGGAGGTGCTTTCTACCCCACGCAGCTGGCCCGTCAGCAAGGATATGACCAAGTGCTTTGGACTGACCACAAGGAACACCTCTATATTGATGAGGCCGGAATGATGAATGTGATGTTTGTAATGGAAGGTAAACTCGTGACACCAAAACTTTCCACCACTATTCTTGACGGAGTAACGCGCGACTCCATCCTTACACTGGCTAAAGACATGAGCTTTCCCATCGATGAGCGGAAAGTAAGTGTGAAAGAGTTGGAGGAAGGATTGAAGAAAGGAACATTAACAGAAATGTTTGGAGCCGGTACGGCTGCCGTGGTGGCTCCTATCTCTACGGTAAATATTCATGGAATGGAATACTCAATTCCTACACCCAACTCTGAAAGTTTCCAGCAAAAAATTAAACAGCAACTAAGCGGCATTCGGTTAGGGAATTCACCCGATAAACACGGTTGGAATTACATTGTTTCAATAAAGTAAGATTGCATTCTTTCTGATGTTGAGAGCCGCTTATTTTACAACTAAAAATCATCCCTTAGAAATTCGGGAAATCAAAAAACCTAAACCTGTAAAAGATCAGGTACTGGTTCGTCTTCATGCTGCTGCCCTCAACCATAGAGATGTGTGGACACAGAATGAACTGGCAGCTCCTGATACTGGAGTTATCCTTGGCTCCGATGGCAGTGGTGTCATTGAGGATGTAGGAGAAGATGCCGAAGAGCTGATGATTGGAATGGAAGTAGTGATTAACCCAAGCTTGAATTGGGGAAGTAATCCAATTGTCCAAGGTGATTCATTTAAGATTCTTGGATATCCAGATCACGGTACGTTTAGTGATTATATAATTATCTCGAAGAAACAAATTTTTGAAAAACCAGAGCAACTATCACATATTGAATCGGCAACGCTCCCACTTTCGGGACTTACTGCTTACAGAGCATTATTTTCAAAGGCACGGTTGCGTGCCGGAGAAAAAGTCTTAATTACTGGTGTTGGTGGTGGCGCTGCACTTTGGACTTTTCAATTTGCGTTAGCCTATAAGGCGCGCGTCTACGTTACATCCAGCTCGGAAGAAAAACTTCAGAAAGCTAAAGAGCTTGGAGCGTTGGGAGGGTACAACTATAAAAACCCGGATTGGGCCATAAAGGCTGCTAAAGAAGCTGGTGGCTTTGATATTGTCATCGATAGTGCTGGAGGAGGACAATTCTCTAAACTGCCTGATCTCATGATGCCGGGAGGAAGAATAGTAATTTTTGGCAGAACCGGTGGTAACATTCCAGAAATTTCGCCACGAACTATTTTCTGGAAACAACTTTCAATTCACGGTACTACCATGGGTACACGAGATGAGTTTCTTTCCATGTTGGACTTTGTTGAGGGTAGAAATATAAAGCCAGTGATTGACACAATATTTCCACTGGAAGAGGCAGAGGCTGCCATGCGCAGGATAGAACGTGGAGATCAATTCGGGAAAATAGTTTTAAAGATTAAATAGGAATGACATGGAAGAAATAATCTATTCCTCAAATCGTAAAATAACTCCAGAAGAATTTGTAGACGTTCTGAAAAGGTCAACGCTTGCTGAACGAAGACCCGTGAATGACCCACAGCGAATCCAAATGATGCTTACGCACGGTAATATTTTGGTAACGGCTTGGGCAGGAGAAAAACTCGTAGGAGTATCAAGAGCTCTTAGCGATTTTTCATTTTGTTGCTACTTATCTGATCTGGCGGTAGATGAAGCCTATCAAAAGCTGGGGATTGGAAAAAAACTGATTGACGAAACCCATAAAGTAGCCGGAAAGAATTCATCTCTGATTTTATTAGCCGCACCCGCTGCTGTGAACTATTATCCTAAAATTGGAATGGATCGGTTCCCTGAATGCTTCATGATTAAAAGAAAAGATTAATTAAAAACTGATGAGCGAAATCCAAAAAACAGATCGAACCACGATTACACGTTTAGCTAAAAGAGGTGCCTATGATACAGAAACTATCTATTCGATTTTAGATGAAGCGCTATTTTGCAATTTAGCGTATGCTTCGGAGGGTCAGCCCTTTCAGATTCCAACAGGCTTTTGCAGAATCAATGATAAAATTTTTATTCACGGATCAGTGGGCAGTCATTATATGCGGGAATTGGCAAGTAAGAAATTACCGGTAAACATCAGCGCTACCATTATTGATGGATTGGTCTTGGCCCGTTCTGCTTTCCACCATTCCGTAAATTACCGCTCAGTTATTGTATTCAGTCAGCCGGAGCTTGTAACCGATCAGCAAGAACTTTACAAAATTCTGGAAGTATTTACAGAAAAAATGTGCCCTGGAAGATGGGCTAACATCCGTCAACCCAATCCGGTGGAGTGGAAAGCCACCATGGTTCTTGGTTTCCCGATCCATGAAGCATCTGCCAAAGTCCGTACCGGACCACCCGTTGATGAAGAAGAAGATTATCAGCTTGACATCTGGGCGGGAGTGTTGCCTTTTAAGCTTGAAAAGCAACCCCTCGTGCCGGATCTGGCTTTAAAATCAGGAGTAAAAATTCCTGACTATCTGCTTTAGCCATTCATCAACCCACGATTTCACCTACTCAGTTTGGGCAGCAAAACCAAAATAAAAAGTGTATCTTCGCGACCGCAAAGAATAAGCCTTTCGTTAGCATTTTAAGTAAACGAACTAAAATATTAACACGGTGGTTTGAGCAAAATAATGTTTTACGGCTGAATTAATAATCAATATAAACATGGGAAGACCTCCAATATTACCAAAGAAGAAGAAAGACGGATTTTATATTGAAATCCGAAACAAAGGCGCAAAGTCAGGAACAATTATCATTCGCGATAATGAAAAAGCCATGATGCAGGCAGCCCGCCAGTACGAAACTACCAAAGACGTCATCATCTTAGGCGAACATAAAAATGGGAAGCGTATTGATGAATCCCGCAAAAAAATAAAAATGGCCAGCTAACCGGCCATTTTTATTTCTTCAAATTCTCAAAAAGGCAAGTCATCAGTAGCATTACCTGCCGATTCAAAAGGCTCCTCTCCCGGAGGGGGTGCTATACTCCCAGCACTGCCACTTTTCTCGAGTTTCCATGCCCTGGCCTCTGTGTACCAACGGCCATTATATTCCCGGCTTTCAAGATCGACTGAGACATTAACTAAATCTCCCTCAGCGATACTAAACTGATCTATTTTATCTCCCCAGGCTGAAAGACAAACTTTCTTTGGGTATTGAGCCTGCGTCTCCACAATAAATTCCTGTTTCTTCCACTGACCTTTTTTACCCATGCCCGTCTGGGCTGGTAAAATCTGAATTATTTTTCCTTTGAGCTCCATTGCCATATTATTCTAAAGTTTATGATTTATAAATAAAGTTAACAATTCTATTCTCTTATTTTTTTAAAAAAAACATCTACCAATGCTTTACTTTCAATTGCTTTCAAGCCCTTCATCACTTCCGTTTTGGGATGTAGCAAAGGTGTTTTCACCAAGCTGTATCCCCGTTGACTATCCTCTGCGCCAAATACTAATTTTTGTAACTGTGTCCAGTGCAAAGCACCTGCACACATCACGCAAGGTTCCAGCGTAACATAAAGGGTGCACTCATTCAAATATTTTGAACCCAGAAAATTAGCCGCAGAAGTAACGGCCAGCATCTCGGCATGAGCTGTGGCATCGGTTAGTTGTTCGGTCTGGTTATGTGCTCGCGCAATTATTTTATTCTTGCATACCACCACAGCTCCTACGGGTACCTCACCATTATCAAAGGCTTTCTTCGCCTCCTTTAAGGCTTCGCGCATAAAAAATTCATCTGTATATAATTCCATGGCTACTTCACCCTTATGCTTTTCATCATTGCCTGTGCAGTAGGCTGCCACTCTTCCCGCAGGTCTTTAGGACAACTGAACGAAAATACAAGTGTTCGCCCGGATTCAATGAAATACTGAATATACACATACCGTTGTACGGCCTGTTGCTCACCAAGCTCTCGCTTACTTCCATTCACTCTGGATACAAATTCGAAGTAAACAAATTTTCTTTTATGAATCTCATGAACTCCTTCACCTATCCACTCCACCCGATCATGAAGGTTATTGATTCCTGATTTAAAAAATTTCTGTGCCAGGATAAAATCAGCATCCGGCCATTGCGTAGCAGAAATATTGACACTAAAATCTATCAAGCGTTCGGCATTGGTGAAGGATCCAAGTGGAGCCCGAACGGACGGATACCGCTGAGCAATGTCTTCGGCAGACATGGCTTTTAACTCTGCGGGGATTGAAACGGTTATCCCTTCAGCTAATTTGGTTTTAATTAGTTTGGAAGGCGCCAAGCCCATGATTATTAATAGAGCTGCAAAAGATGCAATTTTATTCATACTAAAGGATTCGATAAATTCGTGGCTATTTCGGGTGTTCTTAGATGCATGGAAATCAAAGAAATCCAAGTTAAATTCGCGCAAATTTAATCTAAAAATTCATGCTACGGACTCATACTTGCGGAGAACTACGAATTAGCGATGTCGGTAAACCGGTGACCTTGACGGGATGGGTTCAGCGCCTTCGCGATAAAGGCAGTTTGTTGTGGATTGACCTGCGCGATCGCTATGGAATCACCCAACTTTTTCTAGACGAGGGGTTGTCCGATCCGTCACTTATGCAAACAGCCCGTCAGTTGGGAAGGGAATATGTGGTACTCGTAAAGGGAACGGTGGTTGAACGCCTTTCTAAAAATGACAAAATTTCTACTGGAAGCATTGAGTTGAAACTAGCTTCTATTGAGGTATTAAACGTTTCTAAAGTTCCCCCTTTCACCATTGAGGATAATACCGATGGTGGAGATGACCTGCGCATGAAGTACCGTTATTTGGATCTTCGAAGGAATCCGGTAAGAGAAAGTCTTCAACTCCGCCACAAAATGGCACAACAGACGCGAGCTTATCTGGACAATCAAAACTTTATCGAAGTTGAAACACCCGTTTTGATTAAGTCTACTCCCGAAGGAGCGCGAGATTTTGTCGTGCCCTCACGAATGAATCCGGGTGAGTTTTATGCTTTGCCTCAGTCTCCTCAGACTTTCAAACAATTGTTGATGGTCTCAGGATTTGATCGCTATTATCAGATTGTAAAATGCTTTCGCGATGAAGATTTGCGAGCCGACCGTCAGCCCGAGTTTACACAGATCGACTGCGAAATGGCATTCATTACTCAGGAGGATATTCTCAGCATGTTTGAAGGATTAATTCGTCATCTATTCAAACAGGTAAAAGGAATCGATATGCCTTCCGTACCCCACGTGCCGTATGCAGATGCCATGAAATACTATGGCTCCGATAAACCAGATACACGTTTTGAAATGAAGTTTGTAGAGCTCAATGATGTGGCTAAGGGCAAAGGCTTTGGTGTTTTTGATGAAGCTGAACTGGTAGTCGGCATTTGTGCTAAGGGATGTGCGGGCTATACACGAAAGCAATTAGATGAACTCACCGAATTTGTAAAAAGGCCACAGATCGGAGCAAAAGGATTGGTCTATGCACGGCATGAAGCCAATGGAACTTTTAAATCATCCGCTGATAAATTTTTTAATGAAACGGACTTGAGCCAGTGGGCTCAAAAATTGGATACACAACGGGGAGACCTCATGCTTATTCTCGCAGGAGTAACTGAAAAAACGCAAAAGGCTTTAGGCGAATTGCGTCTTCATGTTGCCAATCAATTAGGATTGCGTGATAAAAATAAGTTCTCAGCATTATGGGTAATGGATTTCCCTTTGTTGGAGTGGAATGAAGAAACTCAACGCTATCATGCCATGCATCATCCCTTTACTTCTCCTAAAAGGGAAGACTTGCACTTACTGGATAGTGATCCTGGAAAAGTAAGAGCAAACGCCTATGACATGGTCATCAACGGAACCGAAGTTGGAGGAGGCTCTATTCGTATTCACGACAGACCAACCCAACAACTGATGTTTACCAAATTGGGTTTTAGTGAGGAAGAAGCAAAAAAACAGTTCGGCTTCCTGATGGATGCTTTCGAATTTGGCGCTCCGCCACACGGTGGCATTGCTTTTGGGTTTGATCGATTATGTTCTCTCTTTGGCGGAGCTGATTCCATTAGAGATTTCATTGCCTTCCCCAAAAATAATTCGGGTCGTGATCTCATGATTGATACCCCTTCCACTATTTCTGATGAGCAGCTGAAAGAATTAAGTATTGAAGTGAACGTGGTGAAGAGATAGAGATTATAAAAAAATTATATGAAGATCTTAATTGCAATCGTCATCATCATTGGGTCAGCATCCTGTCAGAAGCAGTCTCTATCAAAAGAAGAAATGACAAAGATCGTCAAAGAGAGAAACGACCGGCTCGCTTATCTATTCATAAAAGGTGATGCCGATAGCCTTGCGCTAATGTATACTTCTGAGGCCAAACTATCTTTGAATGGCTACGATTTCGTCAATGGAAGAAATTCCATACATCAACTCTGGAAAGAAGACATGATCAATTCGAAAGTTTTAAAAATGACAACCAATACGTTAACAGTAGATGGAAATCTGGATGCTATTTACGAAACCGGCAAGACTCAATTGAAGCTGACTTTTAAGGATAGCATTTTCAATACGACAGTAAAGTATTGCAATATCTGGCGCAAGCAGGCAGATGGCTTCTATCTACTTGATGTCGACTTTTCGAATGCCGATAAAAAGTAGTTGATATCTAATTTGTTAAAATTCTATTGTTCAGTCTTTTTTAACTAAGAAAGAAGACGCGTAGTTTCTTCAGCATTAATTACGATATCATCTTCGCCCACATCGTCAAAGGGATTCTCCAGGTGATCCTGAATATTGTCAAGGCTAACCAATATAAAACTATAAAGAACAGGCATAACATACTCAAGGGAGGCTGAATAATCATGGAAACTACTGGCAAAGTAAGGACCATAGATGATTGGAAAAATGTAAATGAATACCTTACTATATGCCCGCAAGGTAACAGGGGTGCGATAGTGGTGAATAATTTTCATGTTATCGAAGGCGATAATCAATTTGCTTACGTACTGACTAACCCTTGATATTTCACCACTCTGAACTCCAAAATTTCTCATCTCCATTGTTAGGGAGGAAAGCCTGGAGAAAAGATCATACATCTTTTTTTCATTTTCAAACCAACTATCATTACGTGCGGCTTTGAACATTTCTCCTTTTAGCTGCATCATATTGTGGATTAATTGCTTGACCCTCGGTACAAGATCATTATCCTTGCTAGATGTCCAATCACGGACGCCATAATAGATTGCAATGGCATGACCTTTAAAATCAGCATATCGCTGCAATGCAACTTCCCTTCGAGAGAAGGCGGAACCTATCGAAAAGACTACCGGAAAGACAATCGCTACACCAACCAGCATATCCGGAAATTTTGCCGTCAAGCCAAAGGTAAAACACAGGTAGGTAGAAAGGACTGCAAGGGCAGTAATAACAAACGTTTTGTAGTTAATGATTAAGAAAATACTTTTCAGAATACGTTTCATGTTTGAATTTTGACTTAAGCCAGAGTCAATCTTCCAAAAAGGGACGAGATAACCAAATTGTTATTGAATTATTACCTAAATGGTAGGGGGATGAAATTCAATCCTCAATTACTTCAACCTCCACCCTAACATTCTTGCGGGCATGTTCGCTATTTTTATCATGCACCATACGCTTTCCTCCCCAGGCCTTCACCTCCATACGATCTCCTGCGATTCCCTGAGCTATTAACCAATCTCTGATCACTTCAGCGCGTTCACGTGAGAGGTCTTTGGCGGTACCAACCCCCTTCTTTACATCTGGTGATATCTCAAAAAAGTTTTTACTCTCTCCAATGGTCAATAGCTTACCGGCTGCATTGCCATTGGTATGCCCATGCAACACAATTTTATACTTTTGATTTTCATTGAGCATCCCGAGCAAACTGTTAAGTTCATACTTCGACTCGGGCAGCATAATAGCCGCATCATTGTAGAAGTAAACATTATACAATGTGGAAATGTCCCCGCGATGAATCCTAATCATATCAAATTTTACCAGGTAATAGTTGCCCAATAAGTCGATAGATGCCTGGGCTGTGTCAGCTTCTGTATTTTTGTAGTTTATCTCATGTTGCACTTTCCGATAGCCAAACACATCACATAGTAAAGTTAGCTTGCCAGATTTTGTTCCTGGGTCGGGTAGTGTCAAATAGTCATTCGCTTTTACTTTTCGAATAGGCCGGCTTCGTTCAGCATCTATAACCTGAATTTCTCCTTCAATCACTTTATTATTCGTTGAATTATAGAGGCGAAGAAAGACGGGTGTTTTATTTAAATTCTTTGGCCCTTGAATAGAATCAAGTTTAGGTTTTGAAGTGACCGCAATCGGTTCCTTCACCTCCACTACAGTTACATCAGCAGGCTTCTGCTCTACGATTGGCGTCTCGATAATAATTTCTTGTTTAGGTGTTTCAGACTGGGTCGCTCCAACAATTGTTGCCGGGGTTTCCACTCCTTCAACGGGCTGTTCAATTAATCCATCTTTCATTATCCTAACCCACGCCATATCAAACCCCCCCGCCTTTCGTGTCTTCAACATTTCGCGAATAGATTCATTGAAATCCTTATAGTAGTCAAGATAGACATAGTAAAACTTTCTGCCGGCATCATATCCATAATTCGAATGATGGCCATCTTTATTGATTGAGTTAATATATCGTTGCACATAATTTTCTTGCCCCTTTCGATAGGCAGCCACTACGATGTAGTATCCAGGAGGAAGCTGAGCACCTTGCTCCTGTGCGACACAAATACCTGAGCTTAATGCCCCACATAATAGTAATAGGAGGATAAAACGCATTGGTCTCATGTAAGATATTGACTTTGGTTAAGCTAATATTACCTAAATATCGCAGAATTTCAAGTCTTTGCCCTCAATTCATTGGGAAGAGGGGTAAAATCAGATGTATGATTTTACCATTTCCCTTAAAAAACCATAACCATAGCCACAAAGTTGGACCAACGCAGAGGGAATACACGATAGCGCCACTGTAATTGATTTTGTGCTGATCCATCCACCGATGGCAACGGCCAGAAGAAAAGTACAGTATCCTAAAATCAACAATAAACCCAACTGCCATTGAAGCAGAAGTATCAAAGGACATAAAGCGAGGCCTATTAAGAACACAGCAGGGAACCAATGTGTGAGCCTAATGCTACCGTGATAAGCCCTGCCAACTAATGCCCGGCCCTTGCCAAAACCAGAAACTTGTTTAAAAAACTGTTCAAAGTTTATCCTTCGTTTGTGGAATACAAATGCTTCAGGAATCAAACCAATACGCAGTCCTAAATTCCTCATCCGAATGCTGAGTTCGATGTCCTCAGCGTAACGGTCAAATTTAAACCCACCCGTCTTTATGAAAGTTTCTTTTGTCATGCCCATATTAAAGCTCCTGGGTTGAAAGCCGGCCGTCTGAAATTTATTACCACGTATCCCTCCTGTAGTCAATACAGAGGACATGGTATATCCCATCGCACGCTGCAAGATGGAAAAACTTTCATGACCCCGATCTGGTCCACCCCAGGCATCAAGTGGCGTAACCGTCAGAAAGTCATTAACTTTCTGTAAATAATCAGAAGGAATAATACAATCACTATCAAATACAATAAAATACTCTCCCTGTGCCTGGCTAAATCCAAAATTGCGGCTTGGGCCTGGGCCTGAATTAGGTTTATATAAGTATTGAAGTGCCAACCGATCTGAATATTTTTCAACAACTTTATCAGAAGGCACGGTCGAGCCATCTTCGACAATTGTAACATCAAAATCTTTGTAAGTCTGATGTGTCAGACTCTCCAACAATTCATCCAATTCCTGTGAGCGATTGTAAACTGGAATGATAACAGAATATTTTGGTCTTCTCATCCCCGCAAAAGTAAGGATTAAAGTGTAGAGGGGAACCATTGGGATAAAACCCTTTCCTTCCTGAACGTTGTTTTGCTATCTTTAAAAACTCAAATCTTAATAGCTATTTAAATGAAACTGATAATACCAATTGCACTGCTTATTTCAGTCTTTGTAGAAGTTAACGCCCAAAAGCATGGCAACCTAAATCCAGAACAATTGGCAAGGAAGTATGCAACTTCATCATTTAAAGAACTATTTGAATTGTTGAGTATTCCTAATGAAGCTCATGTATCAGAAGACATCGAAAAAAATGTGAAGTGGTGTGAAGCCGCTTTTGCAAGACGAGGTTTTACCACACAACGACTAAAGACTCCTGCTGCCCCTTTGTTGTTGGCGGAGCGCAACGTAAAGAATCCAAAAAAAACAGTACTCATCTATTTACAGATCGATGGCCAGCCGGTTAGTCCTCCCGATTGGCAACAGGAAAGTCCGTGGATACCTGCATTAAAAGAAAAAGGCAGTGACGGAAAGTGGAATATTATACCCTATGAAAAGCTCTTCGAAAACTACAATCCAGACTGGAGAATTTTTGCACGTTCCACTTCGGACGCGAAAGGTCCTGCGATGGCCTTTATTGCTTCCTTAGATGCACTGAAAGAACTAAAGGCAGAGCCTAACTACAACATCAAAGTTATTATGGACTTTGAAGAAGAATTGGGCTCACCGAACCTACCCACAGCAGTTATCAACTATAAAAAAGAATTGGCGGCAGACATGCTGATTATTTTTGATGGCCCTCGGCATATTAGCAACCAGCCTACATTATCGTTTGGTGCCCGGGGCATCTGCGAAATTACGCTGACCACCTTTGGACCCAGAGTACCCATGCACAGCGGAAATTATGGGAATTACACTCCCAATCCTGCCTTACGACTTTCTCAGCTTCTGGCTTCCATGAAAAATGAAGATGGATTGGTCACCATTCCAGGGTTCTATGATGGGGTGTTGCTTACGGAAGAGGAGAAAAAAATTCTTCAGCAAGTGCCCGACAATCAGGATGAAATCAATAAATTTTTAGGTATTGCTGCACCTGATAAAGTGGGCAACAACTTTCAGGAAGCGATGCAATATCCAACGTTGAATATCCGCGGACTAAGCGCATTGCACATTGGCGCCAATGCAAGGACACTTATCCCAGCTCAGGCCATTGCCGAGATTGATGTTCGGCTCGTTCCTACAAGTGATCCGAGGCGATTGATTGGACTCATCCGAAAACACATTGAAGATCATGGCTATTATCTAGTCGAAAAGGAACCTACCGAAGAGGAAAGGATGAAGTATCCTAAGATTGCGGCTATGCAATCGAGTATTTCGTATGGTGCTTTCCAAACCCCATTCAACTCGGAAGTTGGTCTGTGGCTAAGCAAAGCGATGACTAAAACATTTGGGAAAGAACCCATTAAAATCAGGACAGGTGGAGGTTCAATACCCATCTCCCCTTTCGTGATCACGCTAGGTATTCCAGCGGTAGCTGTCCCCACAGTAAATGCAGACAACAATCAGCATGCGGAAAATGAAAACATACGAGTTGGAAATTATGTAGATGCGGTGAGGACTTTTTTGTCCATTTTGACAGAGAAGCTCTGATTAATTCTAATTAGGAAAATTTTAATTCAAATCCCCTAATACAGATTCCCGCATCCGGATTATCTTGCACCCCATGGAAAGTTTTGTTGTCTCCGCCCGTAAATACCGCCCTCTAGGCTTCGATGAGGTAGTCGGTCAGGAGCACATCACTACCACCCTCAAAAACGCTATTGATAATAATAAACTCGCCCAGGCACTCCTTTTCTGTGGGCCCCGGGGTGTGGGTAAAACTACCTGCGCCAGGATTGTTGCCAGAATGATCAATGGATTTGAGGAAAAGGCAGAAGTCAATTCCCTTAACATTTTTGAACTTGATGCTGCCTCCAACAACTCGGTGGAAGACATTCGCAATCTGATTGATCAGGTGCGTTACCCACCTCAGTTTGGAAAGTATAAAGTTTATATCATAGACGAGGTGCATATGCTTTCGAATTCAGCCTTCAATGCTTTTTTGAAGACATTGGAAGAACCTCCCTCTTATGCAATCTTTATCCTGGCTACCACGGAAAAGCATAAGGTAATCCCTACCATTTTATCACGCTGTCAAATATTTGATTTCAACCGCATTCAGGTAGCTGATATCTCAAAGCAACTTAAGAAAGTTGCGGACCGAGAAGGGTTAAAAGCGGAAGAGGAGGCGTTGCACTTAATCGCTCAAAAAGCAGATGGCGCCTTGCGCGATGCGTTGTCTATCTTCGATTTGATGGTAACGTTCTCCTCCGGGAGTACCGTCACTTTTAAAGATGTACTGAACAACTTGCATATCCTTGATTATGACTATTACTTCAAAGTAGTGGATGGGCTGTTGGCCGAAAATGCAACTCAGCCTCTCCTTTTACTAGATGAAATACTCCGCAAAGGATTTGATGGTCATAATTTTATTGGAGGATTAAGTGAGCATTTTAGAAATCTTTTGGTTTCACAAGATGCGCGCACCATCTACTTGATGGAAGTACCCGAAAGCATTAAAAAGCAATATGGAATACAAGCTCAGGCTGCGCCTCCTTCCCTTCTGCTTTCATGGTTAAATATTGCCAGTCAATGCGACATCAATTATAAGGGGAGTAAAAATCAACGCCTGTTGGTGGAGTTAGCATTAATGAAAATGGCCAACGTCAATTCCGTTTTTAAAGCCACTAGTGCTGCTCCTGCCCAGGAGGGATTAAAAAAAAAAGTGAACTAGCGCCAGAAACTCTTGATATTCCTCCTGTCAAGGAAGAAAAGAAATCGGTTCCTGTCGCTAAAAAGTTGGAAATTACTGATACCGTAAAATCTGAAGTATCGGTTCCTCCAAAAGAAAACGGTCGCACTAAATCCACGCTCAATCTTCAAAACATTTTTAAAAATAGTCCAAAAACGGAGGACAAAAAGCCGGAAGAAACCGCCAGCACAATTACTTCAGCCGAAGAAAAGCCTGTCCGAAAAGATAAACTTCAGAAAGCTTGGGATGAATTTGCCGAACAGCGCAAAAATCAGGCAGGAGAATATCACATTCTAAAAAGAGGATTTCAATTAAATGACAATAAGATCACAATCCCGCTTACCAACCCTGTAGAAGAGCCCCTGCTGCAAAGTATAAGAATACAGCTTACGGCTTACCTCAGAGATAAACTCAACAATAATACTATTTCTGTGATTGGAGTAATGCAGGAGTTTGAAACGAAAAAAGTGGCGTACACCAATAAAGAAAAATTTGATCATCTGGCAGAAAAGAATCCTTCGCTGAGAGAATTAAAAGAACGCCTCGGTCTGGATACCGACTTCTAACCTCCTTAGATCGGAGCCTATACTTTTATATATATCTTTTTTTTATCCATTGCGTAGCCAACAGCCCAGCAGATAAGCATCCAGCTTAGCGCAAATAGTAACGAACCCAGGTAATCACCAGCGGGTTGAAAGAGTGTAGCATATAACCATGAGTGGAAACTTTCATCGCCCATTTGAAAAGTATTAATCAAAATCAAGCCCACCTCAGAAAGCAAGTAGATAAATAACGTATTCTTACCAAATACCTCAAAAAAATACGTCCAACGTTGATTCTTTACTATTTCAATCCGGTAAACAAGAATGGCTAAGATCATCAAATCTAGTCCAACGGTGAGCACCACAAATGAACTTGTCCAGAGTTTCTTATTGATAGGAAAAATCTCATTCCAGCAAAGTGCAATTAACACACAAACCATTCCCATCAGCATGAGTTTGGCAATAGTTTCATACGAATGGCCTTTCTCTTGTAAGAATTTACCAGCAAAATACCCGGCAATTACATTAACTGTTGAAGGTAGCGTGCTGAGAATTCCTTCTGGGTCAAAGGCAATACCCTCTCCATGGTATAAATGATTATCCCCAAGAATAAATTTATCTAATGTCAGAACTACATTGCCTGTTAACGTGTAATCACCAAAAGCATATAAAATAAACCAATAGCCAAGAAGCGCCACACTGCAGAATATCAGCACTCCATTTTTGCTCAGATAATGCAGTACCAATGACCCTAAAAAATATCCCAGGGCAATTCGCTGTAATACGCCAAAGACTCGTGTATCCGCTAATGGGGAAATAGTGAAGTCTCCGGCCTGAATATCATTGAAGAAAGGAAACCAATACATCAAAAAACCCAACAGAAAAATAATAAAGGTTCGTTTGAATACCTTCTTGAGGAATTCAACATTACCAAGGCCTTGGTATTTGGCAAGGCTAAAGGCCATGGCATTGCCGACCACAAACATGAAGGTCGGGAATACCCAGTCCGTGGGCGTAAATCCATGCCAATGCGCATGCTTCAAAGGACCGTAGGTAGTATCGCCAAATCCTGGTGTATTGACAACAATCATTAGGGTCACTGTAATGCCCCTAAAAACGTCTAGAGAAAGTTGCCTCCTTAAATTTTCCATTAAGGAAAGGTACAAACCTTTCAAAATTATTAATTAGAATAATTCTAAATAATAATTGCTTTTTTGGTAGCATTTAAAGATATTTGGACTCTTTAGAATAAATCTAAATAACATGAACAAAAAATTTGTAGCCATCAATTACATACAATGCGAACCGCATTACCGCGAAAGGTTTGAAGAATTATTTGCAACGCGGGCTGGTGCCATCGACAAGATGCCCGGCTTTCAGGACATGCAAGTACTTAAGCCAAATCAGGAAGGAGAATATCTGATCGTAAGCCATTGGGATTCCGAAGAAGCATTCAAAGCCTGGACAGGCTCACCCGAATTTATTGAGGGGCACAAGAGAGGCTTTCAGGATATTCGGCTGGCGCGTGAGCGAGGTGAAAAACCGCCTATGAATTCATCCTTCAAGACCTATCAGGTAATTGCGAATTAGGGTGGACTCAATATCCAGTAAAATGATAAGGCCCGATGTTTTTCACCGGGCCTTATCTACCTAAACCTAAACTATGAAGAACGAATCAAAGTCCAAGGACCTTGAAATCTTTAATCAGTGTAGCGGTTTGAAATGCTACTCCCTGAATTTCTAAATATGAAATTGCTCTTTAATATTTTCTGTAACTACTTTACCGTCAAACAAGTTGATTATACGGTGCGCATAATTTGCATCGTAGGGTGAGTGCGTTACCATGATTACGGTTGTCCCCTCTTCATTCAATTGCGAAAGCAACTTCATTACTTCTTCACCATTAGCAGAATCCAGGTTACCCGTAGGTTCATCGGCAAGGATCACCTTAGGTTTTGCAACAATTGCTCTGGAGATGGCAACACGCTGCTGTTGACCACCTGATAACTGCTGTGGAAAGTGATTTCTGCGATGCATGATATTCATACGCTCCAATACGGCTTCCACACGCTGCTTTCTTTCGCTGGCAGGAACTTTTAAGTATAAGAGAGGAAGTTCTACATTTTCAAAAACGGTAAGCTCATCGATCAAATTGAAACTCTGAAATACAAAACCGATTGAGCCTTTGCGAAGCTGGGCACGCTGTCGTTCCGAATACTTGGCTACTTCGTGTTCGCCAAAATGGTATTCACCATTGGAAGGATTGTCAAGCAAACCAAGGATGTTTAGTAAAGTCGATTTACCACAACCGGAAGGTCCCATGATGGCAACAAACTCGCCATCCTTAATCTCTAAGTTGATGCTGTTCAGTGCGGTAGTTTCTACTTCTTCAGTCGTATAGACTTTCTCGAGATTTTTCAGTTTGATCATGATCTTCAGTGTTTATTTTTAGATGTTTGGGTATTCGCTTTAGTTGTAATAGGACTACTTTAATTTTTGCAAAAGGTTACTTCAAATTTTCACTTCTTTGGTATTAGACGCGCTCATTCACAAATAGTTGCACTAATTCAGAATTAAAACTTCATTGTTTCCAAAATTTTCATAAGAAGAAGTAATCACCCGATCACCCGGCTTTAAGCCTTCGAGTACCTCAAAGTTTTCAGTATTCTTTCTTCCCAATTTAATATCTCTGCGCACTGCCTTATTCTCTCCATCAATTACAAAAACCCAGTTTCCGCCCGTGTCTTTATAAAATCCGCCTACGGGTAGAAGGAGTTCTTCAGAGGATTGACCTAATTCTATTCGCAAGCGTAGCGATTGGCCTCTGCGGATACCCTGAGGAGTCTCTCCCTCAAAATTCATGTCGACTTCAAAGCGACCATTTTGAATGGTGGGATAGATATACGTGATCACCAGTTTATAATCTTTGTTCGAAAATGTTGTGGAAGCATTCAATCCTGTTGCGATTCTTGGCAAATATAATTCATCGATAGGCACACGAACTTTATAGCTTCCGACAATATCTACCTGGCCTAAACGCTGAGCCAGATTTACGGCCTGACCAATTTCCCAATGGGGTGTTGAAAGCTGTCCATCGATTGGGGCGCGAATAATGAGATTATCTAAAATTTTACCTACGCCATCCAAACTGATCGTCATTTGAGTCTCCGATTTTGAAACAGCTTTCAATTGACGAATCCGATCAATAGAATCATTACGATAAACTTCGTAAGTAATTCTTCTTCTTTCCAAATTGTACTTGTAATCTGCCTCTGTTCGCTCAAAGTCTTGCCGTGCGATTAATTTTTTTTCAAAAAGCTGCTTCTGTCTTGTGTATTGCGGTGCCAGGATCTGAAGTTGATTTTCAATTTGTGCTAAAGTCTGCCGCTGCTCTAAATCATTCCTCATGATATTAAGCTTGGTCTCTCTGGCACGGTTAATACTTTCATTGAATGATGCTTCTTGTTGCAAGACAGATAGTTCACGGTTTAAATTAGTCAGCTCAAGGATAACATCTCCCTTCTTTAGCATTGCTCCACTTTCACTTACAATACGTTTTATATTTCCCCCTTCAATCGCATCCAGATAAACCGTTCGACTAGGTTCCACGATTCCTGTTTGAGGAATAAATTCCTGAAACACACCTCGCTTCACTTCTGAAATGGTGATTTTATCTTTCTCAATTTTTAGTTTTGATCTGCGATCGGCAAAAATGAATTGATAAGAAATAAAAAATACCAATAAGGCTATTCCTCCATACGTAGCAACCTTCTTAACAGTCCAGTTTTTCTTTGCAATTTTCTTATCCATGAAAAGTCCAATTCGTTTTTTGTGTTCACCCTCTTTTGCCAACAAACGTGCCAATGGCCAGAATGGTTGAATCGGCACTCAAATACCCTATTTCTACCAAAATTCTAGTTCATTCATGAACGCACCTGTCCGTTTACGGACGAGAAATCGCTAGCTTTACCAGGCAAATCAGCGCTATTCAACTGCAATGAGGTTTTCTTGTTTCGGTATCAATATTGCCCGCTTGCGATCATCAACTATTCGTGTATGGAACAAAAGCAAGGAAAAATTCTGATCGTAGATGACAATGAAGATCTATTGAAGGCTGCCAAAATGCATTTGAAGCGGCATTTCTCACAAGTAGATGTTGAGAAAAACCCCGAGGTCATACCTGCATTGATGGGCAATGAAGATTACGATGTGATTCTGCTGGACATGAATTTCACCAAAGATGTAAGTAGCGGCAGTGAAGGCTATTATTGGCTTGAAAAAATTCTGGAAATAGATCCCTCTTCGGTTGTCGTGTTGATCACCGCGTATGGTGATGTACAAATGGCGGTGAAAGCCATCAAAGCAGGTGCCACTGACTTTGTCCTAAAGCCCTGGGAGAATGAGAAACTGCTCGCCACACTTTTTTCTTCCATGCGCCTACGCGAATCGCGGGATGAAGTACACGCATTGAGAATAAAAAATCAGGAAATCAATCAGGTCATCAATGAAAAGTACAGTGAAATCATCGGGCAGAGTCAACCGATGCAACGCATCTTTCAAACGATCGATCGGGTAGCTCACACAGACGCCAACGTTTTGATTTTGGGAGAAAATGGAACCGGCAAAGAACTTATCGCACGAGCCATTCACCGAAATTCTGCGCGCAAGCATGAATCGTTTGTCAGTGTTGATCTTGGATCCATTACTGAAACATTATTTGAAAGCGAACTATTTGGTCATAAGAAAGGATCATTCACGGATGCCAAAGAGAATAGACCCGGTCGCTTTGAACTGGCTAACGGAGGAACTCTTTTTCTGGATGAAATCGGTAACCTCTCCATGCCTTTACAGGCAAAACTTCTGGCTGTTCTGCAAAACCGTAAAGTCAGTCGCGTTGGGGCTAACAAAGATACAGCCGTTGATATTCGATTGATTTGTGCTACCAATATGCCCTTGTACGACATGGTAAAAGAAAATAGATTCCGGCAAGATCTATTGTATCGTATCAATACCATTGAAGTACAAATCCCTTCGTTGAGTGAACGAATTGAAGATATCCCATTGTTAGCTAATCATTTCTTAAAACATTATGCCACCAAATACGGAAAAAGTATTTCGAAGATTAGTGAAGCTGCTATGATACGCATGAATAAACATCCCTGGCCGGGCAATATTCGTGAACTACAGCATTCGCTGGAGAGGGCCGTTATCCTCAGCAATTCCTCTGTGTTGCAGCCGGAAGATTTTAACTTCACCGTCAGTCCGGGGAAAGAGAATGACCAACAACTCAACCTCGACCAATACAATCTTGAAGAAGTGGAGAAACTCCTCATCCGAAAGGTGCTTAAAAAATATAACGGAAATATTACGCAAGCCGCCACAGAACTTGGGCTAACACGTTCTTCGCTCTATCGCAGATTGGAGAAGTATGGCCTTTAATGACTTTCGATTCCGGGTAGCTTTCAGGGTAATACTCATTGGGTTGAGTATGACCCTGATCGTTTACATGACCTCCAGGCCAAACATGGTTTTTGCGGCCGGACTTACCTCTCTGATTATTATTTTTCAGCTCACTGAACTCTATCGCTTTACCTCTCAAACCAACCGGAAATTGACGCGATTTTTAGAATCCGTGAAATACTCTGATTTCATTTCCGGCTTCACCTCCGACAATAAGCTTGGCAAAAGTTTTCGGGAGCTAAATACAGCATTCAATGAAGTACTGGAAGCTTTCCGCAAAGCACGATCGGAAAAAGAAGAACATTGGCAATACCTGAACACCGTAGTGCAGCAAGTACGTACAGGCATACTCTCCTTTGATGCAGAGGGTAATGTACAGCTAATGAACGCTAATGCCCGGAAATTTCTCGGGGTTCATTCCCTAAAAAAGATCGATGAACTGGCTATTAAAAATCCCAAACTCCATCAAGCCATTAAAGAAGTGGAGACAGGGAAGAGCACTCTTTATAAAAACAATGATCTATTGCTTACTATTCAGGCGACTGAAGTAAGAGCGCGAGGTAACACAGTAAAACTGGTGACGTTGCAAAATATCTCGTTTGAATTGCAACAGCAGGAACTTGAAGCCTGGCAAAACCTGACCCGGGTGTTGCGTCATGAAATTATGAATTCTATCACCCCCATTTCTTCACTTACCTCCACCCTTCGCGAGATATTAGACCACGACATGATTAAGCGAGAAGATAATTATGAGCTAAAAACTGAAGGAGCAGAAGATTTGAAGGAAGGCTTAAGCACTATAGAAAGTCGCAGCAAAGGCCTGATCAAGTTTATTGATGCTTATCGGGAATATACCAGCCTGCCACTGCCCAAGGTAAAAACGGTAAAAGTGAAAGACTTGATTGAAAAAGTAGCCCAGCTCCTAAAGCCTGAGCTCAGGAAAACAACGATCAATTTCACCTACTCCTTTGATTCAGATTATTTGACAATACAGGCAGATGAAGAAATGATCGAACAGGTACTTATTAATTTAATCAAGAACGCAATGGAAGCTCTGGGTGTCTCTGAAAATGGAAATATTGAACTCAATGGAAAGCATTCTGATGGTGCAGTACTGATTGAAGTAAAGGACAATGGCCCGGGCATCATCAAAGAAGCGATGAACAAGATATTCATTCCCTTCTTCACCACCAAGAAAACGGGCTCTGGTATTGGTCTCGCACTCTCCCGTCAGATTATGCAAATGCACAATGGCAACCTGTCTGTTATTTCCGAACCAGAAGTGTCTACAGTTTTTACACTTAGGTTTTGATTACAGATACATGACTATACTTATCACTGCCCTATTCAATAATAATTGGATCCGGAATATTTTCTGGCCCCTTGTTACCAGAGGTCAATAGGTAGATACCACCGCCCAAAAGAGCCACGGGTATAACTTTCATCATCAAGGGAATTTTTCTACTTACACCAAAGGGGGCGGAATAAACAATTTGATCTTTATTCCGTGTATCTGTGATTTTGAATTTATAGCCTTTACCCGGCTTTACACTGATTGGCATCGTAAGGGTATAGTGACCCACATTTGAGATATTCGGAAACGTAGTAATTTTATCTTCCCCTTTATACAAATCAAAATTGAGTATGTTTTGTTGAGTACCACCTGTCCAGGTAATCTCATAAGGTTTGTCTCTCTTAAAAGTTTTATTAAGACCGTCCAATCTCACGAATGGAATATATACTCTACCCCTTACCTCAAGTCCTACTTTCCCTTCAAAGTCCGCACCTAACTCCTCTTTAGCATTCCATACGATCTTTCGATTACCACCCGGCTTCACCTCAAGGCCAACATCCCCGCTTACTTTTTCAAGTGTTGAAATAAAGTTGTCTTTCGAAGAGTAGAGAGAAATCGTATAGGCTCTTTGCTGAATATCGTCAATCAAATCATAGTAAAGGTTAATCTTATCTCCAGAGACCTCCACTCGCTTGATGGTAAACTGCTGAGCATGAAGGGAAGCATTGATCAAAAGAAATAATACAACTAATGAAGTTTTCATAATTTTAGTTTCTGATTGATATTACTCAAAATAATCAAGGTCATTTCGAGCGTGAGCGAGAAATCTGCCAATTTATTAAGTAGATTTCTCAGTCATGCTTCCTTTGAAATGACGTTCTATTTTTTGTTTTGCGTAACATCAGTTTCTAATAACAAATACAAAATCACTTTCCGGTTTATCTTTTCCAAAACTTCCCAGCCGAGGCTCCGGTTTAAGTTTCTCAACATAAGTTTTAATTTCAGATACGGTAAGAATCCGATCGCCTCCACCTCCATCAGAAAAAGCTTCCAACAATTTCAACGTAAAGGGAGAATGTTTTCCCGGGATACCATCACTCACATATTCCTTACCTCCGCTGGTCAAATATTTCCGCGTATGCTGGCTCAGTTTTCTAACCAGGAACTCAGTATCATTTGTCTCGGTCGACTCCATGCCGCGTGAACTTGCGATCACAGGATCGAAGGTTCCCCCAAAACAAACATCCATAGCCAGAAAAATGTGTTCGCTCTTGATATTATCAATGACACCCCGTAGGCGGTTGTGAGAGATATAGGTGGTTTTTGCCTTATCATTTTGCAATGAGTTTTTAGCTACAACGAACCCTTCACCAAATGTATCATCAAAATAACCGTGCCCTGCAAAGAAGATCAGAAGCTGATCCTGTGGCTTGAAGTTTCGTTGACTGTAATCGGCTAGTTTGATAAATACCTCATCCAGATTTGGGTTCTCCAGGATCTCGGTTTGAAAACCATATTTTTCTTTAAGTACTTTGGCAATACTGTGAGCATCTTCAATAGGATTAACCAAGTCAGTCCAGCTGTCATATTGGTCGGTGGCAAAAAGCAATGCATAATCTTTTCTGTCAATGGCAATAGCGCTCGCAATGGCATCTCCTCCCACTAATACAGAACGGGAACTGCTCACCTTGCCCCCCTGAATATTTTCAGCTACAATTTCAATCACATTCTGTCCATCTAACAATTTGAGGGATTGTTTGATGTGATGTTCTCTTAGTTTATCGACATCTAAAGGTTTTTCACCACGGGTAGCGTTTCCATCACCAATGATAATGCGGATCGATTTGATTTCAATCTCTGAAAAAACAGAAGCTTCAATTTCAACCGCATTGGTTTGTGTGTTGGTGTACTCCATCTGTGGAGTCTTCCAGATGATGGAAGGGAGACTGATGGCTGTTACTGAATTTGTCGGGTTTTTAAAGTTCAGAACAATGTCATTGGTTTTACCTGAAAAGCTTTGAGCAAAGGCTATCAGCAAACTTCCCAGAAGCAGCGCTGATGTAGTGAATAATTTTTTCATAGCCTGTTTGATTTAATTTCCTTACTTATTTCAAAATAACTCTCCCTTGTTGAGCAGGAGTATTGGCACTGGTCAACCGATAGATATAAACTCCCTGCGCTACTCTTACGCTTTGTGCATCATTACCATCCCAGATTACTTCATGCACACCAGGCTCAAAACGGCCAGCGGCTACCAACTTCACTTGTTTGCCCATTAAATCATACACAGCAATCTGTAACTCCGGGCTATTCGCTCCGGCAACAAATGGAATAGTAATACCCGCAGATGAAGGGTTTGGATAAGGCCTGCCAATTCCGGTGATGTCTGGCAGCAGACTTTTCCCATCTATACTATAGAAAAATTTCAGCCGATGTTTTTCATTTATCTCAAAATGGTATTCGCTGTTAAGCTTCATATCAACCAGTATGTTAACATCCACATCATAGAGGAGAAGCTGCGCATCGTTATTGTCAAAGGATTTATTGTCCCACTTTATCGTTGCTTCCTTTTCGTCAAAATTAGATTCTACTGTAAACTCCCAGTTATGATTGATTGCAGAGGGCACCACATCACGTGTGAATCTCGGAAGGAAGTGTTCCTGATGGTAAGAATTTAACTCCAGGTATCGGACAAACCTTGGTAACGACTGCTCATCATAGCGATCATTACTTTGCCTTGCATCCGGATGCATACCAATGCCTCCCATTTCGTTGTAGGCTTTACCAGATTGAAGTGTCAATGGTAAGAACCACTCGTCAGAAGATAGATCACGGCTTTCGATTTCCTTGTAGCCGCTACCTCTCCCTGAAGCTGACTGTTTCACAGTGACAGGAATATTGATGGTTGTGCTATTGTCTGACTTTACAAAGCCACCCTCCCATGCCTTCAGCCCACCACTTTCTTTGAAGCTCACACTGGCTGCATCATAAGTAAAAAGTTTACCTACACCCGAAGGATTGCCGTTCTTTGCCAGGACATCAATCCATGAGATAGGAAAGGGAAACGGATTACCTATCTGGGTCCAGCCCTGATCTAATGAAAGTTTAAAATCATTGGTTTGACTTGCCGGGATTGATGTTCCGCTTACTTTAATACTTACCTGTTCTTTGGAATTAAACCAATATCCTTTGCCCTTTTCAATCTGTGTCAATACTTCAGGAAAATCACCATTCTTCCCATTTTTATACTGAACAAGTCTCCACTTTGTTTTATCAGGACCACCGTAAAATGAAATCACTTCCTGAAACACGCTGGTAATACTCTTATCTGCCAATTCCACAGGGATTGATAATATCTGATAAGACTCTGACGTGCCGCCAGCTTTCAATTCAGGAATTGCCACTGCCACTATGGGTGTGTATACGTATGAATAATTTGTAGAATCCACGCGATTAGCAATGTCCACCGCTTTGAAATAATATTCCATCCCAATTTGATCAAGGTCTTTGCCTTCATCATACTGAACCTCCATAGAATTGCCACTGACTGTTGGGCCTTTAGTAAATTTAGCTTCCGTTATTTTCCGATGATAGTAAGTAATGCTGTTATTAAAGCCAGTATTCGTTGTAATGGATGACTTGACTGCATTAGTACCAGTTGCTGTTACTATACTAATCTCCGGGGCAACTTGAGTTCCACCACCGGCACCACTTGCATCGGCTGTTGAAACTATTTCCTGGCTTGAGCTTGGAGATACCCCTCCCGCATTTACAGCTCTCACAGCAACAACATACAATGTTGAAGGAGAAAGTCCCGTTACTTGCGTAAATACTACGTTTCCGACTGGTTTCGCATTGTAGCCAGAGATAAAGTTTGAGTTGGCATCGAGTACATCAATTTCATAACCACTGGCCCCAGTAGCTGCATTCCACTGCAGAACAAATGAGTTAGATAGCGCATTTGAAGATCTGAAATTTGTTGGAGTAAGTGGAATTGTTACTTGGGTTATCGGGTTTGAATTTCCCGATGTATTTGTTGCATTCTTTGCCCGAACCTGATAATAATATGTCGCTCCTGCTGTTAATCCCGTTACACTGGCTGATGTTGCTCCTGAAATATTCTTGTTTGCGAAACCAACTATTGGAAAACTTAGCGTGGGATCAGTGGTTACATCCAAATAATACTCATCTGCTCCTGAAGAAGCATTCCACTTTGCGACAAAACTACTTTGTGTTACATCCACTTGAGGGGTAGGTTGTACGGCCACCGGGGGAGCTGGAACTAATAAGACTGTAATTGGTGATGAATCGGCCGAGGCAACAGCAACTGAATTGTTAGACCTTACTTTATAATAATAAGTAGTACCTGGGGATAGCCCTGTCACTGCTTGAGTAATACCACTAACGGAGAGTGGATTATAACCCGCAACTAAACTTGAAAAATCGTTGGCAGTGCTTACAAACAGAGAATAGTTAGATGCATTTGTTACTGCAGCCCAATTGGCCGTAAAGCCAACATCAGAAATACTGGAAGCTGCAGATGTGACAGGTGCAATGGTTTTGGTAACAACTGAAGATGAATTTAATGGGGAAGTTGATAAATAATTGATTGCACCGCTGCTTCCATTAAATGCAAAGACTGAATAAAAGTATTGACCACCAGGAGTTAATCCCGTATCCGTAAAAGAAATTGGACTTCCAGAATAGGCCACAACTCCATCTCCAATTGATGTTCCTGCTGAGTAGGTAGTGCCATCCACTGGTACGCCTGTGGGAAGGCCACCAGCTTTGCGAATAGCGAGATATCCTGAAGCACCTCCCGCAGAAGCCGTGAAAGAAGCGTCAAGCGTAGTAGTTTGAATGTTGGTAAACCCAATGGAAGTGGGTTGGTTAGTGGGTCCTGTCACTAGTGTTGTTTGACTTCCCTCCATAGGACTTGTTGGTAAATAATTGAGCGTGACTCCAGAGCCATTGTAGGCAAAGATGTCATAGAAGTAAACTGTATTGACGGCAAGTACAGACTCTGAAAACGAGGTGCCAGGTCCGATGTAGGCGATGTAGCCATCTCCCAATGTGGTGGTTACAGTGTAGGTTGTACCATCTACCGGTACGGCTGTGGTTGGCGAGGAACCCATTCTTCTAAAAGCAATATATCCGGCTGCTCCTCCGGAAGAGGCAGTAAAATTTACGGTGTATGATGTGGTATTGATTGCTGTGAAATTTACACCCGTTGGCTGGGCGGTAGGTTCAACTACTACAGTTGTCGCGTTGGTTGTTGGAAAGGCAGTGTTACGGTAGTTATAGGTCTGAGCATTTGTTCCATTGTAACCGTATGGGATAATGGCATAGTTGTATTGAATACCAGAAGAAAGTCCGGTGTCATTGAAGGCAATAGTTGCTGTATTAGTTATGGTTGTTACCAAGGTCGTTCCCGCTATTGGTGTTGTTGGAGTTGCTGCACCATCGGTAATCCCTGCATTGGTAGGATCAGACCCTTGCCTTCTTAAAATAATATAACCTGCAGCATTGGTAATTAAATTGGCAGGAGAAAAAGCTAAATTTATCTGAGAGGTTCCTGCCTGTGTTGCAGTAAAGCCTGTCGCATGTGCAGAAGGTTCCAAACTCAACATAAATACATTTGCTGTTTGAACAGTTGCATTGGTTTTATAATTATAGGTCTGTGCGTTGGTTCCATTATAGCCATATGGAATAATGGCATAGTTGTATTGAATCCCCGGACTCACTGCATCAAGGAAAGACGTTGTTGCTGTGTTTGTAATAGTTGTTATCAGCGTTGTTCCGGCAACAGGAGTTGCTGGAGTCACTGTTCCATCAGTAATTCCTGAAATAGTAGGATTTGATCCATCCTGCCTTCGCAGAATTATATACCCTGCCGCATTGGTGATTAGGTTTGCTGCTTGAAAGTTTAATGTAATCTGGTTTGTTCCCGTCTGAGAGGCAGTAAAAGTTAAGGGATGGGCTATGGGTTCATTGCTTAGTGTAAACGCATTAGAAGTTTTTCCTGCCGTGAGCAGGTAGTTGTAGCTCAACGGATTGGTCCCATTGTATCCATAGGCGAAAATAGCGTAGCTGTATTGTAGGCCTGGACTTACAGTAGCATCGCTGAAGGAGGTAAAAGTTGTATTGGTTATCGTAGTGACCAATGTAGTACCTCCTGTTGGTGTTGGGGGTGTAGTAGTGGCATCGGCTACTCCGGCAGATGTTGGAGGTCCAACACCTTGTAATCTCAAGATGATATAACCCGAAGCGTTAGTGATGGTGCTCGCTGCAGAAAAAGTTAAATCGATTTGATTAGTACCTGCCGTAGTAGCTGTAAAAGAAACCGGGTGCGTCAGTGGCTCAAGGCTTAAGGTGGTTGCATTGGCCGTCCTAAAGCCTGCCGTAATGAGGTAGTTATAGGTTAAAGTATTTGATCCACTGATGCCATATGGTATGATCGCATAGTTGTATTGAATACCCGGACTCAACCCGGTGTCATTAAATGAATTTATACCTGTGCCTGATATGGTGGTCACCAATGTTGTTCCACCAGGAGGGGTCACCACTGCACCATCAGTTACATTTGTTGTCGTTGGGTTTGTTAAATCTTGCCTTCGCAGGATAATATATCCAGATGCGTTTGTAATAGATGAAGCAAATGAAAATGCCAGATTAATTTGACTGGTGCTATTAGTTCCATCTCGTGTTGCGGTAAACAAAGCTGGATGTAAAGCAGGTTCCAAACTTAATGTGGTAGCATTGGCTGTTGGAATAGTCGGTATAGTTCTGAAATTATAGGTCAATGGATCTGCAGCAAGAAATCCATAAGGAATGAGTGCGTAATTATACTGAGTACCCGGGACTACCCCTGTATCATTATATGAAGTTGTAGCTGTACTTACAACGGTAGCTATTACAGTTGTCCCTGCCACAGGAGTACCCGGTGCGACTGCCCCATCTAAAATTCCGGTGGCGGATGGGTTACTGCCATCCTGCCTTCGCAGGATAATATACCCTGCGGCATTAGTTATAAATGAGGCCGCCTGAAAGACCAGATTAATTTGACCCGTACCATTAACACCATCCCTCGTTGCTGTAAATGGTACTGCATGCGCTGAAGGTTCATTGGCTAAGGTGATGCGCGATTGAGGATTGAGCGAGGCAGTGGAAGTAAAGTAACTGGATGACTCTCCAGAGCCATTAAACTCAAAAATTCTGAAATGATAAGTTATTCCCGGGTTTAAATTGGAAACCGTAAAAGAGTTTCCGCTGCCCTGATAGACTGCATAATTATTAGATCCCAAATTTGTGCCATTGCCCAAGAAGCTATCGGCTGTGTATGATGTTCCTGATACTGGAAGCTGACTAACCGCAACTCCTGCTGAGGCAATCACTAATCGTTGAGTCCCCGTGCCAGAAGTCCAGTTCACCTGCATAGAATTGTTGGTAACGTTAGTAAAGGGAGTTCCTGAAGCCTGCATGCCAGGGGGATTGGCGATTGTAAAGCGGGTATTGGGATTATTGGTATTGGTGAAGGTGTTATAATTAGCTGAAGTCAAGGTTCCGTTTAGCTCAAACACCCGAAAGGCATATTGTACTCCCGGTGTGAGACCTATTACGTCCACAAAAGTGCCATTACCTCTATAGACAACGCGATTCTCTGACCCTAAATCAGGTGCACTTAAATAATTGCTATTGCCTGTATATGCTGTTCCATCAACAGGAAAGTTGAAAATGCTTCCGGTGTTACTGGCCACCACCAAGCGTTCTGTCCCACCGCCATTGGCCCAATTGACTCTCATGGAAGCAATATTCACTGACGTAAAATTGATATTGCTGGCTTGTGTACCAGGCTCAGATGCCAACGTGGTGGCACTGGCCGGATTGGCTGTCGCACCTAAAAGATTATAGAGTATAGAACCCCCGCTTTGATTGTATTCAAAGACCCAGAAACTATAGGTAGTCGCTGGATTAAGATTCGTAACACTGACACTGGTTCCACAACATAAAGAATTAGAAACAACATAGTTTCCTGTACCCGCTCCTATCTCACTCCCACTGCCAAAAGAACTATTGCCAAAGTAATTTGTACCATCAACCGGAAAGCCCGTCACTGCGCCACCCGCTTTTGCCACCACTATTCTTCCATTCCCGTTTCCGTTTGTCCAATTTAAGTCGATTGAATTGGTATTTGGAATTACTGGAAAATTAATATTACTGGCTTGGGTAGAGGGTGAGGTAAATACAATATCGTTCCAATTGGTGGACATCCGTATTCCGTCCAACGACAAATCAGAACCGCTCCGACCTGAGATAGAAAGCCCATTTGCATTATTACCACTTCCGTTGCTAAAGGGATGAGAGAGATCTGATGCCGGCTCTGCACTGCCTAAAGTAGGATTTATAAAAAGTGATATGGTACCGAAAGTTCTTTTTAATACAACTAAATAGGTTTGATTATAATTATAGGTTGATCCGGTGAAAATATTTCCAAAATCCGAATCCAAACCGAACCTAAAAGTGCCTCCTGCACTTTGAAGTATAAGCCCATGATCGTTACCACTACCCCCTGCATTTGGATCAAATGCCAGAATTACATCTGTCCCCGGAGCACAGCCTCCACCTGATATCATGAAATTAGCTGCTTGAACATTGACAAGAAAGCCAACATAAACCGGGGAGCTAAAATTCGAAAAATTCTGTGAATGTGAGCGCTGACCAAGGCTTGATGAAATCAGAGCTGAATTGCCAAGCCCTGATCCTATGTACCCCGGATAAGAAAGGCCGGGAGTTGTTACCGTGATATCAGAACCACTGCAATCGGAAGTCCAAGTTATTGAACTGCCATTGCTTTGATTAAAATCTTCCGAAAAAATAATCTGGCCCTGTAAGGAACCAGCATATAAAAGAAAGAATACAAGTATCGAATACCACTTTTTCATATAAATCGAAGAAATGCGATCGTTTTGGATAAACTCAAGAAAAGATACTGCAAATTTTGAGAAAAATAAAGGCCAAAGTCAAGGAGATAATAGGCCATCACAAGGCTATGGCAAATCGCTGGCGCTCTCAGGTCAAAAAAAAGAGGAACGCACCTAAAGGTTACGCTCCTCTTCAATACTACTCATCCTGCATTTACTCCACAAAATCCTCTACCCACCAAATCTCCTGCTTATAGCGGGTGCGTAGGGTGGCGATCATTTCGCGGATTTGTTTTTGATCCAGCTGAGGGTTTACTTTTTTAAACATCTCATCATATTTATTATTCTCCTCGCTCATGCTCGCATAGTTGGGCATTGACCCAACCCCCACATAATTGTACTTGGTAGAAGAGCCGTTGGGTAACCAAACTTCCCAAAAACTAAGATCCGCGTTCGGGTCAGTCTCCACCATTGCCTTGTTCACCGGAACTAAAATATCACTCACCATTTTTGAATAGGCATCTGATTTTTCATCGGGAGATTTAAAGAAACTAAGGGAAATCATGGGTGCTCTTTTGGCAGGAGCTTTTGCCGGTTCCGCTACCGCCACTCTGCGCACCAACTCTGAGCGCACCATCACACGCGCATCATTGGTCGTCTTCGTTATTTCCTCAATGGTTCTTTTAGGATGCACGGTCTTAAACCATTTTTGATAATCAACGCTATCCATTTTGGCAAGGTTTTCCACTACCGTAACGGTTACATAATTGTACTCGCTGCCACTTCCGGAGAAGTCAACCGAATAACAATACCAGCCCAGTATCTCACCGGCCTTTTTCCGTGCCTGGTGTATTGGCTTCCAGAGTTCTTTTTCCATTTTAAGATAAGCTGTTCCTTTGCCGGGGTCTACTTTAAAAAAATCCACGACAGCATAAGGGCCGGGCTGCGCCAGCAAGCAAAGGCTTGACGCCAGCAGGATAAAGAAAAGAATCAATCGTCTCATAGGTTTTTGGGGTTAGGGTTTTAGAATATATTTTCAGGACATAGAATTCACAATTAGCCAAGCAAGGCTTGCTCCTGATATTCTTTCTGCGCTAAAATGAGGAATACAAATCTTACTGAAAATTCAGCAGAATGTCAAGGGCTACTGTTGAAAGGTAAACTCTGGTAAAGAATGCAAACTAATTCTGACTATTCAAAAAATCATCCCACTCATTGCGGTTGTAGCCGGAATTGTCGCGCAGGAAGATAGCGTAGGAAGGCTTAAAGGGTTTGTGCGTTAATGTCATGCCAGCTTCTTCGGGTGTGTTATCACCTTTTTTGGCATTGCAGCGTTTGCAGGCTGTTACTAAGTTTGACCAGGTATGCTTGCCCCCTTTTGAACTGGGCACCACATGATCCAGCGTAAGGTCCTTTCGGGTACTACAGTATTGACACTCAAAATTATCGCGTTTGAAAATATTCTGCCGGGTAAGATTAACGCCCTGATAGGGGGCGTTTACGTAGCGGTTTAGGCGGATGACCGAAGGCATGGCAAAGCTCTGCGTGATGGACCGCAGCTTGTGCCCGTTGGCAGGGCGCACCATTTCGCTTTTATTCAAATAGACCAATATGAACGCACGCTCTACCGAGCACACCATCAGTGGGCTAAAATCCTGGTTCAAAACCAATACGCGGTTGTTCATACCTTGGAAAGATAGCCCCAAACTTTGTGGTTTGCAAGGTCGGGGCAATGACGGTATTAAGTATACCGTGAACGGCTGGTAATTTAAATTTACAGTTTGTGGGTTAGTGAATACTCCTAATTAAATAACTGTTGCTTCGCAAAACTTATTTAAATATTGTCAGCCTCCACGATACATAGGGGTAGAAGGCGATTCAGTTTAGTGTAGCCAGTTTTCGAGGGCCTCAAACTGACAGCTTAGTTTTGCGTATCATCAGATCTTAAAGAATGCGTCTGAAACCTGAAAGATGATGGGTGTAGATTTTGGTTTCGGTATTGAGAATACCTTCTTCATAGAGGTGGTCTATCCGCACCCTGCCTGAAGCGTGGATGATTTTTTCTTCCTCCAGTACAATACCCACATGGTTGACTTCTCCTTTTTTATTTTGAAAGAAGGCAAGGTCACCGGGAAGGGCCTCTCCTACGGAGATGCCGCTTTTGCCTTGCAGATTAAGATGGACAATGTCTCTTGGAAGGGGGTAACCAACAATCTTAAAAATCATTTGAACCAATCCCGAAGCATCAATACCAAATGGGCTTTTGCCACCCCATTGGTAGGGGGCATTTATATATCTAAAAGCAATTGATTTCAGAAATTCAAAATCACGTCTTTGTCCTAAGCTCTTCGCTTCTCCATTAAATGCCAGTTGCTCTTCCATTTTAAAGAGTTCAGAATTAGAGATCGGAACAATGCTTCCCATGACAATGGTCAACGGGCTCTTCTTATAAAGTATGTTGGACGCAATATCCATGGTGATCTTAAAATCCGCCTGATTGATTTGCTCGAAATACTCAGGTGTGATAGCATGGTGTTGCTTGCCTTCAATCCATCCTTCTGATCCATCTGAAAAAATCACTATCTGTAGCCATTTTTTATCAGGCGAAACGGAGAGCACGTGGTAATGATCTCCAAATAACAATTGAGTTATCTGCTCTGCGTAATCGGAAGGATTTTTTCGCACGGGCACAATGGCCAACCGGCACACTCCATAATCAATACTATCCATGCTCATCCTCTGCTTATCCTAATTTAATTCGGTTCAATTCTCTTTTAAGATCCTTCTCTTTAATGGTATTCCGTTTGTCATGGGTTTTCTTTCCTCTACCTAAGGCGATCTCCAGTTTAGCAAAGCCACGATCATTGACAAAAAGTCGAACCGGTATAAGGCTTAGCCCCTTCTCTTCTACTTTACCTTCCAGTTTGGCAATCTCCGATTTTTTAAGCAAAAGTTTTCTCTCGCGGGTACTTTCATGATTGTAGTGCGTGCCTTGTGCATACGGACTAATATTAATACCCTTCACGAAAATCTCTCCGTCTTTTACATAGCAATAACCATCTTGCAAGTTGACTTTTCCTTCCCGGATGGATTTGATCTCTGTACCCCGAAGTACCATGCCCGCAATAAACTTATCCAGCAACTCAAACTCGTAGGAAGCCTGCCGGTTCTTTATATTTACATCATTTGAAAATCGATTTTTCTTTTCCATACTTTCCAATAAATGATATACCCAAAACTAATAATCTACCGCTATCGCGAGTACCCGCGTGGGAAGTGGGAGGCGCGAAGCGATCCCCAAAACATAGGGATTGCCTCGCTCCAGCACGCATCCAATGCAGGTGCTCGCAATTGACGTATGGTTATTTTGTGTAAGGCCAGGTCTTAACTCTTCTTTGTAAAAATTTCTTTTAACCTTTCTTTTCGCAACATCTTTTGGCCGGTAGTGCCTACCGCTATGACACGATCTCCCGTTCTCGCTTCAATAGCGCATGTAAGTTCGTTTCCTTGAATTTTGATTACCGTAGCAGTGACCACAATTTCCTCACCTTCAAATGCAGGACTTCGATGTTCGATACTCAAAAAAGTACCCACTCCTTCCTCATGTTCTTCTTTCATTTCAATAAAAAAAAGTCGGGATGACCATTCAAAGTCGCGGGCCAGGGAAAAAGTTGAGTAGACAGCATGAAGTACTTCGCCATGAAACTCGGCCAAGTCGGCTGATGTCACCACCTTCTTATAAATTTTCTTATCTCCTGCCTTAAAGATTAGTTTCATTGAATTGCCAAATTTGCTACTGGAGTAGCACTCAGGTCTGAAAATATATTTCTTAAAAATTTGTAGTGAGCTGCGATGGCCACCATCGCTGCATTATCAGTGCAGTATTCAAATTCAGGAATAAAAACTTCCCATCCTAATGACTTGACGCGAAGGGTCAACTCGTGGCGCAATCCTGAATTAGCAGACACTCCTCCCGCAATGGCAATGGTTTTAATGCCTGTTTCACGACTTGCCTTTTCCAGTTTATCAAAAAGTATTTTGATCAGTTGACGCTGTAGGCTGGCGCAAATGTCATGCAGATTCATTTCAATGAATTGCGGATTTCTTTCTTTCTCCTTGCGAAGAAAATAAAGAAAAGAAGTCTTTATGCCACTAAAAGAAAAGTCAAGTCCTGGCATGATTGTGTCTGAAAATTTGAATGCGAAAGGATTCCCCGCCTTGGCATACTGGTCAATCAACGGCCCTCCCGGGTAGGGTAAACCCAATAGCTTGGCTGCCTTATCAAATGCTTCTCCAGCCGCATCATCCTGTGTCTCTCCAATCACTTTCATGTTCAAATAATCCTCGACCAGAACAATTTGCGTATGCCCACCGCTTACGGTAAGACATAAAAAAGGAAACTCAGGCTTGGGGTCGGCAATAAAGTGTGCCAATAGGTGGGCTTCCATATGGTTCACCTCAATCAATGGAATATCGAGGGCCACGGCCATACCTTTGGCGAAGGAAACTCCTACCAGCAAAGAGCCCATTAATCCCGGCCCTTTTGTAAATGCAAGAGCATCTAATTGCATAGAAGCTATACCTGCTGATGACATCGCTTCGTTTACAACATGAATAATATTTTGCTGATGCGCCCGGGAAGCAAGTTCTGGGACCACTCCGCCATATTTCTGGTGCACATTTTGCGAGGCGATAACATTATTAAGTACCTTGCCGTTGCTGATAATAGCAGCGGAGGTTTCATCACATGAAGACTCAATAGCAAGGATAAGGGGATGCATTTTGCAATGAATGAATTGGCAAGTTATTAAAATTAAGACGCTTCTGTGGCTGCGAAGGATTATACTTTACAGCCTCTACTCCCTGGTGGTTTCTAGTATCCTTGGATTTGCCATTTTACAAATTCCCATTGTTCAGGAAAGTATAGTAGCCCGACTTACAAGAAATTTCTCCACCGTCACTGGATTTAAGGTCACCTTTGATTCTTTCTACCTGGTTTGGTATGATCGACTGCAAATTAAAGGACTCAACATAGAAGATCCTGAAAAGAATAGTATGCTCGGGGTAGAAAAACTTTATGTTAATTATTCGATTGCCAGCTTGGTAAAAGGTAATGATGTCAACATTGATGCTGTTGAATTAGGTGGTGCGAAAGTAAATTTGATCACCATTGCGGAGAATGATACTTCAAGGGACCTCAATATCAACCTCTTCATTGCAAGAATTAATGAAAAATATTCCTCCGGGAAAGGAGCAAGTGGAAAAACACCAAAAATAAATATAGGTGAAGTCATTATTGACAATTCAATATTCACCTACTCGGATCCAAAAAAAGACGCTGTTAAATCTGGATTTGATTTCAACCATTTTTCCATTGACTTAAAAGATATACAAGCTCAGAATTTTAAAATCATTGGTGATACCCTTGAGTTCAACCTCCAATCACTTCACGGATTCGAACAAAAATCTCAATTTGAAATCAAGCAGTTCCAAACCTACTTTCGCCTTTCTCAAACGTCAATGGAGTTTCTGGGCATCCATGCCAAAGCAGGGAAAAGTATTATTGCTGATACCATCATCTTTCAATATCAGAAACAAACCGATCTCAATAATTTCGTTAACAAGGTAAACATCACCGCGTTTTTGAAAGGCACAGTCCTTCATCCGACTGATCTCGCACTCTTTGCACCCGGTACAGAAGTTTTAAAAGAACCTCTTTACCTGGGCGGAAAACTAAAAGGAAGGTTGAAACGATTTTCCTATCAAAATATGAGGGTAGGGATTGGAAAAACAGTTCTGGCGGGAAGCTTGCTCATGGATGGTCTTCCAGCCATCAATGAAACATTCATCAACCTAAATCTGGAAGAAGGGCATATTAACATTCGTGACTTGCAATTTTTATTTCCACTAGCCATCTACCAACAACTTGAGCCACTTGGCAAGTTTACAGCGCAGGGAAAATTCATTGGCTTCATCAACGACTTTGTTGCGGATGGAAAGTTTGATACACCTTTCGGAAAGATACAATCAGACATCAATTTGAAAGTAGATGAATCGGCTGCTGTGAAAACAACGTATCGTGGTAATCTCGAAATGGTCAATTTTGATTTAGGCTCGTATTTTAAAGATACGGTCAGTTTTCAAAAAGTTTCGTTGCGCGGAGATATCGTTGGCCGTGGTCTTACCCGGGAGAATGCGGATTTTAAACTCAATGGAAAAATAATATCGCTGGGCATTCGGGGATATAATTATTCGAATATTATCACCAACGCCCGCTTTGCACGTCAGCTTTTTAATGGAGAATTATCGATCGATGATCCCAATTTAAAATTAAATGCCATTGGTTCTATCGATTTTAGAAAAAAGCATGAGGAAGTAAAAATAAAAGCAACGCTCGATACACTGCTATTGAAAGAGTTGAAATTCTCTGACGAGCCAATGTTCCTCAGCGCTATTGTGGATATCAATACAAACGGATTGCAGATTGATAGTCTTTTCGGAAATCTGGTTCTTAAAAACACAATATTCAAATACCGTTACGAAAAAATTAACTTTGACTCCATCCATATCACCTCAGCACTGGCTAATAAAAACAGACTACTTTCTCTCAAAAGTTCTTTGGTAGATCTTCAGTTAGAAGGTGACTATTACTACTCCTCCCTATTTCAGGATTTCAATACATTGTTTTATGAATTTCTCCTGAACCTCAAGAATGATAGAGAATCTCTTCGAAAGTATTATGCGGAGAAAAAGAAAAGTACTCAGGTTTATGAAGCAAACCTATTTGCAAAATTGTACAACATTAATCCCATCCTCAATCTCGCAGGGATAGAGGTAACGGTATCCAGAAATATTGAAATCGAAGGTAAATTCTCCAATGGCCTTACCTCTATTCTGCAGGCCTACACCAATCTGGATTCAATTACCTTTCAGGGGAAGCATTTTTTAGCAACAGAGATCGAATTCACCGGTTCTAAAATAAGGGACAGCACGAATGTGCTTGCCATGCTGTCTATTCTCTCTGAAAAACAGCAGCTCTCGAAAACATTTAACACCAAAAACCTCCTCTTAGAAGGAATCTGGAATAAAGACCACATCAACCTGGATTTGGATTTGGATCAGGATGGCGTCAATAATTCCATTCGACTTAAGACGGAAATTGACTTTTTAAAAGACAGCACGAAAATCAAAGTCCTACCCTCGCAAATCAATGCATTGGACAAGCAATGGAAAGTCGATCAGGCAAATTATGTAAACATTAAGGGAAAAGAAATCGAAATACATCAGTTGAAAATTCATAATGAAGATCAATATATTTTATTAGATGGTAGTGTGTCGGAGCAAGAAGACAAGTCAGTAAGCCTGAATGTCGAAAACCTAAACCTCAACATTCTTAATGTCCTCGTAACTGAAAAAATTTCAGGAATTGCTGACGGTGAAATCAAGGCTAAAAATCTGTATCACAATCCCTACCTTCAAAATAATATTCGGGTTAAGGATTTCACTATAAATGATTTTTTGGTGGGCGATATTACCGGAACCAATAAGTGGAATATGGAACACAATCGATTTGATATTACTATTTATATAGACCTTATCGAGCAGAGAATTGTCAACCTAAGTGGGTACTATGACCCTAATGAAAAAAAAGATCCCTTGAACATTACAGCTACCCTTCAGAAAGCGAATATCAAAATGGCTGAACCCATATTGAGAGAAATTTTTTCAAATATGGACGGAACCCTTACCGGGACATTTGCTATCCTCGGGACATTTGGTGCCCCCCAAATTAATGGTGAAGGAAATATTGAAAATGGCAGGCTTACTGTCAACTATCTTAAAACAACATACAATGTTACTGGCATTTTTGGTATGACCCCAAATCAAATGGAATTCAGAGACATTGTTTTAACAGATGCCTTCAAAAATAAGGGTCGGCTTTCAGGCTTTTTAGCACATCGCAATTTTTCGAAAATGCGTATCAATATTGACGCAGCCTTTAAGAATTTTCAAGTCCTGAATACCACATCAAAAGACAACAGCCTCTTCTATGGTCAAGCCTATGCAACCGGTAATCTTAATTTGTTCGGAGCATTGGCCAATATGAAAATATCAGCCACCGCACGATCTGAAAAAAATACAAGGATTTTTATTCCGATTGGTGGAAGTGGAAATGTTGAGAAAAAAGAATTTATCAGTTTTATAAATTTTACAGACGCCCACTACACCGATTCCCTAAAATTAGTATCAAAGAAAAAAGTTGAACTTTCAGGCATTAGCATGGATCTCAATTTGGACATTACTCCAGATGCTTATACCGAAATCATTTTCGATATCAAATCAGGCGATATTATTCGTGGCCGCGGCAATGGTGATATTCGTTTACAGTTGGATACCAAAGGAGAATTCAACATGTTTGGAGTGGTTGAATTTACAGAGGGCGCCTACAATTTCACCTTGTTTGATATTATCAACAAAGAATTTGTGGTCAAGCCGGGAAGTCGTATTTCCTGGTTTGGAGATCCTTATCAAGGCAACATGAATGTTACCGCTAGCTATCGGCAACTGGCATCTCTGGCGCCCATTGTTAGCGATGTAGAATCGGCTAAAGCGCCACAAGTCAAACGCAAATACCCTGTGGAAGTACTTTTGAAATTAGATGGACTGATGCTCTCTCCACAAATCAATTTTGACATCATCGCCAAAGATCTTCCGGATAATATTCCAATTGATGGGAAGCCACCCGTTCGATTAAAATTTGAATTTGATGCATTCAAGGCCAAATTGGATGAGCAAGAATTGAAAAAACAAGTGTTCAGTCTTATTATGTTACGCAAGTTAGCGCCTCTTGGAGAATCCATAAGTACAAGCGGATCGGTGGCGGGTAGTGTGAGCGAATTATTTTCAAATCAACTGAGCTACTGGCTAAGTCAAGTGGATCAAAATCTTGAAATTGATATAGATATCGGCTCTTTAGACCAGGAAGCTTTTAATACATTTCAGTTGCGACTTTCCTACTCCTTTCTGAATGGTCGATTGAGGGTCACCCGTGATGGATCTTATGGCAATTCTGCTCAGGGTACTCAATCTGATTTAGCGTCAGCTATCGGTGATTGGACGATTGATTATTTACTTACGCCCGATGGAAAATTCAAAGTGAAAATGTTTAGCCGATCGAATGTGAATCAGGTTTCCAGCAGTTTAGGAACACAATCTGTTTATACTACCGGTGTAAGTCTACTCCATACACAGAACTTCAATCAGGTGAAAGAGCTTCTGCGCTCCGGCAGAGAGAAGCGCAGAAAAGAATTGGAGCAACAGCAGGAAAACAAAGAAGCGGAAGCTGAAAATGAAAAGGGAAATTGATTCTTACTCCAATCTTTGCTTTAAATCAATAGTAGCATTACCACTTTTCTATTTAACTTTTTATTTGAATAGTTTTGCGCAGACTAGTGACACAACTACTTCTCAGGTCAATCGAAAGAGGTTAAATACAGTAATCATTGGCTCAAGTGTAGCGTATACTGCCTCCATGATTGGACTAAGTTCCATTTGGTACAGTCAGTACGACAAACAATCCTTCCATTTTTTCAATGATGCTTCAGAATGGAGGCAAGTTGATAAGGTGGGGCATTTCTATTCGGCTTTTCAACTAAGCGCAGTGGGTTCAAGCTTATTGCAATGGAGTAACGTACCAAAATCAAAATCCGATAAGCTAGGAGCGCTGACCAGCTTTTTTATCATGTCCTCCATCGAGGTACTGGATGGATTCTCTGCAGGTTATGGTGCATCGGGCTCGGATATGCTGGCCAACGCATTAGGTGCCTCCTTTTACGTAGGACAAAATCTGATCTGGAATGAAACAAGGATTTATCCAAAGTTTTCTTTTCATCGTACTGATTATGCACCACTAAGACCAAACACGCTCGGCTCAACATTTCTAGAAGAGTTGATAAAAGATTACAATGGTCAAACGTATTGGCTATCCGTGGATATGGATAAATTTATTCGCTTCCCGAAGTGGCTTAACCTGTCTGCAGGCTATGGCGCCAATGGTATGGTTTATGCCGATGAAAGTCAAAACCAGGCAGCAGGCTATACCTCCTACAGGCAATATTATCTAAGTCTTGATTTTGATCTCACCGCATACCGTTCCAAGTCCAAGGCACTTAATACACTTATTTTCTTTGTTAATATGATAAAGCTGCCAGCACCTGGTCTCGAATTTTCAAACGGAAAAGTGAAAGGACATCTGTTTGCTTATTGACCCAGAATAAGAATTTCAAAATTCCTCTGTATTTAGTATCTTTCTCATCCTAACAAAAACACCTATGGACTTAGTTGCCTTCATGAAGAAATATGCTGAACAAATTGGAGGTCAGTACACTGAATACGATGCAACACATTCCATTATTATCGTACCCGTTTCCGGAAGCCGTTTTCAGACCGTGTTAGGCACGATCAAAAAGAATGAACTCTATAATCGTAAACTGATAACACTCACTTCAAAAATATGTGCTGTGAAGCCTGATCTGGATTATAGGATGCTGCTTGAACAGACTGCATTCTTTAACTATTGCCGCTTCTTCATCAGCGAAAATTATTTACAAATTGAGTCTGTAACAACCATTGACAGTGCAAACGAAGACCAAATCAAAGAGATGGTTCAAGAGGTGGCCAATCTTGCCGACCAATATGAGCTTAAACTCACCGGAGCTGATATTCATTAGTTGTAGCACATTTGTTATGAGGACACCAATACTTTCAGGACTAATTATATTGACTCTTACAACAGTCTACGGACAAGACGATAATCAATCCAGAATCTTTGGTGGTGCAAAAAAGACCGACTTCAATAAGACATTAATAGAATTGAACAATGACGGGACAGGTAAATATTTATGTTGGTTAGGAGAACATGGTTGGGCATGGAGAGAAACTTATAAATTCCAGTGGATAGTTAAAAACGATTCACTAAAAGTAAAAATACAAGGAAGTAATAATGAACTTACAATTGGACTCCTTAAAAAGGACAAAATTCTGACGAAAGATAAAGGATCTTTTAGTATTCAGGACAAATATGTTCTGATTACCAAGGACAAAGACAAAGAAAAAGCAAAAGAGAAACTGAAAGAGGGATTGTAAAACAAACGCGCTACAATACCGTGTTTATAACAGAAGCGTCTTCTTGTCCATCCATTTACGGTTTAACTTCCAAAGTCTTTTAATATTCTCGCCAAAACCTGATACTTTTGCAGGGAATGCAAGCCATCTTATCGCCCCGACTTGTCGGGGAGGAAAGTCCGGGCAACACAGAGCATCGTACTTCCTAACAGGAAGGCCTCCCGACAAGTCGGGAGGACAGACAGTGCCACAGAAAATAAACTACCCTGCCCGACTTTGTCGGGATGGGGAAAAGGTGAAAAGGTGAGGTAAGAGCTCACCGCGCTGATAGCGATATCAGTGGCAGGGTAAACCTTACGAGTTGTAAGGCCAAATAGGTTCCGAAATGAATCGGCTCGGTTCTTCTCTTTCCTTCGGGATAGGGTATCGGAACGGGTAGGCTGCTTGATGCTGACGGCAACGTCAGTACCAGATAAATGATAAGATCCTGATCCCGATAAATATCGGGATAGGAACAGAACCCGGCTTATCGGCTTGCATTTATTTTTTTACAGTACTTCTTAACTTAGTTTTAAGTCTATGCCAAAAATCCTCCTCATTGAAGATGAAGCCAGTATACGAGCAGTGCTGAAAGACATTTTACTTGATCAAAAAGAATTAAAGCTTGAGGTGGAAGAGGCTCGCGATGGTGCCGAAGGTTTGTTGAAACTTGAAAACGATCATTTCGATGTCGCCTTCTGCGATATTAAAATGCCAAAAATGGATGGCATGGAAGTCTTACAAAAGGCAAAGGCCAAAGGAATTACAACAGTTTTTATTATGGTCTCCGCGCATGGCACTACGGAGATGGCAGTAGATGCAACCAAAGCTGGTGCCTACGATTTCCTTCAAAAACCACCTGACCTTAACCGATTGCTCATTACCCTGCGTAATGCCCTGGATAAAACAATACTCGTTAAGGAGGCGAAAACGCTTCGAAAGAAGGTATCTCAAAAATATGATATGGTTGGCGACTCGATTCAATTAATAGAGGTGAAAGAAATGATTGAGAAGGTCGCGCCTACAGAAGCGAGGGTTTTAATTACCGGGCCGAATGGATCCGGGAAAGAAATAGTAGCTCGTTGGCTGCATGAAAAATCCAACAGGGCTGCTGGCCCTTTTATTGAAGTCAATTGTGCCGCTATCCCTTCAGAGTTAATAGAAAGCGAACTCTTTGGCCATGAAAAAGGAGCTTTTACTTCGGCCATAAAACAAAGGATAGGCAAATTTGAACAAGCAGATGGAGGTACTTTGTTTCTGGATGAAATTGGAGATATGAGCCTCTCTGCTCAAGCAAAAGTGCTACGGGCATTACAGGAAAATAAAATTAGTCGGGTAGGTGGTGATAAAGATATTACAGTCGATGTACGGGTTTTAGCAGCCACTAATAAAGATCTTAAAAAGGAGATTTCTGAAAATCGCTTCCGAGAAGATCTTTATCACCGCCTGTCAGTAATACTCATCAAGGTTCCCGCATTGAAAGATCGAAAAACAGATATCCCTATGCTGGTCGATAAATTTCTAAATGATATCGCGCAAGAACACGGATCAAAACGGAAAACAATTGAGGCAGAAGCATTAAAGGAACTTCAAAACCACGGGTGGACAGGAAATGTCAGGGAACTAAGAAACGTAATTGAAAGACTCGTAATAATGAGCGACTCGACCATTGGAATAGCCGAGGTAAAAAAATATCTCTAAGAGATATTAGATTCTTCTCTGCGCCTGGCTTGTTTTTACTTCCTTCTTGCTATAGGTCGGGCAAGTATAGGAACTGCATCCTGTTACAAAAGCAGCAAGGAGGATTAAAGCTAAAATTTTCTTCATAGTAGTGGCTTTGGACAAGCAAAAATATCAATCTTTTGCTTTTGAACAAATTCGGTCATATAAATTTGCCTGTAGCACTTCGTATTTTAGCCTCTAAACCAGCAAATTACACCCTCGGACATCGCTGTTATCCATGCGGCCAAGTACTTCAAAACTACCATTTTGTAGTTTTCGGCCTAAATCATGGGTTTCAATAAATGAACAGCTGTGAAAATTGGCCAGGTCAATTATATTAATTCCACCAGCTTTTCCATGTTTTTCGAGGGCAAATGGATCATTAATGTCCCGCAGTATGATCCTCAACCAGGGAGGGCTGTTGAAATACCCTTCGCCCGAAGAATAAGCTTGTGACATCAATTCTGTCATTCCATATTCAGAAAAAATCGACTTCACCTTTAATCCATTACATAAAATTTGATGAAGTTCCTCACGGATCAATTCCTTCCTTCTGCCCTTCATCCCTCCTGTTTCCATAATTATACAATCGTTTAGATCCAACGAATGATTTTCCGCCAATTCAAGCAATGCAAAGGAGACGCCTAGTAATAGAATTCTTTTGCTACCCTCCTTCTTTAATTTCGATAGTTGGTCAACTAATTCCAATTGGTTATCCAGATAAAAGCCTGAATAGGAAGATTGGCTTCTGGAAATAAAATAATCAGTCATGGCCACCAGAGAAGATCCTCCGCGTTCCAGATAAGATGGAAGCAATGCTAAAATGTGGTAATCTTTAATTGGTCCAAAAAAATAAGTAAAGGCGTTTTCTGAATTAGTAAGATAAAAGGAAAGCTGTAGAACTTCATGGCTACTGGTAGCAATACCCGTTGTTCCGCTGCTTGTAAATACTCTCTCTGCCTCCCAACTTCCAGTTTTTACGGTATGGGTTTTAAAGAAAGAGATAGGCAAGAAAGGAACTTCCTCCAATCGAATAATTTTCGTTGCGTCACACCCAAGATGGGTGAGAAACTGTTTGTAAACAGGGTTTTCCCTAGCCTGAAAACGAAAAAGCCGAAGGGCAATATCTTCAAAGTTCTTATCGTTAACTTTGTACAAAACGTCTTCAAAACTTTTAAATGTGTCCAAGCGTTGATTACTTTACGAAAGCCTAAAGTTAGAAAATGAGTTTGATTAGGAGTTTGATACTTTTTTCAGTGATGGGCCTGGTTATTTTCTCCTGTTTTGACCCACCCACCTATTCACCCATACCTTCTATAGATTTTGGGAGCATCAAATTCAAAGAAGTCGGAGATGTTTCCGAACCTGATTCTATTATCATTTCCCTCAAATTCAAAGACGGTGATGGAGACATGGGTTTAGATGCTTCAAATTATACAGATCAAGCTATTCCCTACAATAATAAATACTATTTCAAGTTTCCTGATGGCACATTTTTAAACTATGAAGCAAAACGAACAAATCCTAATTACGATACCTTACCTGCCTTTGTGAAACCTTACAATTGTGTCAACTGGGAGATCTATAGTGAAAATCAGGTAGTAAAAGACACTGTTTATTTTGAATTGAATCCGGATCATTACAACATTTTTGTTGTTTTTCTGGTGAAGAATCCGGATGGCTCCTTTACAGAATTCGATTGGAGAGAAGAATTCACCTATCCAAATTGTGGAATCTCCTTTGATGGAAGGTTTCCTGTTCTTTCAAAAGATCTGAGTCAGCAAAGTCCCTTAGAGGGAACAATTCGATACGGAATGGTCTCAACAGGTTTTAAGATCCTTTTTAGTATAAAGACGCTGAAATTAAAAATTAAAATCCAAGACAGAACATTGAATAAAAGTAACGAGATTGAAACCCCCGAATTTACTCTTCAGTCAATTAAGTAAATTCTAATAGAGCTCCTGAAAGCGCTCCGTATCGGACTCACGCATCAGTTCATAAACTGTATCAAACACATCCTCAGGATTGGGCTTACTGAAATAATCACCATCTGATCCGTAGGCAGGACGGTGTTCTTTAGATGTGATCGTAATGGGTCTTGCATCCAGATATTGATAAGCACCTTGCTTCTCCAAAGTCTGTTGCATCATAAAAGCACTTGCACCTCCCGGAACATCTTCATCTGCAAATACGACACGATTTGTTTTCTTTATGGAATCAACGATTCGATGATGAAGGTCAAACGGAATTAAAGATTGAACATCAATCACTTCACAGGATATGCCAACCTCCGCAAGATCACGTGCAGCTTCCATTACTACCCGACACATAGAACCATACGTGACTATGGTAACATCAGTACCTTCTCTTAGAATATCAGGAACGCCTGGCAAAACCGTAAATTCTCCAATGTTGCTTGGCAACTTTTCCTTTAAGCGATATCCGTTCAGGCATTCAATAATCAAAGCAGGTTCATCCGATTTAAGCATTGTATTATAAAATCCAGCTGCTTGTGTCATATCCCGAGGAACCAAAACATAAATTCCCTTAAGGCTGTTCAGTATCATTCCCATCGGTGATCCTGCATGCCAAACTCCTTCTAAGCGATGACCTCTGGTGCGAATTATTAAAGGAGCTTTTTGCCCGCCTTTAGTTCTATACTGTAAAGTCGCCAGATCATCAGAAAGAATCTGAATAGCATAAAGTAAGTAGTCTAAATACTGCACCTCGGCTATGGGGCGCAGACCCCGTAAGGCAGCACCAATCCCCTGCCCTATAATCGTACACTCTCGAATACCGGTATCCGTTACGCGAAGCTCACCAAACTTCTCCTGAAGGCCTGCAAAGCCCTGGTTGACATCGCCAATTCTCCCGACATCTTCTCCAAAAGCCAGGACTCTGGGATCGCGTGTCAAGGCGGCTTCAAAGCAAGCTTTTAGCACTTCCCTTCCATCCACCAAAAGCGAGTTATCTCCATACACTGGCTTAACTTCTTTAACTTTTAAAGCAGACCATTCGGATTGACTGTATAGATACGAACTGAAGCGATCCTCATTTTCTTCCTTCGTTCTTTTAAGCCATGATATAATTTTTGATTTCACCGGAGATTCACTACCCTTAAGTACTCGAATAGCTCTTTTGGCAGCTTTAGCTGAGTCGAGACGAACGGGGTTAAGTGTTTTGTCAAGCTCTTCTTTTAGCGCTGCTAGTCCCGTAACATCTCTTGCGCCTTCCCCTAATAAACTTGAAAGAATCCGCTGATCCTGTTGTATATCTTCATTGAATGCCTTCCACGCAGCTTCCTTAGCAGCGCGAGCTGAAGCCTTTGCTTCCTTCTCAAGAACATCTAACTCCTCCACCGAAGCCATCTCCTCGTTCAATATCCACTCACGCATTTTGCGGATGCAATCATTGGCACCTTCCCATTGCAATCTGTCTTTTGGCTTGTAGCGTTCATGAGATCCTGATGTGGAATGCCCTTGTGGCTGTGTCACTTCAGTGACATGAAGTAACACTGGTACGTGTTCTTCCCGACAAATTTTTTCTGCCGCTTCATACACTTTACACAACTCGGGATAGTCCCACCCTCTGACGGTGAATAGTTCAAAACCCTTTTCCGATTTGGTGCGCTGAAATCCTTCTAAAATTTTCGAGATACTCCCTTTTGTAGTTTGATATTCTTTCGGAACAGAAATTCCATACTCATCGTCCCAGACGGAAACAAACATAGGAATCTGTAAAACACCAGCTGCATTAATTGCTTCAAAGAACATTCCTTCTGAAGTAGAAGCATTACCGATTGTCCCAAAGGCAATTTCATTTCCACGATTAGAAAGATTAGTAAAAGTTTTGAGCCCCGGATTGTGACGGAAAAGTTTAGAAGCATAGGCCAGACCAACCAAGCGTGGCATCTGGGCCCCTGTGGGTGAAATGTCAGCGCTGCTGTTCTTCAGTTGAGAAAGGGCTTTCAAAGCCCCTTGCTCATCATTCATGCGTGTTGCATAATGGCCATTCATTAGGCGTCCTGCCGAAGCCGGATCGGCCTCAACATTGGTGTGGGCATACAACTGCGCAAAATATTGCTGAAGGCTTAGTTCACCAATGGCGAACATAAACGTTTGATCCCGATAATAACCCGCCCTGAAATCTCCGTTGCGAAAAACTTTAGCCATCGCAAGCTGCGCTACTTCCTTGCCATCGCCAAAAATTCCAAACTTGGCTTTGCCCATGAAGACTTCCTTGCGACCTATAACACTTGCCTCCCGGCTTTCGCATGCTAACCGATAGTCAGCAAGAATGCCTGATACTTTCTTAGCAGAGTGACTTACCATTGTTGATTTAATCTGCGACAAGGAAACTGGCTTTAGTAAATCAAAAATAGGTAAAAAGCCATGACGCATCAAAGTCTAAAAAAATGGCCAAATAATCTATCGCAATCGATTTCAATGACCAAAGAAATGAACCCAATCTCCATGTTCTACAGGAGGATGGTTTCCAGGTGATTCATATAAATAAATTCCTACGCTTTTGTCCTCCACGATTGCTTCATCGTAGTAATAGCCAACGCTTAGTTCCAAAGCATGAATACTTTGTTCTACCTGTCTATTGGTTACTCTGAATAGTTCAGCAACAATGGTATCCTCCTGGTCTGTTGATCGAACTGCAAAAGGATAGTTGGGGAGAGAATAAAGCCGGAACCCTGGAAGTCTTACCGTCTTGATGTACTCCAATGAAGTTTCATAAATTTTATAATTAGACATGCCTCTCCGAAGAGATCCATAGAATAAATACGTGGCATCAGAATTCATACTTCAAAAAAACCAAATTTAAGCTTCTGCAATCGTATACGAATGTTATATTTGCCACTTGGATTTTTAGCTTCAAAACATAAAATCTACCCTATATTAACCCATTCGTTTGAATTAAATCTCACCTATTTATGATTGTTGGCGTACCTAAAGAAATCAAAAATAACGAAAACCGAGTTGCCTTAACCCCTGCCGGAACACAGGAATTAGTAAAGCGAGGTCATACCATTTATATCCAAACCAAGGCCGGAGATGGCAGCGGTTTCACGGATCAGGATTACACAGGAGCAGGTGCAAGAATACTTAATACGGCTGCTGAAATTTTCGCTATTGCGGAAATGATCATTAAAGTAAAAGAGCCAATTGAACAAGAGTATTCATTAATTCGAAAAGATCAGCTTGTATTTACCTATTTTCATTTTGCTTCCTATGAGCCATTGGCACATGCCATGATTAAGACAGGTGCTATTTGTCTCGCGTATGAAACAGTAGAGCGAGTTGATGGAAGTCTTCCACTTCTTGTGCCCATGTCTGAAGTAGCAGGACGTATGTCAATACAAGAAGGCGCTAAGTATCTTGAAAAACCTTTAAAAGGAAGAGGAATTTTATTAGGAGGTGTTCCCGGTGTTATGCCCGCCAAGGTATTGATTCTTGGTGGAGGTGTTGTAGGCACTAACGCAGCAAAAATTGCTGCTGGTATGGGTGCTGATGTCATCATTACAGATGTAAATATTAATCGCCTTCGTTATCTTGATGATGTCATGCCGAAGAATGTTCATACCATGGTTTCCAATGAATATGTCATTCGTGAATTAGTGAAGACTCACGATCTCATTGTTGGTGCAGTGCTAGTTCCTGGTGCTAAAGCACCTAAGTTGATTACACGCGACATGCTTAAGCTGATGAGACCGGGAACTGTATTAGTAGACGTGGCGGTTGACCAAGGTGGGTGTATCGAAACCTGTAAGCCTACTACCCATGAAGACCCAACGTATATCATTGATGATGTGGTTCACTATTGCGTGGCGAACATGCCCGGTGCAGTTCCTTATACTTCTACTTTAGCCCTGACCAACGCCACACTTCCTTATGCTATCAAACTTGCAGGCCAAGGCTGGAAAAAAGCCTCACAAGAAAGTCTGGAGTTAAGAAAAGGGCTGAATGTCATTAACGGAAAAGTAGTGTACAAAGCAGTGGCTGATGCTTTCAATTTACCTTACTCTGATGTAAAGGAGTTTTTGGGATAACCCTACGAACACAAATTTTAAGAGCTGCAATTCATAGTTGCGGCTCTTCTTTTTTCACGTAAACTCCGGAAAGACATCCAAAAATTTACTTTCCGTTCCCAAGACAGGAGCTTCGCAACAATAGTGTACCATCCCATTGGTTACGGCCAGATACCTTGCTCCTACCGTCATGTTATAAACAGCAATTTGATTGAATGCCTTTTGAGATAATTTTATGGAAGGTGACTTGCATTCAACAAGCATCCACGGCTTCCCCTGCCGATCGTGAACGAGAATGTCTGACCGCTTTTGAAGTTTATTGAAAGAAAGACTGCTTTCTATTTTAAATAAAGAGCGTGGATAACCCTTACCGGAAATTAAGAAATGAATAAAATGCTGACGTACCCACTCCTCGGGAGTAAGTACGATGTACTTTTTACGGATTATATCAAAAATCAATAATTTTCCTCCTTCCTTCTTTATCTTTGAATCAATGGAGGGGAGATTTAGGGGGTGCACTTCTCAAAAATGGAGATTTCTATTATGAAAACGAAACAGGAAATTGTTGAAAATTGGCTACCCCGCTACACTGGCATGGCGCTGGATTCTTTTGGTAAGTATATTCTGCTGACCAACTTCGACAATTATGTAAAGAAGTTTGCTGAGTGGAACAATGTTGAAGTAAAGGGCATGGACAAAGCCATGCGAAGTGCTACTGCTGGAGGCATTACGATCATCAATTTTGGTATGGGCAGCCCCAATGCCGCTACGATAACCGATTTGCTTACGGCCATTAAGCCGGAAGCAGCCCTTTTCCTCGGAAAATGTGGGGGACTCAAAAGGAAAAATGACATTGGCGATTTCATTTTACCTATTGCTGCCATTCGCGGAGAAGGTACCTCTAATGACTACTTTCCGCCTGAAGTGCCTGCGCTTCCTGCATTTGCTTTGCAAAAAGCAATTTCCACTACGATTCGCGATTACAATCAGGATTATTGGACAGGAACGGTTTATACTACGAACCGAAGAGTTTGGGAATGGGATGATGAATTTAAAGAGTATTTGAGAAAGGTTAGAGCGATGGCCGTGGACATGGAGACGGCAACTATCTTTTCTACAGCGTTTTATAATGAAATTCCAGCAGGGGCTTTGTTATTGGTCTCAGATCAACCCATGGTTCCGGATGGCGTAAAAACTGAATCTAGCGACAAAAACGTGACCACCAACTATGTTGATCTTCACTTAAAAATTGGCATCGACTCCTTAAAACAATTGATTAATAATGGTGTGACAGTGAAGCACCTACGCTATTGATCTGCTCTCTTCATTGGTAACTGAAACTCCGGATAATATTGCCATGCCGATAATGAAGAAAGTCATTAAGGCAATCGTGCTGTTTCTCATACTCCCGGTAAGTTGTTCAACCAATCCGTAAGAAAAAGTACCCCCTACGATGGAAAGGTTAAAAGTGACATCAAAGAAACTGAAATAAGAAGCGTGATCGGCAGTTGCTGAAGGAACAAGCTTTGAATAGGTCGCGCGGGACAATGATTGAATGCCACCCATAACGATTCCCACCAAAAAAGCAACGATAAAAAATTCAGTCTCAGACGTAGTGAGATAGGCGCCATAACAAATCACAATCCACATACCGATCATCAGCATCAGTGTAAACTTATTTCCTTTCAAGCCTGAAATTCTCGCAAACAACATAGCACCCAATGAGGCCACCAGCTGAATAATCAGGACAGTTAAAATTAATTTGGAGTCGTCTAATTTTAATTCTTTCGAACCAAAGGTGGCTGCCATGTACATTACCGTCTGCACCCCCATGTTAAAAAAGAAATAGGCTAGTAAGTATTTTTTAAGATTTGGATAATAAGCAAGGCTATTCCATACTTTTCTCAATTCCCGATAACCATTTAGCAGAATCCTCCCGGATGGCCTCTGTTGATTTGGTTTTTCGGGGAGACCATAAAATGTAATCTGCGCAAATCCAATCCACCATAATCCAACCAGGAGAAACGCAAATCGAACTGCTGTGCCTTCATTTGGGAATTGGAGAGGCTCCCAAAACTGAATGATGACTAAGTTGAGAACCAACAGGATGACACTGCCGTAATAGCCCATAGAATAACCTTTGGCACTGGTTCGGTCATAATTCTCAGGAGACACAATCTCCGGGAGAAAAGCATCGTAGAAAACAAGACTACCTGCATAGCCAACACTTGCCAGAATGGAGCAAATGATCCCCCACTCAAGATTTGAACCGTTAAAGAAGAACAGTCCCATGCACGCCAGACCACCGGTATAAACAAATACTTTCATAAAGAGCTTCTTGTTACCCAGGTAATCAGCGGTGCCCGAAAGCAAAGGAAGAAGTGGTGCTAAAATCAAGAATGAAAAAGAAAGCGAATAAGAATACAAGACCGAGTTAACAACCTCAAAACCAAAAAAATTGACAACATCTCCCCCATTGGATTGGGTAGTCACTGCCTGATAATAAACAGGAAAAATTGCTGAGGTGATGACGAGCGAATAAACAGAGTTGGCCCAATCGTACATACACCAGGCCCGGACCACTTTGGAATTATTCATAACAAGGCGATTTTGCTGCTAATAAAAAAACCTTGTTCCAGCTGGAACAAGGCCTTTATATAACTTCATGAAAAACTAACTTCTTAATTCTCTTCCTTTTTTTGTAGGGTAGTGTAGAGGAGTTTTCTGGCATTTGCCTTTCTCAGTTCTGTCTCCACATCTGCAATGATACCTCTCTTAGCCTCATTGTCAACCTTTAAAGCCACGGTCAACTGATCACGTTCGTTTTCAGCAAGTGCATCTTTCTCTTGATTAACCCACAGAATGATGTCTTTAGGTTCAATAAAAACATCGTCAGCTTGTATCTTAGCCTCTTTTCCAAACTGCTCAGTTTTTTTGGGAGCGCCAATATAGAGGTTAGTTACCAACGATTTGCGCTGCAACTTACGAAGCTGACTTGCTTCAGGGACACGTTGCATAACATTGATAGACTGCTCCCGCAATTCGGTAGTTACCATAAAGAAAAACAACAACATGAACACAACATCCGGCATGGACGAAGTGGGTATGTCCTGCTTTACATTTGCCTTTTTCTTAAATTTTGCCATAATAGTAAGTTATCAGTTTCCTCCCACTTTCGATGGTTCTGCAATAGAAATAGCCATGGGTACACCTTGTCTTCCCCGGTCGTAGATTGCCTTATTATCAGGATTAGCCGGATCAGAGGCGGCCTCACGAAATTTTTTATTCGTGACACCGGCACGCTCTGCCCAGATATCATAATAAGCGCCTTGCGCCAAGTCAAGCACTTCAATGAAACGCTTATGCGAAGTACCACGGTCTGTTTTAAATGACACAACTGCTTTTTCCGGACTATCTGACAAGTTCGGATCAGCACCATTGTTCAAGATAAACTTCTTGATCATGTCTTTTAATGGCTTGGTATCACTCATGGGTTCACCTTCAACCAAAAGAGCATCTGATGAGTTTACCTGAATCTTAAAAATATTGCGCTCCTGAACTTTAACATCAGGTGGAACAGCCTCGGGAGGCGGAGGTAACTGAATGCTGAGGCCTTTGTCATTGGCAATTGTGGTGGTCACCAAAAAGAAGGTGAGCAACAAAAAGGCAATGTCGGCCATCGAGGCATTCGGAATTTCGGGTAGCGGCTTTGGCATTACTTTATAGCTTTATTGATTTCAGAATAAATCATAATAACGATGGCAATCAGCATGGTAACGTAAAACATCATCAGGCCGGCACCAATTAATTTGGAGCCTCCTTCAGCCACTCCCAGAGCAGTATATTTTGCCGTTACTTCATTGCCCGAAATTGCATACGCAACGATAAATATCACCACTATAGCACCAACTCCCATTCCTGATTTTATAAGGGACTTTGGATTTTTGGCAATACTTAACATGGGCAGAACAATAGCAGCACCTGAAGCCACGAAAAAAAGAAAGTAGGTCAAATATAATCCTGCGTCTAACATGGCTGTATTATTTAGAGAGTTTATGTTTCACCAAGATATCAATCAATGAGATGGATGCATCTTCCATACCATTCACCAGACCGTCAATTTTAGAAACCAGGTAGTTGTACAAGATTTGAAGCACCATACCTACGATCAAACCTCCAACGGTAGTAATCAAGGCCACTTTCATACCACCGGCTACAACCTGGGGAGAAATATCTCCGGCTGCCTCGATGGCATCAAACGCCTGTACCATCCCAACCACAGTACCGAAGAAACCAAGCATGGGCCCGAGTGAAATGAAAAGGGAAATCCATATTAATCCGCTTTCTAAACGGCCCATTTCTACACCACCGTAAGAAACGATTGATTTTTCAACCATATCAATTCCTTCATGATGTCTCATAAGGCCTTGAGTAAAAATAGAAGCAACAGGGCCGCGGGTATTTTTGGTAACATCTTTTGCGGCCTCAACACCACCTTTGGCAAGTGCATCTTCAATCTGAGTAAGCAATTTCTTAGTATTGGTGGTAGCCATATTAAGGGCAATAATCCTTTCTATTGATACGGCAAGACCCAGCACCATACAAATAAGGATAGGCCACATGAATGGGGGGCCTCCCTCAATGAATTTTTCCTTTAATACCTGATGGAATGATTGTTCTTCCACGGGTGCAATTTCCTCTGCAACTGCAGCTTCTTCTACCACAGCATCTGTTGTAGCTTCAGTAGTTGTGGCGGTAGAATCCTGAGCAAATGCATTGTCCATGGAGCCAAAGGTAAGCGCTCCGATAAAAGCGAAAATAGTAATTAGTTTTTTCATGGTTTAAGGTTTAGATAAAACTTTGAAGTTGCCAAATTTAAAGGTTTTGTTGATTTCTAAATAAAATTTTAAAACTTTTTACGCGATTTGTGCAACTTCTTTCGCCCTTTGAGAGAATTAACTCCCAATTGTGCATAAAGTCACCCCTATTCCTAACAATAGTTTGCCAAACCGTAAGGTAATTGGCGGAGAGGGTGGGATTCGAACCCACGTTACCTTTCGGTAAACACGCTTTCCAAGCGTGCTCGTTCGGCCACTCTGACACCTCTCCTCACCGAGTTTTATAAAAGCCCACAAATAAATGGAGAATTAAATCACTGTGCAAGGTTGATTAAGATTCGGAGGAATAAAGGATTTTAAAAACTGAAACACTTCGCTGATCAGATTGTCAATTCACCTGCCAACGAACGGTTCATCTTCTCCCTAACCTGGTCTATATTGAATTCACCCAAAAGCACCATCAATTTAGTCACTGCCGCTTCCGTAGTTATATCGCCCCCACTGATTACACCCAGCTCTTCCAGGGCTTTGCTCGTTTCATACTTACCCTGAATAACCATTCCGCCAGGGCATTGGGATACATTGACTATAAGAACTCCTTTCCTAAGTGCTTTTGCTAAGGACGCTATAAACCATGAAGAAGAAGGAGCATTGCCAGATCCAAAAGTTTCCAGCACAATAGCTTTCAATCCGGGAATTGTAAGAACGGCATTTACGCTTGCTTCACTAATGCCCGGAAAAAGTTTAAGGATGGATATTGATGTATCTACTTTTGAAAGGAGCTGGAGAGGATGAACCTCCTGCTCTACGTGGATTGCTCCAAAATTATAGTCAATCTTAACTCCAGCCGTTGCCAAAGGAGGATAATTCTCGGATTCAAATGCATCAAAATGCATGCTCTCTACTTTTTTGGATCGATTGCCCCTTAAAAGTTCGGAATCAAAATAGAGGCAGACTTCAGGCACGACTGGTCTTCCATCAATTGATGCGGAAGCAATCTCCAGAGCGGTAATTAAATTTTCGCGAGCGTCTGATCTTGGTTCAGTAATAGGTAATTGCGCTCCTGTAAGTACAACTGGCTTACCGATACCCGGAAGCATAAAACTTAGCGCAGAGGCAGTATATGCCATAGTATCCGTACCGTGTAAAATAACAAAGCCATCCTGTTGATGGTAGCTTTCAAATACGATCTTACCCATGGCCTGCCAATGCTCAGGCTGGACATTGGAGGAATCTATCGGGTTTTCGAAAGAAATCACGGTAAGGTCTAGAAAGAGGTTTCGTAACGTGGGAAGCTGCTCCAAAATATGAGAGAAATCAAACGGAACTAAAACACCTTGCAGATCGCGAGTCATGCCAAAAGTGCCACCGGTATAGATGATCATGATTTTAGCTTTGGCTTGCTCTGGCAAAGCCGTATTGATTTTTATTTTTTTATAGTTCATTTCTAAGGAATTCAGTTGTTCAATTTGTACAAGCCCATAGCATTAGTAGTCGATTTTCTTTGAAGTTCTTCCAACGTTATCTTTTTCAATTCCGCAATTCTATTTGCAATAAGAAGAAGGTAAGAAGGCTCATTTCGCTTTCCCCGATGCGGAACCGGTGCCAAATAAGGACTGTCCGTCTCTAATACTATTTTGTCCAGGTCCAGATCGGGGATGATTTTATCCATCCCTCCATTCTTAAAAGTACTTACACCCCCAAGTCCTAAATAAAAGCCCATTGAGTTGATCCGTTGTGCCTGGTCTATCGTCCCGCCAAAACAATGAAATACACCTTTCAGCGTATCATCTACCAGCGGCTCCAACAACGCAATCGTTTCATCTAGTGATTCGCGACAGTGAATGACAAGCGGTAAATCATATTTCTTGGCCCAACCTACTTGAATAGTAAACGCTTCCTTTTGCTGTTCCCAAAATGTTTTATCCCAATAAAGATCAGTGCCTATTTCTCCAAGCGCTGCAAATCTTCGTTTCGAAAGCCAGCTCTCAACAACATAAAGTTCCTTTTCAAAGCCTTGTTTTACAGAACATGGATGGAGGCCCATCATGGAAATACATACTCCTGGATTTCTACTCTCCACTTCCATCATCACATCAATCGATGCATGATCTATATTGGGCATAAAAATCCGCTCAACCCCCCGTTCGCGACTTACCCTAATCATCTCATCACGATCGGAATCGAATTCCCTGGCATATACATGCGCGTGCGTGTCAACCCAGAAGCTCATGTCAATAAATTATCAATGGCTTTATTCAATAGTGCTGATGGAAAGCTCTGATTGCTAAACCCTGTATAATGTGTAGCGTTAGTTAAGGCAAAATTCAAATCAAATTCTTCTTGCGGCTGATAAAAAGATATTCCTTTCATTTCCAATTGTTCTGCAAGATACTCTTGCTCCGTCTGACCCGGTGTGGGTACAAAAATAACATGTCCGCCTAATCGTGTGAAATCCATAATAGAACTATAGCCTGATCGGGAGATAATGATGATGGAATCTTCAATAGCTGCCTGTAGTTCATTCGAAGATAAATAATTTACCATCTCTAACTTGCCATATTCTTCTCTCGCTAAAGAACCACTTGGTAAGCCTTTTACCAAAAGACATCGCTTACCCAACAGGAGAAGCTGACTTTTTAGCAACTCTTCAAATTTAGATCGTTGTGGCTCCGGTCCGGATAAAATAGCAAGCACTTCATATTTTTTAGGCTGATCGCTAATAAAGGGATTGAACCTTGACAGCATCCCTATATAATCTACCATCAAACCTCTTGATGCAGAAAGTCTTCCAGTGATACGATTTTCAGGGAAATCCGGTACCCAACACCGAGTGAATTTTTTAATCTGAAGATGATTAAAAAAATTAATGAGCGGCTCTAACCACTTTAATAGTGGAGGCATTAAAAGATTAACCTGATGGGTAATGAAAATTGAAGGTACAAGACCAGACCAGCAGCCGTAGCGGCAATCGGAAATCACACAATTAACTTTTTTTTCTTCTATAATCTTAGCCACTTCACTATGCTCCAGACGAATAGCCTTAACAAATTTTGGCAATTGAATAAAGATATTGATCATGAAAGGTAATCGAAACGAATACTCAGCACGGTAAGAAACTATCTCATGAAACTCAAGCAAAGGAAATTCCTTCTTCAAAAGTAACAAGGCATCACCACTGGTGGCTACAATGACTTCACAACCTCGTTTGTTAAGTTCAGTGATAAGGGGAATACAGCGGGTAGCGTGACCAAGACCCCAGTCGAGCGGACAAATTAATATTCGTTTGGGATTGTTTTGATTCACTTAGTTAGTGCCTGACAAAGAAGGAATACCTTCAAAGGTAAAGCCGTTATCAGAAAAATGATTTAAAAACCGTGGAAGCGCATAGCTCATATTTTTTTCAGCCTTAAGGCTATCATGGAATACAATGATTGAACCTGAGCGGGTTGCGGCAATTGAACCTTTAAGACAACGATCAGGTGAGATGTTTTTTGAGTAGTCATGTGTGAGCACATCCCACATAATGATTTTATAATCCTTCAGTGCCTTAATCTGAGATCGCGTTATTCTTCCATAAGGAGGGCGAAATAAATGAATTGGCAATTGCCAATTGGCAATTGCCAATTCATTGTCGCACAGTTTTACATTCTCAACATATGTTTTAACGGAGGTATTCCAGCCCTTCAGGTGGTTGAAGGTATGGTTTCCAATAGTGTGTCCATCCATAACAATCTTTCTAAAAACATCCGGATGCTTTCGGACATTATCACCAATGCAAAAAAATGTTGCTTTCGCCTTTATCTTTTCCAACTCAGCCAAAACAAACTCCGTCACCTCAGGCACTGGCCCATCGTCAAAGGTGAGGTAGAGTTTTTTTTCCTGAGTAGGAATTTTCCAGATGAGATCAGCATAAAGCCAAGGGAGGAAAAATGGACTTTTAAACATGACCTTAAAAAATTGAAGATGAATAAAGCTTACTCCACACGGCAAGAGAGCATGGTAATATCATCACGGTAACCATTGCGGCCCTTAAAACCATCTAAGTTCACAATAATGTCCTGATGAATTGTTCTAAGGTCTTTGTGCTGATTCTTTTCAAAATATTTCGTCAACGAATCAATACCAAATTCCTGTCCTTCCTCATTGACAGTTTCTGTAAGGCCATCAGTATAAAGAAAAAGTAGAAAATCATCCAGATCGGGAATGAATCCTTCATTTAAGAAGGGCAATGGATCCATAGCGCCCAAAACGGTTGATCCTTCCTCTAAAAGTCGTAACCCATTTTTACGATCCAACAGCAGGGGAGGATTGTGGCCAGAGTTAACATAGATCATCGTCTTCAAATTGATATCATAGATGGCACCAAAGAATGTAATGAACTTCTCCCCTTTTGTATTTTCCAACACCTGGTAATTGAGCGCTTCAACGATCTCCTTCAGATTGGGTGTTTGTCGCAGTAACGTTCTGAGAGAAGCCTGAAAATTGGACATCATTAATGCAGCGGGTATTCCCTTGCCACTTACATCAGCCACGCAGATTAAAAATTGATTCTTATTAATTGGCACATAATCATAATAATCCCCTCCAACCCTGTCATGCGGCAAATAACTTGCTTCTATCTTAAGATGAGGTGTATTGGGAAGTTTTTTTGGAAAGAGAAACTGCTGCACATCACTGGCAATTTCAAGTTCTTTACGGAATGCCTCCTGTTCTAATTGTCTTCGGGCAAGTTTTTTATTCTCAATGGCAACGATGATGATGTTGCTGAGGGCTTGTATGAATTTAATGCTCTCTTCGTGATCGTGATTGTCTTCATGCTCAAGTCCACCTACAAAAATAAGTGCCAAGGTTTCAGACTTATGAGCAATGGGTATAACCAGATCAAATTCTTCAAACTCACAATTTTCAAACTCCTTCATCCGGTGTATATTCTTCACCATTTTAAAACGCTCATCGAGTTTTACTTTGTGATAGTTCTTTTGGGATCCAAAGCTTACTTTGCAATTCCAGATTTCATCAAATACAAAAAGCACAAGTTTCTTGATGTTGAGGTTGGAGCGCAGGGTGAAATTGAAGATCTTATAGAGAGATTCTTCCGGAAGATTGCTGTTGATGGCCTGCGTAATCTCCAGCAACGCATTGAGCTCCATCTCTTTCTTCTCAATAAGGGCCTTCATCGTTTTATCCTCCATTCCGTAAAAATAAAGTGTTTAGTTGTTAAAATCCTGAAGTACGGAGGAATTAATACTTGAATAGAATCATCAAATTTTTCTCTCCTTCCAAAGGGGGGAAATAAAATTTGAGGCAATGGCAATGAAAACAATGTAAAAAGGATAAATTAATTGTAGCAAAAGAAAATAAAGAGTTCTCCATTTAACCTTAAGAAAGGCGCAGACTTTTGAAAGAAAAATAAACTCAATCACGACTTTGCTACCCACCAGAAAGAATGCTGTTTTCGAATCCAACTTATGCGCGAGCGCCAAACCCACAACGCAAATAAAGGAGAGCTGAAAAAAGAAAATATAAAGGGCAAGTAGTTTAGTCGATGCCGAAGAATTGTATTTCCATTTTCCTGCCCAACGTAATCTTTGATGAAGAAAAGCTTTTAATGATTTCTGCGTCTTCGTTGATACAACCGATTCCGGGTTATTCAAAAAATGAATACTCTCTGGAAATTCTGCATTGATTTTTCTCATGAGAAATTCATCATCACCAGAAGAAATGTTGAAGTTCCCGTCATAACCATGCACCTCATTAAAAGCAGTCTTCAGAAAAGCCAGATTAGCTCCATTGCACATGCTTGGCTGACCTACAGTAAGGGTGGCTGCCCCCGATCCGATGAGGCTGCTGAATTCCATCGCCTGAAGTTTGGAAAAGAAAGAACCATTCTCTTCAATCTTTACCCCTCCGAAAACCATCTTTATGCCATCACCTTGAAATCGATCATTAATAGAGGCTATCCAACTTGTCGATAGGCGGCAATCCGCATCGGTGGTAACGATTATGTCGCCATTCGATTTCTCAACCCCCAAGGTGATTGCTTTCTTTTTACCATTTACTCCAATTGGTAAACTTATCAATCTAAAATTGGCACGTATAGCTATCTTCGGGGCTACCATCTCGTTTGAACGATCGGTCGAGTGGTCGTCAACAAAAATTACTTCATAAAATGCGGATGAGTAACTCTGATTAACAAGATCATTAACAATATTTTCAAGATTGCCTTCTTCATTTCGAAAGGGAATGACCACTGTGATTTTTCCGGTTATCCTCCCCTGAAATTCGGGGAGTTTATTCACCATCACTTTCTCCCATCCATAGAGCAGCACGAGCATTAATAGGAAGTATAATCCGAAAATGAAAAGGAAGAAAACAGTCATTGCATTAATTCGTAGATTTGAATGATTCGGTTTATTGATTAAACTGATGTTACCCAAAACAGTCAACGTCATTTCGAGCGTGAGCGAGAAATCCTCAACGGTGTTCACAAAGGGGATTTCTCAGTCGTATCTCCTTCGAAATGACGGTTCTATTTTTGTTTTGAGTAACCTCAATGGTTAAATATTCGAATCAATCCACGGGCAAGTTGGCTTAGGAAAAATGGAAAAAAAAGTGATTAAAGAAAAAATCATCCTCGGCCTTGATCCAGGAACGAACGTGATGGGTTATGGCATCGTGCTCATAAAAGGTGTAAAGATTAAGCTCTTGCAATTCGGTGTCATCCACTTGAGCAAGTATGAAAGTCATGAACTTAAACTTAAGAAGATCTTCGATCGTGTCCTGAGTTTGTTGGATGAGTTCAATCCGGATGAAGTTGCCCTGGAGGCTCCTTTCTTTGGAAAGAACGTGCAATCCATGCTGAAACTGGGGAGAGCGCAGGGTGTGGCCATGTCAGCGGCCCTTTACCGTGGAATTCCAATTGTAGAATACGCACCAAAAAAAGTGAAACAGTCAGTGACTGGAAATGGAAATGCTTCCAAAGAACAAGTGGCCAGAATGCTGATGCAAATTTTAGGGATCAAAGAACTCCCTAAACTACTCGATGCGACAGATGCATTAGGGGTTGCCGTCTGTCATCATTATCAAAATGGAGTAGAGCGGACAAAAAAGAAGTCGTGGGAAGCTTTCGTAACTGATAATCCGAAACGAGTGAAGTGATTTTTAAAACGCTGGTTTATATTGCGTCAAATTCTAATTCATGATCAATTCACTTTACCGCTTTGATAATTCAAGAGCCAAGAGAAGACGGTACCAAAAAACGCTAGATTTTCTAAACAAAGGAGTTTTGGCTCCGGCTTCAATTCTTGACTTGGGAACACCCAATGCCTTTTCAGAAATCATGAAGCAAAATGGGTTTACAGTTATTAACACGAAAGGTGAAGATCTGGATGAAACTCCGGAAGCAATTGGACAGATAAAGGCAGATGTTGCCACCGCCTTTGAAATCTTTGAGCATTTACTAAATCCACTTGGCGTATTGAAAACCATAAAGGCCGACAAACTTATTGCCAGTGTTCCACTCTCACTCTGGTTTGCAAAGGCCTATCGAAACAAAAACGATCGATGGGATCAACACTTCCACGAATTTGAAGACTGGCAGTTTGATTGGCTATTAGAAAAAGCAGGATGGGAAATTGTGCGAAGGGAAAAATGGACAAGTCCAATCCTAGTCCCAGGCTTTCGTCCACTGTTACGTGCGGTCACTCCACGCTATTATATCGTAGAGGCCCACAGAAAAAAAGCATGAAGAAAATTTTGGTTCTTGGTTTTACTAATCTAAGCCATGATGCACGGGTTTCACGGCAGGTAGATTTTATTAAAAAAAATTACGCTGTGACGATTGTTTGCTTTGAGGGAACCGATGATCCTGAATATGAAATCATACGTATCACCAAAACTAACCTTACACTTTTTAGAAAAGCGATCTCCTCATTTTTTCTAATCACAAGACTTTATGCTATCGCCTATCGTTTACTTCATAATTATAGTTACCTGCAGAAACTATTGACTCATCGAAACTTTGACCTTGTTATTGCAAATGACATTGAGACTCTTCCCTTAGCTTTTCAACTGGCTCCGCAGGCTAAGGTCTTATTTGATGCACACGAATTTGCTCCAAGGCATTTTGAGGACAAACTTAGCTGGAGGATTTTTTTTCAAGGCTTCAACAAATACCTGTGCCAAAAATATATTGCCAAAACTCATGGCATGACAACTGTGGGGGAAGGTCTAGCTAATGAATACGCAACGTATTATGGAGTCAAGCCGGTTATAGTTACGAATGCAACACAGTATTTTGATCTCATACCTTCTCCGGTAGAGTCAACTAAAATAAGAATGATTCATCATGGTGGGGCTAATTATTCCAGAAGACTCGAGCTCATGATTGAAATGATGGACTTGTTGGATGAGAGGTTCACTTTGGATATGATGCTCATCACCCCGGAAATGGGAAATAGTAAAACAAAAAACTATATCAACAAACTGCAAGAATTAATTCGGCACAAACCGAGAATAAAAATTCTTCCTCCAAAAAAGAGTCATGAAATTGTTCCTTTTATAAACCAGTACGATATCGGGGTATTTCTGCTTCCTCCTGTTAACTTCAATTACGAAAATACGTTACCAAATAAACTTTTCGATTTCATTCAAGCAAGATTAGCGATTGCCATCGGTCCTACTCCTGAAATGGCAAAAATTGTTAAACATTATGATATAGGAGTAATATCAACTGAATTTACTCCTCAAAGTCTGGCGGCTCAACTAATTAATCTCTCTGAAGAAAAAATAGAATACTTTAAGTTAAATACAATCAAAGCTGCCAAAGAACATAATGCGGAGGCTAATGGAATTATCCTGAACAATCTGATAAAGGAATTATAAATTGAACTCGACCTTAACTACTTTTTAAAATAAATGTCTCTTGGTTGTTCTCCACAAACTTTGGCAAGAAATATACCTATTAGTCCCCTAAGAGCTCTCTCTTTTGAAGTGCTTTCCCAACTATTGTCGCTTTTGATTTGCAAGTAATCAGAATCCTTCTCTGAATAAGCGATTAATTTATTTTTTATCTCCGTCCATTCATTTAATTCTGTTGTTAAAACCAATAATTCTGAGCCGAGAGCATATTTAATAATGTAAGTGGATTGAATCTTGCCTCTTGAAAGAAGGACTAAACTATCACCAACAATTTCCCAGCTTCCTGTTGTTTTTGGTCCTCTTCCAGTATCTGAAAGTTGTTGAAAAACTGCAGATTTATCTTTAAATAATGTTAGCTTCTCAGCCTCTGCACAAATTTTATCTAAGCATTTTTCATAGTCCCTATTTGCACTTTGAGAATAAGCACTACGGCAAGCAAGTATAGAAACAAAAATAAAGCTTAGTTTAGTCATTTCCTTTATCTTAAGGACTCAGCTTTTATTTATTCCGTTCTTTAAAGAATCCAATTTTTTTTAATATAAATATCTCTGCATTTTTTACCTGAGCAAAAAAAAATTAGAAAACACTCGGGATTTAATCCTCCTAATATTATTATCTTTCTTTAACTGGTCAGGATAGGTTATTGACATTGCGCCTTTAATCAATTCATCTTGATTTGAAATACTATCAATTGAGTATTTAATACTATCCCAATTTTCCTTTTCAGAAATTAAAAAAAACATTCCATTGTCTTTTTTTTCAAGATAAATAACTGGCTGCGCAGATTCATAGGATAGTGTCAAGGTGTCGTTTTCTGAATACCATTTACCTAAAAAGGTTTCCTTTGATTTGTATCTCTCCGCATTTAAAACAATTGAAAATCGGCCATCTCTATTTAAATTTAATTCTTCGGAACGAAGACAGTCGTTCAAACATTTAAAATATTGACCGTGCGAGCCCGGCTGCACTGCGTTAAATAATTGAGAAAGTAATACAAAAAAAGTTATTTTAATTCCCATAGCGGTCTAATCTACTTTCATATCAAAAATGCGCATAAAAAATATGATTTATTTATTAAGCTGTAAAAAATTTAGTGTTTGTAAAGGAAATTGAGGAATTACAAATGAGCAAGGTAAAAAGAACTATAGCTGGCATTCATCATACATGTTTTAATATTCATTCTGAAAATCATGACTTTTCGGGATCATGATCCTAGAATACTGAAAAATCCACTAAACTGATGGGCCTCGTTATCCGCCAAAGCTTTTATTCTACCATCAATCTCCTACATTGGTGTAGTGATTGGATATGTGAATCTATCGTATCTCTATCCCAAGTTCTTTGTTCATCCTAAAAAAATAATTTGATAACGGAGTTTGTCGCGAATTGATTCGGATAACCTACTATTTTTTTGAAGGACTAATTACACTACTTTTGAATTGGATTTATTTCAAAGGCCATGAAACAGGTGATTTTAAGTGTTCCAGATAAAAAATATGAGTTTTTTATTGAACTCGTAAAAAATTTAGAATTTGTAAAGGAAGTGGAGGAAATTACAAAAGAGCCAGGCAAAAAAGAAATTATAGCTGGCATTCGTCAGGCTGTTGAAGAAATAACCTTGATTAAAGCAGGGAAACTCAAAGGGAGACCTGCTCAAAAATTGTTGGATGAATTATAGCATCATTTCCATTCCGGAATTTGATAAAAATGCAAAGAGACTGTCAAAAAAATACCCTTCTCTTAAAAAAGAATTAGCTGAATTATTTCATTCACTCACTGCTGATCCTCATCAAGGTGATCCCTTAGGTAATCATTGTTTTAAGATCAGGATTTCAATTGCGTCAAAAGGCAAAGGTAAAAGTGGCGGGGCAAGTGTGATTACTTATGTTTATGTTTCAAAAAATGAGGTGTATCTTCTTTCAATTTACGATAAGTCTGAAAAGGCAGTTCTATCCGCCAAGGAGTTAAAAAAACTGCTAAGCAGAATCCCTTTCTAATGGGCCTCGTTATTCGCCAAAGTTTTTATTCTACTCTCATCTCCTACATCGGTGTGGTGATCGGATATGTGAATCTGCTTTATCTATACCCTAAGTTCATGCAGCCCGAGCAAGTGGGCCTATTGCGTACTATACAAGACGCTGCTATTCTGTTTACTCCCTTTGCCCAGTTCGGGCTGGCTCAAACTATTGTAAGGTACTTCCCCAGAATGGTAAAAGATCAAAATACCTCAGGGAGTTTCATTAGTCTCATGCTCGCGCTTTCGGTGGGTGGGTTTGCTATCTTTTTTATTGTCTTTAAGATATTTGAAACCCCTCTTCTCTCCTATTTCGAAAGTAATGCCCGGGAAATCATCAACTATGCTTCGCTGGTATTGTGGCTTACATTGATCTTGCTGCTCATTGCTGTACTTGAAGCCTACTCCAGATCTTTGCTTAAGACTATTTTCCCCAATCTGCTACGCGAAATTGTTGCGCGACTTTTATTGGCGATCTTAATCATTCTTTATTTTCAAGGCTACCTCGACTATCATCAGTTTATCATCGGTACTGTAATCGCTTATTTGCTTTGTCTTGCTGCGCTCCTACTTTATCTATGGCTGGGCGGGCATCTGAAATTAACAACTCAATTCAAACAACTTGACTCAGCAAAATTTCCAGAACTGATTCAATATAGTCTGCTCAGTTTCGCAGGAACTGCGGGGCTTATCATCATTGGCAAAGTGGATAGCTTGATGATCTCCGGAATGATTGGTCTCGCGGCCAATGCTGTCTACACTACGGCCTTTTATATGGCTACTGTCATTGAAGTGCCCAAGCGTGCACTGAGTCAGGTGGCCATGCCGCTTATTGCGCGGGCCTTCGAAAAAAATGATATGAAAGATATTGCCACCATTTATCGCAAAACTTCCATCAATCAATTTATTATTGGAACCCTGCTGATCATCGGAGTGTGGATCAATCTAGATAGCATTTTTCAATTGATGCCCAGGAATGAAATTTATGAAGCCGGTCGGTGGGTGGTTATTATTATCGGGCTTGGTAAGCTGGCGGATATGCTCTTCGGTCCAAGTAGCGAGATTATCGTTCTCTCAAAATATTATAAGTTCAATATCATTTTGATTCTCAGCCTTGCTGTGGTGGTGATCATTTCAAACAATCTCCTCATTCCACTCTATGGCATTAATGGAGCGGCCATTGGCTCTGCTCTGGCGCTGGTTTTATTTAATGCAGCAAAATGCATATTCATTTATATCAGGCTAAAAATGCAGCCTTTCGATTTTGCAACCCTAAAAGTTATACTGATCGGTACTGCTGCCTTTAGTCTTAATCTTGTAATTCCAAAACAGGCAAACCTATTTTTTGATGTGGTGTTACGTTCCGGTATTATAACTATTTTCTACTCCACCCTTATTCTTTTTTCAAAAGCATCACCTGACGGGAATTCTTTGCTCAAAAGAATTCTTCAATTGTTAAAGTGATTTCTAAAACAGAATTGATTGTCATTCTGAGGGAGGTACGACCGAAGAATCTACAGTTACACATTGGAATTAGTAGATTCTTCACTGCGCCTGCCTTGCCGCAGGCAGGTTCAGAATGACGTTGAATATTTAGAACTGCCCTAAAGTGATTCCAGTAAAGTAACTAATTGATGGGTAAGATTTTCCCGGCTGTACCGAGATACATCCCGCGCACTAGCGCTGCTTCCACCTCTCCATACAGTATAAAATTTCATCAACGCATCTTTTATACCGTCATGATCAACTCTTTCGAGAATGATTCCAGAGTTGGTTTCCTTTAGGACAGCGGAAGCATCTCCATTTGTTGGACCAATGCCAATAATAAAATTCCCGGAAGCCAAATATTCAAACAACTTGCCCGGAAGATTGCCAGGTGCGATCGCGGTATGAGCAAGTACAAGTAATTGAACATCCGTCTCACCGTACAACTGAAGTAATTCATCATGAGGTATGGTGTCTCTGAAAGAAACTACCTTTTTCAAAGTCTCATCATCGGTCACATATTTTCGGAAAGCTGAATTAACACTTCCGATAAACTCTACGCTTACGTTTTCGGCAAATCCTGTTTCTATCTCACAAAGCTCTCTCACGGACTGAAGAATAGGTCGCGGATCACGCAGTTCATCGACAATGCCGATGTGTCGCAACGTAAATTTTAAAGTCCTTTTCTTTCTACTAGAGGCAAAGTCATCTGTATCAAATCCATTGGTCAAAAGATCTACTTTTCGTCCGCTCAATTTTTCAAACCGCGCCACATGAAAGGGCGCAATGGTAATAACGCAATCTGCTGAGGTCAAAACTTCAAGCTCCTGTCTCTTGTGTGCTCCTCTGGCGATCCTGGTTAGCGAAAGGGTATCCAATAAATCCCACTCACTCCAGGGGTCGCGAAAATCAGCAATCCATTTTAGTGTGTTTATCTTTTTCTTTAATCTTAATCCTATCAAATGAATGCTGTGGGGTGGGCCTGTCGTGATAATCATTTCAATCTGATTACTTTTAATAAAGTCTTCCAGAAAACGCACGGAAGGCTTTACCCAGAAAATCCGGGCGTCCGGAATAAAAAAATTACCACGAATCCAGATACTAATTTTTTGAAAGAGTGACCTGCCTTCTATCGAAATGAAGTCACTTTGTTTGATCGCTTTCTTCCCAAAGAATCGAGAGAATGTAAAGAAGATATCATACGGCTCCCAAATTGGAAGTTTGATTACCTCCACTGAAGCAGGTATTTCTTTTTGAAGCGATTCATCCTGAATGGTAAAGGAAGGATTCTCGGGCGTGTAGATAATCGGCTCCCATCCAAATTGGGGTAAATACTTTACAAACTTGAGCCAGCGTTGAACGCCACTTCCTCCGGAGGGAGGCCAATAGTAGGTGATGATTAGTACTTTCTTATTCAAAATTTAAGATTCAAGATTCAAAATTAGGAAGTTCATTGGGATAACCTCATTCAATCTTGAACCTTGAATCTTGAATAATTCCAAAAATTTTATCAACCTCAATCGGACTAAACCATTTAATTTCTTTATCCTTTTTAAACCAGGTCATTTGCCGCTTAGCATAATGTCTTGAGTTTCGCTTCAACAAACGAATGGTTTCCTCACGATCATACAATCCATCAAAGTATCCAAAGATTTCCTGGTATCCCACGGTTTGAAGCGCATTAAGCTCTCGCTGGGAGTAAAACTGCTGAGCCTCATTAAATAAGCCTGACTCAATCATACTATCCATGCGTTGGTCAATTCGATTATACAATGCCTCTCTATCCAACTCCAATCCGATCTTTACGATGGAAAAAGGATGTTCTGTCTTTCTTCCATGACGCAATTCATTCAGCGACTTACCGGCAGCATAATTCAACTCCAGCGCGCGCATCAGGCGTTGAGGATTCTTCACATCTACTTGAGCAAAGTAATCAGGATCGACCTCCTCCACTTTCCCTTGTAGCCAACTCAATCCTTTTTCTCTATATTCTTCAATAATTTTTTCTCGTATACCTGACGGCACATTGGGCATATCATCAAATCCTTCACATACTGCCTTTACATACAATCCGGAACCACCGCAGAGGATGACAGTGTCTTTCTCTTGAAAGAGCAGGGTAAGCAGGGTAAGCGCATCTCTTCCGAACTGGCCTGCATCATATTCTTCCTTAATCGATTTTGTGTTTACAAAATGATGTAGGACTTGCTTCAAGTCATCAGGCGATGGTTTTGCAGTACCGATTTCCAATTCTGTGTAAACCTGTCGGGAATCGGCAGAAAGAATCTCCGTTTTCAGAGCCAAAGCAAGTTTAATCGCCACCGCAGTTTTTCCTACAGCTGTTGGCCCGACAATCACAATGAGCTTCTTAACCTCGTTCACTGTGCAAATGTACAAGGTCTGATTTACGAATTGAGATGAACTAAGAATCACTTTTCATTCCCAAATCGTAAATCGTAAACCGTAAATCCTAAATTATCATTTATCTTGCACCGTCTAATTCGCCACTAAGAATGATCAAATACACAAATCAATTTCTGACAAAACTCGAGGATCTTATTGCCGAGTCGGACTATATCCTCCGATATGAAAAAGGGAATTTTAAATCCGGCTATTGTCTGCTAAAAGAGCAGAAAATAATGATTGTCAATAAGTTCTACACGACAGAGGGAAAGATCAACACCTTGTTGGACATCCTTAAAATCATCACCCTTGATACTAAAAAATTCACTGAGAAAAGCTTGAAACTGTACGAGGAGCTATCACAGGCAGAGGTAAATCACTAGTTTAGCGTTCGACTTCATTTTTGTATTTTTAGGGTTATGCAATCGGCTGCCTTATTCCATCCACCCCGCACACTTCTGGAAGTATTTAAAATGCTTCCCGAAGGAACATGTGCCGAATTGATTGATAATACCCTATATATGTCACCTGCCCCTACTTTAGACCATCAGGAAATAACAATTTCTCTGGGGAGTCAATTATTCAGTTTTATAAAAAGAAAAAAACTAGGCAAGATTTATTTGGGACCCGTTGACGTTTATCTGAATACTAAGAATGCCTTTCAGCCTGATATTGTATTCGTATCTGTTAGGAATAAATCCATTCTAAAAACAGATGGTATTTATGGCACCCCGGACCTGGTCATCGAAGTTCTTTCTCCCGGAACGAAAAACATCGATCTCACAAAAAAGAAGAATGCCTACGAACAAGCTGGTGTGAAGGAGTATTGGGTGATTGACCCTACGACTAAAATAAGCACCGGGTTTCAACTTGTGTCGCAGGCGTTCTTAGAATTTAAAAAGGAAAAGGGAAAGTTATCCTCTGTGCTCCTGAAGAACACTTTTAAGTTTTAACTTTTGAAAGTTACCCTCCTTGGCACCGGCACCTCGCAAGGCGTACCTGTCATCGGTTGCGGGTGCGAAGTCTGCAGGTCATTGGACTATCGCGATAAACGATTACGATCCTCCGTTCATGTAGAAGTCAACGGAGTTAACTTTGTCATAGACACCGGCCCGGATTTCCGCCAGCAGATGTTGCACGAAGGAATACAACGACTCGATGCGGTTGTCTTCACCCATAGCCATAAAGACCATACCGCGGGACTCGATGATGTTCGGGCGTATAATTTCAAACAGAGCATGGACATGCCTGTCTATGGCATGCGACAAGTCCTCGACCAACTTAAAGTTGAGTTTGCTTACGCATTTACCGAAAAAAAATATCCTGGTATTCCACAGTTAAAGTTACATGAACTTACCGAAGGTGAGTTTGAAATTCAGGGAATTAAAATAACTCCTTTGCCAGTGTTGCACATGCGACTGTCGGTTCTTGGCTTTCGTATTGGATCGTTTGCTTATATCACAGACGCGAATGAAATACCTGATGAAACTTATCAAAAGTTAAAAGGGACCGAGGTTTTGATTTTAAATGCGCTCCAATATGAAAAGCATATCTCGCATTTTAATTTAAATGAGGCAATTGAAGTGGCTCAAAAGGTTGGAGCCAAAAAAACCTATTTCACCCATATCAGTCATAAACTTGGGTTACACAAGACGGTGGAAAAGGAATTGCCGGCCAATATCTTCCTCGGCTTCGATGGCCTTGCATTCACTTTTTAGCCGTGCACAATAATTTTTTCTTTCTAAAAGAACTTAGCAAGGTACTGCACCAAAAACTGGTAGGCTTTACGTTGGTTTCTTGCTTTAGCCAAAATAAAGAGGAATTGATTATAGAATTCAATGATTCAAAAACATCATTCCTGATCAAAGCTAGTCTTCAATCGGGCTTTTGCTGTCTGTCATTTCCAACTGAATTTAATCGGGCGCGGAAGAACAGTGTCGATCTCTTTCCTTCGCTCATCCTTAAAAAAATTACTGGTGTCCGCCAATTTCAAAATGAGCGTAGTTTTTCTCTTGAGTTTGAAGGCGGAAGTCAACTCCTTTTTAAAATGCACGGCAATCGCAGTAATATCATTCTCTTTGAAAATGATATAGCGATAGAGTTGTTCAGAAATCACCTTCAGGCAGATCTGGAAATTAATTTGTTCGAATTGGACAGAATCATTGATTGGACCAAAAAGAATTTTCTCGCAAGTCAGGAAAAATTAAAAGAAGTTTACTTCACCTTTGGCAAGGAAATTTGGAACTGGCTTAGCGAAAAGGGTTTTGCTGAAGCAGGGATTGAACAAAAATGGACTCTTATTGAGAAGGTCTTGAAACAACTGGCAAGTCCGGGGTATTTTATTGTTGAATACAAGGACAAGTTAATCTTCTCATTACTTCCTTTCGGCAAAATTATAAAGCAAATCAAGAATCCTGTTGAAGCGATAACTGAGTTCTTTTCCCTGCATGCCATTTCGAATGCCTTCTATTCAGAAAAATCCCAAGCATTAAAGCAGCTCCTCGCGCAACGAAGTGCTTGCTTAAATTTTGTTTCAAAAAATCAGCAAAAACTGGACGAATTAATTAACGATACTCATTATCAGATGTGGGCAGATCTCATTATGGCCAATATGAACCAAATTAAGTTCGGAGTGAACTCCGTAACGGTTAATAATTTTTATGATGACAATAAGCCTATTTCGATAAAACTAAAAAGAGACTCCACGCCCCAGAAGAATGCTGAGATATTCTATCGTAAAGGAAAAAATCAACAAATAGAAATACAAAAACTAAAAGATTCTATTGCCAGTAAAGAGAAAGCGATGACAAAGCTGGATCGTCAAATTATAGTTATTAAAAGTTCAATGGATTTAAAGGAGCTTCGTAAAATAATTGCAGAAACTGACTTATCTCCAAGGAAAGAAAAACAACCCAAACTATCACCTTACAATGAAGTTGAATTTAAAGGATTTAGAATTTGGATCGGCAGAAATGCCGAGAGCAATGATGCACTAACGCTGAAACATTCATTTAAAGAAGACTTGTGGCTACACGCGAAAGACGTTGCAGGTTCACATGTCCTGGTCAAACACCAATCCGGTAAAAGTTTTCCGAAAGATGTGATCGAACGGGCAGCTCAACTTGCCGCATTCCATTCAAAACGAAAAAATGAATCACTCTGTCCCGTGACGGTCACACCCAAAAAGTTTGTGAGAAAGCGAAAGGGTGATCTGGCAGGAGCTGTAGTGGTGGAACGGGAAGAAGTAATTTTGGTCACACCAATGAGATGATTCTGGATACTGGAATCAAGAATCTGGTATCCAAAATCCAACCTACTTCACCACATTCACCTTAATCATATTTGTTCGGCCACGCTCCTGAATGGGCATACTCGCAAGAATAATAAAAGTATCTCCCGACTTAACGTGTCCATCACGTTTTAAAATTGCTTCAACATCGGCAATCGTCTCATCGGTAGAGGCTGCTTTATCATAATGATAAGCACGTGTTGCCCACACTAAATTCATCGTGTTGATGATGGTGCCGTTGCTTGTAAAAGCGAAGATATTAGCATTAGGCCTATGTGAGGCGGCCTTATAGGCGCTGTATCCAAGCTGGGTCATTCCTACAATAGCTTTTGCACCAACATCTTTGGCCAGCTTACAGGCAGTTAAAATCAACGAGTCAGTAAAATATGTTGGTGAGTTAAGCTCAGCTTCCCTGAACTTGTAAAAAATATTTCCCTGTTTCTCCACAGAGCCAATGGTGCGCACCATGCTTCGAATAACCTCAATTGGATATTTACCTGCTGCAGTCTCCGCAGATAGCATCAGCGCATCGGCTCCATCCATTACCGCATTGGCTACATCATTGGTTTCTGCCCGTGTAGGTCGTGGATTCTCAATCATGCTTTCCATCATTTGCGTAGCCACAATCACCGGCTTTGCTGCACGGTTACATTTTTCAATCAGCATCTTTTGAACCATTGGCACTTCTTCCATCCATATCTCAACTCCCAGATCACCGCGCGCAACCATGATGGCATCCGTTACTGCTATAATGGCATCAATATTTTCCAAGGCCTCCGGCTTCTCGATTTTTGCTACGACCCGGGTAGTACACTTGTTTCTGTTGAGAATATCTTTCAATATCTCTATGTCCGTAGCCTTGCGCACAAATGAAAGAGCAACCCAATCCAGGTTGTGCTTCATTCCAAATTCAAGATCATTAAGATCTTTCTCTGTCAACGATGGGGCCGTCACTTTTGTAAAAGGAAGATTAATTCCTTTACGGGATTTAAGTGGACCTCCGTAAATAACAGTACATACAACATCAATATCCCGGACTTCTTTCACTTTCAGTTCAATCTTTCCATCATCAATAAGGATCATATCCCCGATCTTCACATCCAACGGGAGTCGCTCATAGGAGGTGCTCACCAATTCATTATTCCCCAAAACTTCTCGCGTAGTGATAATCAATTCTTGTCCCGCCACAATCTCAATCCCAGGCTTCATTTCATTGACCCTTATTTTTGGGCCTTGTAAATCCTGAAGCAACGCAATGCTAGACCCCATCTCTTTGTTTATTTCTCTCACATTGTTAATCACTTTCAAATGATCCTCGTGTGTACCATGTGAAAAATTCAACCGAAATACATCCACACCTTCTTTGGCAAGTGCCCTGAGCATATCCTTTGAAGCGGATGCAGGTCCTACTGTGGCAACAATTTTGGTCTTGTTGTAAGAGATTTTTTCTGTCATGAGATTTTAAAAAATAAAGTTGTCTTTTGATTTTAAAGCGTTCAAAGGTAGGAAAGCAACCCATTCGATGGAAGTAATCCTTTTCAACTCTTCCTGCAATCGATTGCTATCGTTCTCTTCGCCTTGTGACATCAGAATAAAATCAAAATGCGTGTGTTCCGGAACAAGAAAATTCTTCGCTGAGTCTTGTTCATTGGGCTTGTTTTTAAAAAGGCGAAGGGTATTCAGCGAGGTCTGATGTAGAAAGTGAGAATAAGAAAGCTGATTTTTAGCATTAAGCTGAATGATCAGATCAGGCTGTTTCACAAATCGGATCGCAAGTGATTTATTCAGTTCCCATGCCAGGCGATATCCTTTAGCCGAAGAAGTCAAACCAATGAGCTCAAAGTCATAGGAATAGTCAATTTTGAGCCTGTTTTTTTTCATTTTGATGAATTCGGAATACTTTTCCGCAGAGCAATTAATTTCGGTTTTGGATGCTATCCCTTACTTTATCAACTGATTAGGCTGGCAAATCCAAAACAATTTGTAAAATTAGAGGAAATTAGCAGCATTTTACAGCTAATGCCTCTTTGTAGAGGTTGTGAAATAGTTTGACAATATTGCTCTAAATCTCTTTATTTGCACAGATTTTTGAATCTCTAAACTAAAATAACATGTCTGAAATCGCAACCAAAGTAAAACAGATCATCATTGACAAACTCGGTGTGGAAGAATCTGAAGTTACTCCTGAAGCAAGTTTTACCAACGATCTGGGAGCTGACTCTCTGGATACCGTTGAACTCATTATGGAGTTCGAAAAAGAATTTAACATCTCTATCCCGGATGATCAGGCAGAGAATATTGCCACTGTAGGACAGGCGATTTCTTACCTCGAAGAGAATGTGAAGAAGTAAATTTCCGCCACGAACTTATCGTATGACTTTTAAGCGAGTAGTTATTACTGGTCTTGGTGCGCTCACTCCTATTGGAAATAACCGCCCCGATTTCTGGGATGGCCTGGCCAAAGGAAAAAGTGGAGCTGCTGCCATTACCAAATTTGATGCTACTCATTTTAAGACCAAGTTTGCCTGCGAGGTCAAGGGCTTGGACATTGGCAACTACATGGATAGAAAGGAGGCCAGAAAAATGGATCCTTTCGCACAGTTTGCGATGGTGGTGGTCGATGAAGCTATAAAAGATGCTAACCTTCCGCTGGCTGAGCTCGACCCCGATCGCGTTGGGGTAATTTGGGGTTCTGGCATCGGAGGGTTGTATACTTTTCAGGAAGAAGTTAAATCGTACGCCAAAGGAGACGGTACCCCTCGATTTAATCCTTTTTTCATCCCTAAAATGATTCCCGACTTAAGTGCCGGACATATTTCAATCAAGTATGGATTCAGGGGCCCCAACTTTGTGACTGTTTCCGCATGTGCGTCATCTACTAACGCCATTTACGATGCCTTCACTTACATCAAATTAGGCAAAGCCGATATTATTGTTTCGGGTGGATCAGAAGCTGCTGTGTGTGAAGCTGGCGTTGGCGGTTTCAATGCAATGAAAGCCCTCTCCGAAAGGAATGACTCTCCTGAGACAGCCTCTCGTCCTTATGATAAAGATCGCGATGGATTTGTATTGGGAGAAGGCGCGGGTGCGCTGATACTTGAAGAGTACGAACATGCAAAGAAGCGTGGCGCTAAAATTTATGGAGAAGTCATTGGCGGAGGCATGTCTGCCGATGCCTATCACATTACCGCACCTCATCCTGAAGGAGCCGGAATTACAAAAGTGATGGAGCTTGCCCTTGAAGAAGCAGGAATTGCTCCTTCAAAAATTGATTACATTAATACGCACGGAACATCAACACCCTTAGGTGACCTGGGCGAAATCAAGGCCATCCAAAAAGTTTTTGGACAACATGCCTATCATCTTAATATCAGTTCTACCAAATCAATGACGGGTCATCTTTTGGGAGCTGCCGGTGCTATTGAATCCATTGCCTGCCTGATGGCGATCAATGAAAGCATTGTCCCTCCCACCATCAATCATTTCAATGATGATGAAGGTCTTGACCCCAAACTCAATCTCACGTTTAATAAAGCCCAAAAGAAGGAAGTGAAAATTGCATTATGCAACACTTTCGGTTTTGGAGGACATAACTTCTCTATTATTCTTAAAAAAGTAGAGTAAGCCCTTCTGTGTGGAACTTACTTAAACTAACCAAATCAGGCTCTAAGGCGGATAAGAAACTCGTCACCGCCATCAAGACTATTGCAGGATTTTCTCCTTCCAATCTTGAATTATACAAGCTTGCCTTATTACACAGTTCAAAAGGTAAAGAGATCAATGGCTTTAGGGAATCTAATGAGCGACTTGAGTACCTGGGCGATGCTATTTTAGGTGCCGCTATAGCCGACTATCTTTTTAAAAAGTATCCATTTAAGGACGAAGGTTTTCTGACAGAAATCAGATCACGGATTGTTAATCGCGAATCGTTGAATAATCTTGCCCGAAAAATTGGAGTCGGTTCCATGGTTCAGTTTGATCACAAGAATTCACAGCTACGGCAAGTCATCTTAGGAAATACACTCGAAGCACTGGTAGGGGCTGTGTATTTAGATAAAGGATTCATTCGATGTAAAAAATTTGTCATTGATAAACTGATTCAGCCCTATTTCGATCTGGAAGTAGTGGTCAACTCCAATAGTAATCCGAAGAGCAAAGTAATCGAGTGGGCACAGCGCAATGGCAAGGATATTAAGTTTGAAATTCTGGATGTGAAGAAAGGAAAGAACAGTAAAGAATTTTCTGCGCAGGTACATATAGGAGAGCAACCTTTTGGTCTTGGGTATGGTTATACCAAGAAGAAAGCAGAACAAGATGCAGCACAGAAAACCTGCGAAATGCTAAGCCTGACATGACCAAGAAATTAAAAATTGCCGGGGCTACAGTCAATCAAACTCCTATTGATTGGGTAAATAATACGGCCAATATTATCGAGGCAATTCATGCAGCGAAGGCGCAAGAGGTTAAGCTTCTCAGTTTTCCGGAAATGAGTATCACGGGCTACGGAGCTGAAGATCTGTTTCTTAGTGACTGGGTTTCTGAGCAAGCCCGGGAACAACTGCTGGAAATAAAAAGAAATTGTGATGATATCGTTGTTTGTGTAGGCCTCCCCTGGCGAATGAATGGTATTACTTACAACGGAGTTTGTGTTATCGAAAATAAAAGAATACTGGGCATTACACTAAAGCAAAACCTGGCGCGCGATGGCGTTCACTATGAACCTCGCTGGTTTGATGCGTGGCCAGCAGGGAATGTGGTGCAAGTAGAACACGATAGCGAACAATTTCCCGTTGGCGATGTCATCTACCAAACTCAGGGAATCACTTTTGGCTTTGAAATTTGTGAAGACGCCTGGAGAAAGAACCGACCAGGCTACCGACTTCATGAACGCAAAGTAGACCTGATTTTTAATCCCAGCGCAAGTCATTTTGCATTGGGTAAAAGTACATCGCGTGAGCAACAAGTAGTCGTTGAAGGTTCTCAGAAATTTAACTGTGCTTATGTTTTTATTAACCTTCTTGGCAACGAGGCTGGGCGAATGATCTATGATGGAGATATCATCATAGGGCAGCATGGAAAACTAATTGCTATCAACAAAAGATTGTCATTTAAAAATTTCAATCTTCTGTCCGCGACTATTGATTTTGAAAAGCCAACCAATACGTCTGTTATAAAATCACCAGATCAAAAAGAAAAAAACGAAGAGTTTGGTCGCGCGGCTTCCCTAGCGCTTTTCGATTATTTAAGAAAGAGCAAGGCCAAAGGTTTTGTCTTAAGCCTTAGTGGTGGTGCCGATTCATCTCTTTGTGCAATATTGGTGGCAGAAATGGTGCGGAGAGCAAGCGAAGAATTGGGTTGGGAGGGCTTTTGCAAAGCAATGAACCTGGAGATCCTTTCCGGCAAGGAAGCAGCGGTAAATAAACTACTCGCCTGTGCCTATCAAGGCACTGTCAATTCATCTCAAACTACGCTAGATGCTGCCACCCAATTAGCCAAATCGATTGGCGCAAGTTTTCATCAATGGAAAATTGATGAGGAAGTAGAAAGCTACCGTAATAAAATTGAGAATGTCTTAGGCAGACCGCTCAATTGGGATCAAGATGATATTGCTTTACAAAATATTCAGGCAAGAGCAAGGTCTCCCATTATTTGGTTACTCGCTAACATTAAGCAGTCTATCTTACTTACCACCTCCAATCGCAGTGAAGGTGATGTCGGATATGCTACTATGGACGGAGATACCAGCGGTAGCCTCGCTCCTATTGCAGGAATTGATAAGCCTTTTATAATTCAATGGCTGAAGTGGGCGGAACAAGAACTGGGATATCATGGACTAAAAGGAGTCAATGCGCTTCAACCCACAGCTGAACTTCGACCCCTTGAACGAACCCAAACTGACGAAAAGGATTTGATGCCCTATACCATTTTGCTTGCCATAGAAAAGCTGGCAATTCGTGACAGGAAAAATCCAGTTGAAGTATTTAGGGTCTTGGAAAATGAGTATCCCGATAAACAAGCCATAAAAAATTATATCAAGAAATTCTTCCGACTTTGGGCTGCCAACCAATGGAAACGGGAGCGCATTGCTCCTTCTTTTCATTTCGATGATCTGAATGTTGATCCCCGCAGTTGGTGCCGTTTCCCTATTCTTTCAGGAAACTTCTTCAGTGAATTGGCCAAGTTGGATGCCCTCTAATGGGGTATTTTGAGCTAATTTCTCATTATTGATCATTAGCCTTTAGTCATTATCTTTGCCCACATTTTATGTCTAACCCTTAAATTATTACTTGTTCAATGGCTACTCATTTTTTAAGCTACCTCATCTGGAATGGAAGTCCTGAGATTCTTTCAATAGGTTCTTTTCCTCTTCGCTGGTATGGATTGCTTTTTGCGCTTGGTTTTTTGATAAGCCAGCAAATCCTATATCACATCTACAAAAAAGAAGGCAAGCCGGAGAAAGATGTTGACACGCTGACCATCTATATGCTGATCGCAACGGTTCTTGCTGCGCGATTGGGGCATGTGATCTTTTATCAGCCCGAATTGATATGGACTAATCCACTGTCTATCCTTCTTCCCTTTGAATTTTCACCCGAATTTAAGTTCACCGGATTACAGGGACTGGCCAGCCACGGTGCTGCCTTTGGGATATTGTTTGCCTTGTGGCTTTATAGTCGCAAGAAAAAGTCCGCTCAAAATTACATGCAAGTGCTGGATCGTATTGTGATTGTAGTTGCCCTGACCGGAGCACTCATTCGCTTTGGAAACTTTTTCAACTCTGAAATCATTGGAAAGCCTACTAGCGCCCCAACCGGTGTTGTCTTTATCAACAAGATAACAGATGCCATTATGAAGAATGAAGGCAGAGGTACTCCAATTGACTTTATTGAAGTTAAAAAGAACACAGTGCTACCGAATGGGTCGAATGGAAGAGTACCAGTGCAACTATTCCTGTTTTTCAAGCCAGGTACTACCGAAGAAAGAGCAAAGGAATTTCTCAACTTTGAAGTGAAGTCGTACCTCTTCCACTACTATGAATTTGTAGATGAGCCAGCAGCAACTCCTTTAGACTTCTTCATCACTAAAGAAACTAACGGAAACATCGCTGCGCGTGTAAATACATACGGAATCTCGCGCCATCCTGCACAACTCTACGAATCTATTTCAAACCTCCTCCTTTTTATATTCCTTTACTGGTATTGGAGCAAGCGTAAGGAGAAAACACCTCAAGGACGAATTTTTGGATTCTTTCTTGTCATTCTCTGGTCATTGCGATTTGCTTATGAATTCCTCAAGGAGAATCAGGTCGGCTTTGAAGATAACATGACCCTAAACATGGGGCAGATTTTAAGCATTCCGCTTATTCTTGTCGGTATTTTTGTATTAATACGTTCTTACCGTAAGCCGGTTATGGAAGGAGAAGGGGTCTAAGTGAATAGAGAATCTCAAAAAGGTAAGGTGCAGGCATGTTGGTATTTTTAGTAAGTATTCTGAGTTGTTGGAGCAGTCCTCTAGAAATAAAAGCCGAACGCTACCTTACCCTTCCCGGAGACACTGTTATTCTACCTGATTTTGATTCGCTGGATAATCGTGTACTGCAACTCAACAAAGTGCTGATCATTGGAAATAAAGTAACCTATGATCGTATCATCTCCCGTGAACTCTCTTTAAAACCTGGTGACACGATATCCGCCAAAAACTTAAAGGCTGTTCTGTTACGCGATAAGAATAAGATTTATAATCTCAAATTATTTAATACAGTAACACTGCGCACGCTGGAGATGCCACAAAACCAGATCGACTTGCTCATTGAAGTTTCAGAGCGGTGGTATACCTTTCCAGCGCCCATCTTTGAACTCTCTGACCGGAACTTTAATGAGTGGTGGCAAAACTACAATCACGACTTAAGTCGGGTCAACTATGGGCTTCGGCTCTATCAATATAATTTTCGGGGAAGGAACGAAACTTTACGACTCACAGCGCAATTTGGATTCACCCGTTATATTGATCTAAGCTATCGTATACCTTATATTGATCGAAAGCAAAAACACGGTCTTATTTTTCATTTACTCTATTCAGAACCAAAAAATGCTGCCTACTTTACAGATAACCACAAACTTGAATTTTTGAGCTTACCCAGCACAGTTCGTACTACTCGCGGAGCAGGTGTTGAATATACTTTCCGCAAATCTTTTTATGAAACACATTCATTCGGTATCGATTTACGAAGCAGCAATGTCGTTGACACCATACCTTTATTGAATCCAAACTATTATCGTAACGGGAGCAACTCACAATTCCTTGCCGCGTTGTCCTATTCCTTTAATTCAGAACATCGGGATGTAATACAGTATCCATTAAAGGGGTATCAACTCACGGGCTTTATTTCGAAAAGTGGCTTAGGTATTGGCGATGATGTGAATCAATTTGAAGTCAACCTTACCTATGCCAGACACCTCGATTTAAAAAAGGGATTTTATTTTTCAAATTTCACGTCTGCTTACATAAGCACACCCACAAATCAGGCCTACTCAAATTATAGTGCATTGGGTTATCGAAAGCTGCTCGTCAGAGGATATGAGGTCTACGTTATTGAGGGTCCCAATTTCTTTTTGAATAAAACCACACTGAAGAAAAAGATTTTTTCAAGAACCTGGAGAGTTGAATCTATGCCACTGGAGCAATTTCGGCATTTTCCAATTGCTATCTATCTTAAGACCTACCTTGATTTGGGGTATGTGGAAAACTACCCGCTCTATCGGCAAAGCGAAATTAATAACACCTTATCAGATCACTTGCTTACCGGAACTGGCGCAGGGATTGATGTAGTTACGGTTTATGATACGGTCTTGCGGTTTGAATATACATTCACCCGCGAAGGCACCAACGGATTTTTCTTTAACATAAAGAAGGAATTTTAATTCTTTCATTTACCTGCGTTGAGGCGCGAAGCGATACCCAAAACACATTGGGATTGCTTCGATAGTGATCGGGAATCGCAATTGACGTATGGTTACTTGCTTAATGTCATCTAATAAATATTTATTAGTACCTATTAGCAGCTTCCCGCGGGGAATACTACCTTCATTTCAGAAAGGCAGATTCCATGATTTTAAAACGATCATACCTACTCCTTCTTTGGCTTTTACCTCATTGTGGTTTCAGCCAAAGCGTATCCACATTGATGGGGGCAAGAGAGGCCGGACTGGGCTATTCGTCATCCACACTGAGTGGCGAATGGGCCATACTCAATAATGTGGGAGGGCTGGCAAAAGTTGATAAGCCCAATGCAGCTTTTGCGTATGATACACGACCTACGTTACCGGGATCGAACAGAGTAGCTGCTGCCTTTTCCATGCCCTTCAAAATAGGAGCCGCAGGTTTTAGCTTATTCCGGTTTGGTGATGATCTTTATAGCGAGCAGGTAATTTCAGCAGGATATAGCAATCAACTCGGTATCGCATCGCTTGGACTAAAAGTCAATTACGTGCAATACCGGGCAGAAGGCGTAGGAACAAGAAGTTTTGTCGGTGTTGATTTTGGCGGGATCACTCAACTCACAAAACAGATTTCGATAGGAGCTTATATTATAAATATCAATCAGCCCAAATTATCATCCATTGATAATGAGCGGGCGCCAACCCGACTTGTAGCCGGGATTAGTTTTAAACCTGTAGAAGATTGTCTTATTCTTTCAGAGGTGGAGAAGGAACTTAATTACGATGCAACCATCAAAGTGGGATTGGAATATCGCATTCACAAAAAAGTAAATGTCCGCACTGGATTTAATCTTCATCCGAATGCTGCATTCTTCGGATTGGGTTTTCAGGCGAGGAAATTAAGAATTGATTATGCGCTACACTATAATCAGAGCTTTAGTGTGGCTCATCAGGCCTCCGTCATTTATTTCATAGAGAAAAAGAAATTAGAAAAATGATCATTAGAAGATTATTCTACAGATCAGTATTTTTTTCCATGGCGCTAAGTGTCACGCTCATCGTTACAAACAGTGAGGCGCAGGACTATTCTCGTAAAGATGTTAATCTGGAGAAATTAGTCGATGAAATATTTCCCTTACAAGATCTCGACCTTAATTATGAGGAACTTTATGAAAATCTCGTTCAAATTCTATCCAACCCCATCGACTTAAATCGCGCTTCGGATGAGCAACTAAGATCTCTTTTTATTTTGAAAGAGGCTCAGGTCGAATCCTTTCTTGCTTATCGCGATCAAAATGGTCCTTTGCTCTCCATTTATGAGTTACAGTCCATACCCGGTCTTGATCCAATCACTTTGTCAAGGCTAACTCCGTTTGTTACGGTTGATAACTCCAACTCTGCAAGTGCATCGCTGCTTAAAAGGATCATAGCAGAAAAAAATAATTACCTGATTATACGGTATGAAAGAACACTCGAAGAGAAAGAGGGCTATAAAGAATCTGCCGATTCTTTGGGAAGGTATCGGGGAACTCCAGACAAAGTTTACACCCGATTCAGGATGGCACGCACAGGAGATTTCAGTCTGGGCTTTACGTTGGAGAAAGATGCAGGAGAAACGCTAACCTGGGCGCCTTCCCAAAAACAATTCGGACCTGACTACTATTCCATCCATGGCCAGGTATTGAATAAGGGGAGAATTAAAAATTTAATTCTTGGCGATTACCAGGCCCAGTTCGGGCAAGGATTAATGCTTGGTGGTGGTTTTGGTATGGGCAAGGGTGCTGAGACAATCACCACGATTCGAAGAAGTAATCTGGGGTTTATTCCCTATGCCTCGCTGAATGAATTTGGATTCTTTCGTGGAGCAGCGATGACGTATAGTATCACTCAGCAACTTAGCCTCCACTCTTTTGGATCAACGTACAGGCGGGATGGTAATTCCATTTCAGCGCAGAATGATGATTCATTTTTTATTTCTTCGCTGCCTATTACGGGGTTTCATCGCACGCAAAATGAATTGGCTTCCCGAAAAGAAATAAGAGAGAACAATATTGGGGCAGTACTTCAATACAAAACTAAATCACTGGATGGAGGTTTCCTCTTCCACGATACACAGTTTAGTCTGCCCATTAATAAAAATCCCAATCTCTATAACCAGTTTACGTTCAGTGGAAATCGAAATACTAATGTGGGAATTTATTTAAATTACACATGGCAAAATTTCACACTTTTCAGTGAGGCGGCCCAATCACTGGGGCATGGTCGAGCCATTACCATCGGTGCGCTTAGCAGCCTTACCAATCAACTGGACATCTCTTTATTGTACAGAAGTTTTGATCGTGACTTCTATAGTTTTTATAGTAATGCGCTTTCCGAGAATACCATTCCTCAAAATGAATCCGGGTTTTATTGGGGATTGAAATATGCTTTCTCAAAAAAGTATTCCCTTGCGGGTTATGTTGATTTGTTTCGATTCCCCTGGCTGAAGTATAGGAGCTATTTGCCTTCTGCAGGCAATGAGTGGATGATTAAATTCAATTACCAGCCTTCCAAAACAGTTAACTTTTTTATTCAGGCACGCGAGGAGTCCAAGTTTAGAAACAGCAGCAGGGAAACCAATCAATACGCTACTGCACCCGGCACCAAACGAAATTATTGGATCAACTGCGACTATGAGGTAAGCCAATGGCTCAGCTTCAAAACACGCGCGCAATTTAGTTCGTATTCCTTTGAAGGAATCTCAACGCGAGGCTTTACATTAATTCAGGATGTCAATGTTGACATCGGCAGATTTTCGGTGTCCACCCGTTATGCGCTTTTTGACACGGATAATTATGACAACCGGCTTTATGTATACGAAAAAGATGTATGGCTCGCCTTTTCACTCCCGGGCTACTTTGGTCAGGGAATTCGTAACTATGTGATGCTCCAGTATAAATTAAGTAAGAAAGTCGATCTCTGGCTACGGTGGGCCAGAACCCACTATACGAATCAGAATACCATTGGCAATGGCGCAGAAACGATCAATGGAAATGTAAAGAACGATGTTAAATTGCAGGTCAAAATAGTATTTTAACCAGTTCTTATGCATGCTGTTAAGCTTATTACTCCTGGGGTTTTGTTGGCACTATGTGTCGGGTTAGCTGTCTTTATTCTGGTTTTCAGGCTTATTTTCAGGTCAAAACGTTAAAAGTCTTTTTATATTTAACTTCGGTTTAGTCTTTTTATCGCTCCCATAGTAATTTTAGCGATATGGACTAAACCGATTCCTAAGGGAATTGCACTTTAGCCTGGAAAATCAATACTACCATGAGAAAAATCAATTTCATTTTTGCCATTATTCTTATCTCCCTTTTTCTGCTATCCGTGGCGTCAATCGCCTTTTCTCAGGTGACGAAGAAAACATTGGAGCTTCCTGAATTCAAGAGTATTTATGTAAACTCGAATTATACGGTCTATTTAAAACAAAACAATAAGCAGGAAGTAATCGTGGAGGCGGTGACAGAAGTCTATGAACTCACCAATATCGTGGTGGACAATGGCGTGCTGATGATCAACGTGGAACGCAAGCCGGACAGCCCTAACAAAAGTGTATGGTCTAAAATTGATGATATTAAGATTAGGCCTACTATGAAAGTATATGTAAGCCTTAAAAATGTCAGCGAACTTCAGGTGAATGGGGGTGGTAAAATCGTTTCAGAAAACTCTATCGCATCAGACTATTTGACGCTTTCTGTTTCCGGCAGTGGAGGTATTGAATTAGACATTAAAGGGAACACGGTAAAGACGGACATGAGTGGCTCTGGAAATATTATCCTTAAAGGTTATGCCACCTCCAATCAAATTACGGACAGTGGGTCAGGAATACTGAATGCGTTTGAGTGTGAACTGGAAAGCGCCAAAATAAAGGTAAGTGGCAGTGGTTCAGCAGAGCTAAATGTAACTTCTGCATTGGAAGCGCAAATATTAGGCAGCGGGTCGATAAAACACAAAGGCAATACAAAAACAGTAACTAAAAAAGTTTACGGCTCCGGGTCGGTGGAAAGAGCTTACTAGATCCGCTAATTTTTTGTTATAGCCTTTTACCCTAGATTTGTCGTTGTGCATTAAGACATTCTATGAGGCTCATCAACATTCTCCTTTATTATTTAATCATCATCCCAGTTTCATTATTACCTTACCCATTGCTTTATGGGCTTTCCGATATACTCTTCATTCTTTTTTACTACATCATTGGTTATCGAAAAGAAATCGTTCTCCAGAATATTCAACGTTCTTTCCCTTACAAAACAGCCGCAGAGCATTCTCAAATCTGTAAGCAATTCTATCATCACTTCTGTGATCTGATTCTGGAAAGCTTAAAGGTGTTTACGATTTCTGAAAAAGAAGTCAAAGAACGCATGATTTTTAAAAATCCCGAATTAGTTGACCGCTATTTTGATCAGGGTCAAAGTATGATTCTTGCCGGTGGACATTATAATAATTGGGAATTATTTGCTGTCGGCATAGACGCAGCGATAAAACATCCCGCCATTGCCATTTACAAGCCGCTCAGTAATTTATTCTTCGACAAGAAAATGAGAATTACGCGTAGTAAATATGGTTTGCGGATGATCTCCACCAAAGCCGTTAAAGGAGTAATGGATCAGGAAAAGAATAAACCGTCTATGACGATTTTTGGCATTGACCAATCACCCGGCAATCCTGCTAAATGTTATTGGACAAAATTCCTTAATCAGGATACAGGTGTTCTTTTCGGTGCTGAGAAATATGCCAAGGAATATAATTATCCTGTAGTCTTCGGACATATTACAAAAGAAAAGAGAGGGTTTTATACTTTTGAATTTATTGTAGTAAGTGATCAACCACAAAGCACTCGATTTGGTGAAATCACCGAGAAGCTGACTCAGTTGCTGGAGAAAGACATACTTCAAAAGCCCGAGTATTGGCTATGGAGTCATAAAAGATGGAAGCACAAGCGACCTGCTGAATTGAATGAAACAAGTCTCACTGCATCGCTTTCTGGCTAAAACGTGAGTTTCTTTTGTATCTTTGCACTTTACTCCTTTAAATCCCGTAAAGCAGCGTCCGATTAACCATTTGGAAGCCATACGTTAGTCCTTAGAGGCGTTTATTAATTGTTTGCCTCATTAAAATCAAAACATGTCATTCGAAAAATTAAATTTAATTGAGCCCATTTTGCGGGCTCTCAAAGCGGAAGGTTATACTATACCTACCCCCATTCAAGAACAAGCCATTCCTCTTTTGCTGGAAAGAAGAGATCTATTAGGCTGTGCTCAAACCGGCACTGGAAAAACAGCAGCTTTTGCTATTCCCATACTTCAACTACTTCATCAGGACGAACTTTTTGTAAAAGGCCCTCAGGGTATCAAGACGCTGATCCTGACACCTACCCGCGAGTTAGCCATCCAGATCGGGGAGAGTTTTGCAGCCTATGGAAAATTCCTACGCCTTCGTCACACCGTTATCTTCGGTGGTGTCTCTCAAAAATCACAAACAGATGCTTTGCGCGCAGGCGTAGATATTCTGATCGCCACACCAGGCCGCCTGCTCGACCTTATGGATCAACGCTATGTTCATTTGCAGCACATCAAAATGTTTGTGTTGGATGAAGCTGATCGCATGCTGGATATGGGCTTTATCCATGATGTGAAAAAAATCATCGCAAAAATCCCACAGAAAAGGCAAACCCTGTTCTTTTCTGCAACCATGCCTGGGGAAATCTCAAAGCTAGCCGGCACAATCTTAACAAACCCGGCCAAAGTGGAAGTCACGCCTGTTTCATCTACGGCTAACACTATTAAGCAATCCTTATTTTTTGTGGAGAAATCAGATAAAAAATCATTGCTTATCCATTTGCTGAAAGATCGTTCTATTGAGACGGCCTTGATATTTACCCGTACCAAACATGGTGCAGACCGAGTTGTTAAAGATTTGATTCGTGCAGGTGTACAAGCCGAGGCCATTCACGGAAACAAATCGCAAAATGCACGGCAGCGTGCGTTGAGCAATTTCAAATCAAGAAAAACCCGTGTCTTAGTGGCTACCGATATAGCAGCCCGAGGCATTGATGTTGATGATTTATCTCACGTCATAAATTATGAGTTGCCCAATATTCCTGAAACTTATGTTCATAGAATAGGTCGCACGGGGAGAGCGGGCGCAAGCGGAATCGCTCTTTCATTTTGTGACGCTGAAGAAAAAGAATTTCTCAGAGATATTCATAAGCTGATTACCAAACCGATTCCGGTGGTTGAAGATCATCCCTACCCCATGAGCAACACAAGTCTAAATCATCACTCAGAAGGACCCAGACAAAGTGCCCCGAGGAATAACTCTCAGGGCAGACGCCCAAGCTCGTTCAGACATAGTTCCAGAAACAGGCAAGAAGATAACAGACCAAAAAGAGGGTAATCCTGAAAGTCATCATTGCTACAAATATAATCTTGAAAGGCCTCATCCCATTGGGTGAGGCCTTTAAGATTACTATCGATCTTTCAACCGAAACATAAATTTCAATCCGGACCAGGTTTCATTGACAGCACAGACCTTTACATCGACAAGGCCATTTTTCAATCCAAATTCACGGATGATAGTTTCGTCCAGGTCACTGGCAACTTTAGATGATTTTTTAGGCCAGGAAATCCAAAGCATACCCTCCTTCTTCAAAAAAATTTTATTCTTAAGGAATTCTTTTTCGAAAGTCTTCTTTTCCTTTACAAACAAGTGTATGAAGTCGACCTCACCCTTCTTTGCATTGTTATCTGTGCCTTCTGGCAAAGGAGCCAGCCAACCCCAATACGCTGCCGGTTCATTGATAATAATTATTTTGTAACCGGGCTTAATGCCAAGTTTCTTGAGAAGTGGGGTGCCTGAGTAGCCTGCCATATCTATTTGATTTGTCAGATAAAACTAAGCAGCAAGAAGCTGGAAATGAATCACCTTTAAATAAAAAATGCTCTGGTTACCCGGAGCATTTTTTATTAATAAGCTAGTTTACTAGTTCTTACCCATCTTATCCATTTCCTTGTTAAAGGTATCCTTGAATTTCTCGTAATCGTAATCAATTTTGAGACGTTCATCAGTCGAGAGGCGCTCATTGTATTTCTTTACAAGATCATCGGCAGAAAGCTCGATAGCAACGTACGTCTTATAGGTGCCATCTTTTGTCTGAACAAGCTTTTCGCAGATGGTGCGGATTCCAGAAAGTGTCTGATCGACCACCTCACGGTTAAGGCTTTCAAAACGACCTTCAAGTTCTTCTTTCTTATTCAACTCACGCGAGTTAACATAATTATCAGTTACTGTTTTCACCGTAGTGTTGATGGCCTGGGCTAATTCATTACGTGCGTTGGTCAATGCCTTCTTTTTAGAAGTTACCTGATCCATACTTTCTCCGATAGAATTTGATCTGAAAACTTTATTGGTCGTAAAGAAGTCAGGTCCTGAGCACGGAACCAGTACTTCTTTTTCACCGGCAGGAGTTTTTTCTTTACTCTTACAGCCTGAAATAAGAACCGCAGCAACAGCGATTAATACAAATGAGAGTTTAGTTAGTTTTTTCATATTTAGTTTAATGATTGGTTATGCAATTTAGTTAATGCAATTAATAGGCCATTCTGATTTTAAAGATTTGTTGAAATCAATTTTCTTCGAAATTGAGTCAATTTAAAGGTTTTTACTGCAAAATTGCATTCAATAGCTCAGGCATCTTCTCTTTTTCCAGCGTTTCAAGCGACTTATTGTAAGCCTCCTGACTAGATCTGTCGTAATCCAGGCTATAGCCTTTTATTCTGTCCAGTGTGGTGGCATAAATTTCTTTCCCATCTTTTAAGGTAATTACTTTAATGACAGCGGTTACATAAGTAATGTAAATACTACCCGACACAGCTCCTTTTTCTGAATTCGCATTAACATCCATCCAAAGTTCTGCTTTAATTTTTTCATCTGTTAGCTCAAATCCGGAGCTAGTAAGAAAATTCTTCAGTCTATTTGTCATCTGCTGGTTAGCCTTATCCGTGCCAAGGCTTTTTTCGATAGCGCTTACGTACACCAATGGCCGGTGAACTTTCAACAATATGTTGGCTTTGGGAACAGTCATTTTTTGAGCCACTAAGGAAGAGATGTCCGAAGCTCCTTGTCCTGCAAAAGCTAATAAGTTTACTTTCACTCCTACTGTTTGCTCCAGATCACGGGCACTGATTTTTGTAATTAAAATTTTAGACTGACCATTACCATCGGTTTTGTAATCCGGGAAAACATCTCCGGCACCTTTCTCGAAGGAGGCTTTCAGCGGTAAGTCTCCAATGACTTTCTGCGACTCCTTAAGTATAGATTTAGCAATAACAGTTTGTCCACTTTCTGCTACTCTCCGGTTTACCATTATTTCACTTGGATCTACTGTAAGCTGAATTTTATCCAACAATTGCTGAATGTTAGCATAAATTTCATTGGTCAGTAAAATACTTTTCCCCTCAAATTCCAACTGAATCGGTTCCGCAAGGTATTTTTCAATTGCCCTAAATCCCTGAAAATAAAATCCTAATGCCTGAATTACATCATTGACTCTCTCGGATTGCTTAGCTTTTGTAAAAAAGTCTAACGCCAGAGTTACGGCATTCCGTTTCTGCTCATCTTTAATCTCCTTATACCGTTGCTTGGAAAGACGATAGTAAAGCCAATAATTACGCTCATCTTCCCAGGCATCTACCTGCTCAAACTCCTCAATATCATCGGCAGCTTTGGTTTGAATTATTTGTTCATATTTCTCCTGAAACTCCTTATTCGCATCAATCTGACTCAATACAGAAGTAGAGGAGATATTTACCTTAATTTCAGAAACCAAGTCCTCTAAGGCACTATTCTTGGCGGACTGTATGTAGTTATTGGTACCTTCTTTGACACTATGGCCAATGCCTATATAATAAGTATCCTGAGCCGGTTTAGCGCTCATCCAGGAGGGTCTGGTATTTTGCAGATTGGTCTTCAGACTTGTATTCGTAACAGACGGACTGCATCCGGCTACCAGAATGGTTAGGAGGAAAAACTGTTTCACAGAATAAAAGCGCAGTTTGGTTCGTTTCATTGTTGCCAGATTCATGCCAGAAAACGGGGTATTTTTGTCTCGTAAAAGTAAGTTCTAAATCTGAAGGAGATGAACATTGGTCTATTTTTTTTAGTTTTAAGTTAAATAATTGAAGGGTATGAAAAATCTGCTGAGTTTTATCATCTTAGTCAGCATAGGAGTAGGCTGTCAGGAAAGTGAAAATATTTCTGAATATACAGGAAATGAAACTACCTACGCCCTTCAGCAAGCATCTGAATACATTATCAGCGGCACAGCTACCCTGAAAGAGAGAAAAGATGGAGCCACCACGGTAGTCGTCCAACTTTCAGGCACAGAAGGAGAATCAACCTATCCGGTCCATCTGCACCTGGGTGACATCACAACACCTAAAGCTGATGTTGCTGCAGTCCTCAATCCACTGCGGGGCAAAACTGGCAGAAGTGAAACACGCATTGATAAACTGGCAGACGAGACACTAATTACCTACAAGGATTTAGTTAACCTCCAGGCTTGTATGAAAATCCATTTATCCGATGTGGGGGCAGAACGTAATATCATCCTTGCAGGGGGCAATATCGGAATTGCCATTTCCAATCCAGGCGGAAGACGTGGATTTGCAGTATGTAAAAGTGAGTAATACCATCCTAGTTTTGGCCCAGCTTTAACAAACAGGTTTCTTTATTGGGTTCTCCAAATTCTAGCAATTCTAATTTATTAGCCAATAATAATTGAAGAATCTCAGAAGTGGTTTTGTTCCCGCAAATTAGGTGAATAATTTTTGGAGGACATCCTTCGATTTGACTTCTCTCGTCAAAATCATTATCCTTAGTCAGGATTGTGAAGCCACCTTGTTTGGCCCAATTCCAAATCGTGATATCATCAGCCAATGTCCCTACCGTATCACGAACATGACTCGTCTCCTTAAAAAATACAGATAAAGGAGATACCAGTTTGAATGAAAGGTTATTATCAATTAGAAACTTCAAGCGGATTGAAGCAAACGAGTATGTTTTTCAGAATCTGCTGCATACATCAGGCAAGCCTGAATATCAATCAACGTCAATTCAGGGAAATCCTCAACAATTTGCTCCGGTGACATTCCCGAAGCAAGATAGCTGAGCACATCATATACAGTGATGCGCATACCCCGCACACAAGGTTTTCCATTTCTTTTCCCCGCTTCCAATGTAATGATTTGGTGATAGCCTGACTTCATACATTAAAAGTACAAAAAATTTAATCCCCTCCTTTCACTTCAACTTGATAAGAGGTAACCATTGCACCAAAATATTCCCGATTCATTCGGGCAATATTGGTAAGACTAATTCCCTTAGGGCATTCAGCTTCACAAGCTCCGGTATTAGTACAAGCCCCAAAACCTTCGGCATCCATTTGAGCTACCATTTTCTCAACACGTTCTTTACGTTCTGGTTTTCCTTGCGGCAGCAATGCGAACTGAGAAACCTTAGCACCTACAAACAACATGGCTGACGCATTTTTACATGCCGCCACGCAGGCACCACATCCAATACAGGCTGCTGCATCCATCGCCTCGTCTGCAATCTTCTTGGAGATAAGAATTGCATTGGCATCTGGAACTCCTCCTGTATTCACTGAAACATAGCCACCGGCTTGCTGAATGCGTTCGAAAGCCGAACGATCAACCACCAAATCTTTAACCACCGGAAAGGCTTTTGCTCTCCAAGGCTCTATCGTTATGGTCTCTCCGTCCTTAAACGTACGCATGTGCAACTGGCAGGTCGTGGTTTGCAACGGGCCATGAGGATGGCCGTTAATGTAGAGGCTACACATGCCACAAATACCTTCACGGCAATCATGATCAAAAGCGATGGGCTCCTCACCTTTTTTAACTAATGATTCATTAAGTACATCCAACATCTCCAGAAAAGACATGTCCGCTGAAACATGATCATGTTGATAGGTTTTGAAAGCCCCTTTCGTGTCTTTACTTTTCTGTCTCCAGACCTTTAACGTAATCTTCATATTATTTATAGCTACGTTGAGTAAGTTTTACATTTTCAAATCGGAGTTCTTCTTTATTTAAAATTTCCGGCTGATTTTCATCTTTGAATTCCCAGGCAGAAACATATGCAAATTCATCATCCTTGCGCATGGCCTCCCCTTCCGGTGTTTGAGATTCTTCCCTGAAATGTCCACCACAAGATTCACTACGGCTCAAGGCATCATCCACCATCAATTCACCTAACTCAATAAAATCAGCAACACGGCCTGCTTTTTCCAACTCTTGATTTAATTCATTTGCTCCACCCAATACATTGACATTGGTCCAGAACTCTTTCTTAATATCTTGAATGATCTTCTTCGCTTTCTTGAGGCCTTCTTCGCTACGTGACATACCACAATATTCCCACATGGTAAGTCCGAGTTGACGATGGAACTCGTCCACCGTTTTCTTTCCCTTGATGTTGATTAATTTATTGACACGTTCATTGACAACATCCATCGATTCTTTGAACGCTGGATGATCTGTTCCCACTTTATCATCCCAACCTATTGTTGCCAGGTAATCTCCGACCGTGTAGGGTATTACAAAATAGCCATCGGCTAAACCTTGCATCAAGGCAGAAGCTCCCAAGCGGTTAGCACCGTGATCAGAGAAATTGCATTCACCCAAAGCATATAAACCGGGTATCGTGGTCATTAAATTATAATCCACCCACAAACCACCCATCGTATAATGAACAGCAGGGTAAATCATCATTGGGCCTTTGTAGGGATCGTCTCCGGTGATTTGCTGATACATGTCGAACAGATTACCATACTTGGCACGGATCACATCTTCTCCATTGCGTTTAATTGCATCGGTAAAGTCAAGGAATACTGCTAATCCCGAACCAACTCCTCTTCCATCATCACATACCTGCTTGGCATTGCGAGAAGCCACATCGCGGGGAACCAAATTACCAAAGGAAGGATACTTTCTTTCCAGAAAGTAGTCGCGCTCTGACTCCGGAAGATTCATTGCGTCAATGGATTTCAATCCAGGTATTGCCTTTTTAGGAACCCAAACACGTCCATCATTTCTGAGTGATTCAGACATTAAGGTGAGCTTGGATTGATGATCTCCGGATACAGGAATACAAGTCGGGTGGATTTGCGTAAAGCAGGGGTTACCAAAAAAAGCACCTTTCTTATGAGCCCGCCAAATGGCTGTTGCATTACATCCTTTAGCACTTGTTGAGAGGAAAAAAACATTACTGTAGCCTCCGGTACACAGTAGCACAATATGAGCACTGTGAGCTTCCATTTTTCCTGTTATTAAATCACGCGTGACAATACCCCGGGCCTTTCCATCCACCACCACTAAATCCAGCATTTCGCTGCGGGTATACATCTTTACTTTCCCATTGGCAATTTGACGGTTAAGTGCGCTGTAGGCTCCAAGCAATAATTGTTGTCCCGTTTGGCCACGAGCATAAAAAGTTCGGGACACTTGTGCTCCACCAAAGGAACGATTCGCCAACGACCCACCATATTCGCGGGCAAAGGGAACACCTTGTGCTACACACTGGTCAATAATATCAACACTGGTTTCCGCAAGTCTATAAACATTTCCCTCTCGTGCCCGATAATCTCCGCCTTTAATCGTATCATAAAAAAGACGGAATACACTATCTCCATCATTCTGATAATTCTTGGCCGCATTGATACCACCTTGTGCAGCTATGCTATGGGCTCTTCGCGGACTATCCTGAAAACAAAATGCTTTTACGTTGTATCCTAATTCTGCCAGCGATGCCGCTGCAGAAGCGCCTGCCAAACCAGTTCCTACTACAATGACCTCATACTTTCGCTTATTGGCGGGGTTAACAAGCTTTAAATTGAATTTATGTTTCTTCCACTTCTCCGCCAGAGGGCCTTCCGGGATTTTCGATTCGAGCTTCATACTTTGTTTCTATTCTTAATTAGAATTTAAAAAACATACTTATTGGAATCCAGGCAAATAAAGCAGGTACCACAATAGCAAATGTTTTGCCTACGAAATTAATAACAGGATTATACTTCATATGGTTTAGTCCAAGTGTTTGAAAAGCGCTGGTAAATCCATGCCATAAGTGAAATGCTACCCCCACCATACAAAATACATACAGCCCAACATACCAGTCTATAGTAAACCAATAGGCAACAATCGTGTAAATATCCCTCACTTCTTTTCCATCATAATTTACCGTTGGAATTCCACCATAGTGCATTTCCGCCCAGAAGTGTTTTAGATGAACCACCAGAAAAACCAAGATAATGGTTCCTAATATTCCCATATTCCGTGAGGACCAAGTGGAGGACTTAGAAGATTTAACCACATACCCCTGAGTCCCACCCGCATCCCTATTTTTCTTCGCGAGAATAATTGCCCAAATGATGTGGATAAGGATAAAAGCAAAGTTTCCTTTCGAAACGGTTTGAATAACCGGATTGGTGCTCATGAATTCGGCATAAATATTAAATGCTTTGCCTCCATCATGCTTCAATAGCTGAAGATTACCTGCCAGGTGTACAGCCAGAAAAGAGATTAGAAACAGCCCTGTCAGGGCCATCATTAACTTTCTCCCCAGTGAACTGGAGAATAGGTCTAGGAACCATTTCATATTTTGACTTGAGTAGTTTCGGTTAATCCAAAAGTAGCCCTCAAAGCTTTATTAAACAATCCGCTGGGCTATTTAATATGTTCTAAATAAAAAGCTTCCCAATTCTACTGGTTGATTCAGTAAAAAAGTTGGGAAGCCGGTTAAAATCTGGATTCAATTTAAAATCAGAGGAATTCAAAAAGTATAATGATTAAGGTTATCGTAGCTATTGTTATAAACAAAAACCATTCTCTTTTGGTGAAGGTGACTACTTTCTTAAAGAGCTTTTTCATTTTGAAGGTTATTTCACCAGATAGTCCAAAGTCTAAACCATTTGTATAAGTCGTTGATTATAAATTATTTAAATATTGACAATATCCAAATTAGGTCCTTATTGAGCTCTTAATTCTCATATTGGGAATGAAAAATGGCCCTTTGGGCACTTGCCATGAAACTGTACTTTTACAAGAATTACTCCCGGGAAAACCGGGATGAAACAAACCACTGAACTCAGTCCATGTATTTAATCTTCGACACGGAAACTACAGGTGTTCCGCACAATAAAACTGCGCCCATTACTGACCTGAACAACTGGCCGAGGCTGGTCCAAATTGCCTGGCAATTGCATGACGAGAAGGGGAAACTTCTTTCGCTACACAATTATTTGATCAAGCCAGAAGGATTCGACATCCCTTTCAAGGCGGAAAAAATTCACGGGATTTCCACCAGGCGGGCCCTTGAAGAAGGTCATGATTTAAAAAAAGTATTAGACCTGTTTGTTCTGGACCTCCACAGAACTCGAATCTTAGTAGGCCACAATATTGAGTTTGACATTAATATTATTGGTGCCGAATTTATCCGTACAGCACTTCCAACGTCAACTTTCCTTGATGCTCAGAAAATTGATACCGGGATCGTTTCTATTGACTTCTGCCAGTTGCCTGGTGGCATGGGAGGAAAATTGAAGATGCCGCGCTTGCTAGAACTTCATGAGAAACTGTTTGGCAAAGGATTCGGAGATGCACACGATGCTTCGTATGATGTAGCGGCTACCGCTCGCTGCTTTTTTGAGTTGATTAAGAAAAAAGTGGTAAGCACCTTAGATGGTATTGCTGTGGGCGATGTCATTTATGAAGAGCCTAATCTAAGCGCTGGCAATTCTTCCAAAAAAGAAAAGCGAAAATCAACCGCAGCCGGAAAGGATATTGTTGAAGAAAACTTTACTGACAGTCCTTTTTGCCACCTCCATTTACACTCACAATATTCCGTACTCCAGGCAACACCGGATATACAAGAAATCATTGCGAAAGCAAAAGCCTGTGGAATGCCTGCCATCGCACTGACCGATTTCGGCAATATGTATGGAGCGTTTAAGTTTGTGAGCGAAGCACTTAAACATGAAATAAAACCCATTGTAGGATGTGAGTTGCTGGTGGCCGAAGAGCGCAAGAAGCTAAAGTTTACAAAAGACAATCCTGACAAACGCTATACACAGATACTACTCGCCAAAAACAAAGAAGGATATCACAATCTATCAAAACTAAGTTCACTTGGATTTATTGAAGGGCTTTATGGAATCAATCCAAGAGTGGACAAGGCATTGGTGGAACAATACCATGAGGGTCTTATCGCGACTACGGGAGGGCTAACGAGTGAAGTTCCTCATTTGATCCTTCAGGTAGGAGAACGCCAGGCAGAAGAAGCCTTTACGTGGTATCATAAAATTTTTGGAGAAGATTTTTATGTTGAGCTCAACCGCCATGGAATGCCGGAAGAAGATCGGGTCAATGAAACCTTACTGAAGTTCTGCGAAAAGTACAACGTCAAATACTTTGCCGCGAACGAATCTTATTATCTGGAAAAAGAAGAATCCAATGCACACGATGTGCTCTTGTGCATCAAAGAAGGAGAATTTAAATCTACTCCCATTGGAGAGGGCCGTGGACATCGCCTGGGACTGCCAAACAGTGAGTTCTATTTCAAGTCGCAGGACGAAATGAAATCCTTGTTCCGTGACTTACCTCAAGCCATTGAGACGATCACTGAAATCATCGGCAAGGTGGAAAGCTACAAGCTTGAACGAAAAGTTGCTCTTCCTAAATTTGAAATTCCAATAGACTTTCAGACAGAAGATGATTATCTAAAACATCTTACCTACAGAGGAGCTGCCAAAAGATATCCGGAGATAACTCCTGAAATCCGGGAGCGAATAGATTTTGAATTAGAAACCATTAAAAAGACCGGATACCCCGGATACTTTCTTATTGTTCAGGATTTGACTGGCAAAGCCAGAGAAATGGGTGTTGCCGTTGGGCCCGGAAGAGGTTCGGCAGCAGGTTCAGTAGTAGCCTATTGTACAGGAATTACAAATGTGGATCCCATTGCCTACGATCTCCTCTTCGAGCGTTTCTTAAATCCAGACCGTGTTTCACTTCCCGATATTGATATTGACTTTGATGATGAAGGGCGCGATAAGGTGCTCAACTATGTCATTGAGAAGTATGGCAAAAATCAGGTAGCACAGATCATCACCTACGGCACCATGGCAGCGAAATCTGCCATCCGCGACTGCGCCCGGGTAATGGAACTACCCTTGAACGAATCTAATACGTTGGCGAAGATGATTCCCGAACGGCCGGGGACAACATTGGAAAAGGCATTCGAAGAAAATAAAGAACTTAATGATATCCGGAAAGGTGTAGATAAGAGGGCTGACGTTTTAAAACAAGCCATCATTCTGGAAGGATCTCTTCGTAATACCGGCACACACGCCTGTGGTGTAATCATCACCCCGGATGACTTGATGAAATTCGTACCCGTGGCAACTGCGAAAGATTCTGATATGCTCGTGACCCAGTTTGATAACAGCGTGGTCGAAAGTGCCGGAATGTTGAAGATGGACTTCCTGGGCCTCACTACACTTACCATTATTAAGACCGCCCTGAAGAATATCAAAAAGCGCCAGGGTATTGACATCGACATTGATAAAATCCCTTTGAACGATCAGAAGACCTATCAGCTCTACCAGCGAGGCGAAACTTCCGGGACATTCCAGTTTGAAAGTGAAGGTATGCAAAGCTACCTGAAGAGTCTTAAGCCAGATAAATTTGAAGACCTTATTGCTATGAACGCCTTGTATCGGCCCGGCCCAATGGAATACATTCCCAATTTCATTGCCCGAAAGCATGGTCGCGAACAAATCAAATATGATTTGCCGGAAATGGAAGAATATTTGAGGGACACCTATGGTATAACAGTCTATCAGGAACAGGTAATGCTACTTTCACAAAAGCTGGCGGGCTTTAGTAAGGGTGATGCTGACGTATTGCGTAAAGCAATGGGTAAGAAACAGCGAGAGGTGCTTGACAAGATGAAAGATAAATTCATTGAAGGCTGTAAGAAAAATGGCCATGATGAACGTATCTCAGACAAAGTGTGGAAAGATTGGGAAGCCTTTGCTCAATATGCTTTTAATAAATCTCACAGCACCTGCTATTCGTTGGTTGCCTATCACACGGCTTATTTAAAAGCCAACTATACCGCAGACTATATGGCGGCCGTACTTACACATTCTCAGAATCATCTTGAGAACGTAACGTACTTTATTGAAGAATGCCGTAAACAAGGAATTGAAGTTTTGGGGCCTCATGTGAATGAATCAGGTGTATTCTTTGAAGTAAACAAAACAGGACAGATACGTTTTGGGCTGGGCGCAATTAAAGGGGCTGGAGAAGCTGCGGTAGAATCCATCATCCATGAACGAGATTCTCATGGGCCATTCAAAGACTTGTTTGAATTTGCAAAACGAATGAGCCCGCGGGCTGTCAACAAAAAAACATTTGAATGCCTCGCCTTGTCCGGTGGCTTCGATTGCTTTACCGAATTTCACCGCAGGCAATATGTGTATGCCAAAGACGGTGACGCCAGTCTTACCGAAAAAGTAATTAAGTATGCTGCCAAACTGCAGCAGGAATCCGGCAGTGCCCAAGCCAGTCTGTTTGGTGCATCAACCGGTACCGAGATGCCACCACCTAAAGTAGATTCTGTCGAACCGTTCAGTGAAATAGAAAAACTGCATTTTGAAAAGGAAGTGGTGGGCGTATATATTTCAGGCCATCCGCTCGACAACTTTAAATTTGAAATTGATACCTTCTGCAATATACCTCTCACGGCACTCAATGAACTTGAAGCACTGCAGGGAAAGGAGTGCAAACTGGCAGGCATCGTTTCTTCGGTAGAGCATAAACTGACCAAAACAGGAAGGCCTTTTGGGCGAATGACATTGGAGGATTACAGTGGTAATTTTACGTTCACACTTTTTGGAGAAGATTATCTTCGGTTGAAAGCCCACATGATGCCCGGAATATTTTTGTTTCTGGAAGGCACCGCAGCGCGCAATACATGGGGAGAACAGAACCTTGAGTTTAAAATAAGGAATATCGAATTGCTTAATGAATTAGGTGTAAAGAAAACAAGAGGAATTCAGATCAAGATGAATGCTGTATCCATCAGTCCTGAGATAATTAGTCAGATTGAAAAGCTTTGTCAGGAATATAGTGGGGTGACCCCTCTCTATCTCAAACTCAGGGACGACCAGGAAAATATCAATCTGGAAATGCTTTCGCGGAAATTCAGGGTGAGGGCCGTAAATGATATGGTCAAAAAAATGAAAAGAATCCCTGAAATTGAAGTGGAAGTAGTGAATTATTAGAGCGTTAAAGAAGCAGTGGTTATTGGTGAGTAAAGAAAATCAGGTTAGTCAGCCAGCTAACAAACCATCGACTATTAGGAAATGAGTACCTGCCCGGTGGGAACTATTTTAAACTATATTTGCGTTGTCATCTTAAATCTAAAAAACAACTTTTAAAACACACTATAATGGGTAAAGCAATTGAACTGAACGATGCCAATTTTGACTCTATTGTAAACACAGATAAAACAGTCCTGGTTGATTTTTGGGCAGAATGGTGTGGCCCTTGTAAAATGATAGGACCCGTAGTGGAAGAACTAGCCGGTGAATACGAAGGCAAGGCCGTGATTGGTAAACTTAATGTAGATGAAAATCCTCAGGTGACTGCGCGTTTTGGTGTACGCAGCATCCCTACGCTTCTGGTTTTCAAAGGTGGTCAGGTGGTGGATAAGCAAGTAGGTGCCGTACCTAAATCGGTATTGTCTTCTAAGCTTGCCGCACAAGTAGCGTAAATAATAAAAGACGACTTCGTGTAGTCAGACGACTTATCAGGTTTTTAGTAACTCTAACAGTTTTTCAGGGTCTTGCCGATTATCCCAGAATGCTATAATGATGATAGCATTGTCCGTGACTTTATAAAATAAGTTGGAAATGCCCCATGGCCGCCACCTGTGTATCAGGAAATTCTGCTGCTTTATATATCATCGGGTTTTCAGCAATTAGATTAGCCTTTTCATTGCTTAACCGAAGTAGCTTACTCGGATAGGTGGGTGACTGATTTCGCTGCAACCAATATTCAAGAACGATTCTTCTTTGCCGGGCAACAGTCTCCGTCCAGATTATTTTCCTTTGAGCCATTGAAGTTCCCGTTCATTCAGCGTGTGTTGTTCAATGGTTCTTCCGGCTTTAATGTCCTCCTCGCTCATAACCAACATAATTTTCTGCTCTTCAGTAAGGGGCACTACTTCTTCCTGAATGCGAGAACTATTAATCATCTCCGATAAGGCCCGCAGGTAGTTCGCATCTTTAATGGTCAATAACTGGTCTATTACCCTGTTTCGAATATCGGTAGTTGAAGTCATTCTTTTGAAGTTAAACTTGCCAATAAAGATAGGAAGAAAACCAGATAAATAAACCTCACCCCGCCAAGCTAAGCTAGTCTGACAACAGCACAAAAAAACCTCTGCAGTCATACCGCAGAGGTTTTCATTTAGCGAGGTGTCGCATTACAAATTGGGTTTAGTGAAACGAAGTTTTTGTACTTGCTGGTGCTGCTGGCTCTGGTAGCCAAACGCGCTGCGCACGTAGGTCTTCACCGCTGTGGCGGTGTTCACAAGGTTGTCGGGTGCGATGTAGTAAACGGTGTTGCGTTTAATACGCGCTTCTTCTAACCTGATCTCTGCCTCCGTCACCACCTTGTTCAGGTTGAACAAATCTGCCAGCCTTTTCTGTAAGCTGGTCAACGAAAGTTCAAATTCATTCGGACCGTACGTTGGTTCTGAGGCGGCAGTTTTCACAAGCCTGTCAAAGTACTCGGCTACGGTAACGTAACCCTTGCCGTACGAAGGACGCGTCTCTGACTTTTCTTCGTTTGGTTTGTTTATGTCCGCCACCGGTAGCTTTGAAATCCGTGCTCCCCAGATTCTGCGCTTACTGTTCAAGGCATCGTCCAGCAGCAGCGTATTGGCTCCAGATGCTTTCAGCATGCCATAGACGCTTGCACTGAGCTTGCGTATTTTCCGGAACCCCAGTTCGCGGTCGTTGGACGCCTTGTCGTAAGCCGACTGTGCTTCCTTCACTCCTTCCCAGGATTGTTGTGCGATGTTCATTAAGGTGGCCATC
>JANMYO010000038.1:0-42848 GCA_031382175.1 Bacteroidia bacterium | reverse complement strand
AACATCAGCAACTTAAATGTTCTCAACAGCAGTTTAATACGACAGACGATCACCTATACGATTACTCCCCATGTATTGGGCGGGCTTGGGTGTGCAGGTCCATCGGTGGTGGTGGTGATCAGTATTGATCCGGTACCGGTCCTAACCGCAACAAACAACATAACACCAACAATCTGTAGTAGCACTCAAACTAATATTACTGTATCTGATTTAGTAGGAGGGGCGCTAATAAAATTGATAGGTGTAACCATTAGCGGAGCCCCTGGAAATATTACTGGGCACAGTCCTGTGAATAGCACATTTGCAAGCGGCTCGTTAATTACAGATTTATTAGTAAACACAACTGTTAATCCACAAACTATAAAATATGATTTTCAATCTACAGCTAGTGGATGTACTGGATTGGTGCAAAGCATCACAATGACCGTTCAACCCAACGCAACATTCAGCATAAGCAATATTTCACCTACAATCTGCGAGGGCCCGCTCACCTCAACCAACATTATTCTCAGTAGCAGTACGGCAGGGCAGCAAGTACGAATTGCAAGTGTAACAGTAACGGGAGGGGTGACAGGATTTAGCCCGATGGGTACACTGTACAATACTCCTTTCCCAAAAACCATTACCGATATATTAGATAATCCAACCAACATATCACAGACTGTAACCTATGAACTAGAAGGAAGTCTGGGTGGAGCTTGTATTAATTCTACGTTGCAATCTGTTACAGTAACAGTGAATCCTAAACCGATTGGTGCTATCGATTCAAAGACGGTTTGCAGTGATATGCCTATAGACTATAATTTATTATTAAATGTAGCAACACTGGGGAACAATGTAGGAAGCACATTTACCTGGGTGGCAACAGATAATCCAAATCCTAAAGTTACCGGTGAGAACACTGCACCCGAGATGGGTGTTGGTCCAATTATAACAGATGTGATCACCAATCTGGATAATATATCTCAGGTTGTTAATTATACGGTCACCCCAACCGGGACAAATGGTTGTATTGGCGCTTCTTTTAATATTGCCATTACAATAAAACCCGAACCCGTTGGCGTTTCTATAACAGCTCCGGCTATCTGTAGTGGCGCGAGTGTTAATTATAACTTACAGACCAATGTAAATACTCCAGTCTTAGGGAATAGCTTGTTATCTAGCTTCACATGGATTGCAACAGCCAATCCGGATGTGACAGGTGAAAGCATCACAGTAAAATCAGGCGCTCTTATTGATGATGTATTGATTAACACAACGACAGGAAATACAACCGTTACGTACACTGTAACTCCGGTAGGCCAAATAGGTGGCTGTTTTGGTAATTCATTTACAATAATGGTTGATGTTAACCCTATACAAGTATTTTCTGCCGGACCTGATCTTTCTGTTTGTGTCAGTGACCTTTCAAAGTTGCTTACTGGTACAGCAAGTTTTGCTCCCGGAGGCTTAGTATGGAGTGGCGGTGGTGGTGCACCCAGCTTCAGCAACACCACTATTGCAAATCCAACCTATACGTTAAATGCAGCAGAATTGGCAACCGCTTCACCTTTACCAGTTACCTTAACGCTTACAGCCTTTGGCGCAGGGGCTTGCCCTACATTAACGGATAATATGGTGTTAACTGTTAACCCTTTACCAATTGTTGGGTTCTTTGGTCTTCCACCTGTAATTGCCGAGAATGCTGCCCCGATACCTTTAAATGGAATTAATTCCGGAGGTTTGTTCACCATATCTCCCATTGCTTCAAATATTGGGAGTACAATCCCTAGCCCTATTCTAGATCGTGCCTTTTTTGATCCAAGTGCAGTAGTTATTGGATTAAATACCATTACGTATACTTTTACAAATTCAAATGGATGTACTAATTCTGATGTTCAGTCAGTAATTGTTAATCCGGTTTCCTTAATTGATTTTGCTCTTCAGTATCAAAGCGGTCCTCTTGCTCTTCAATTCGTGCCATTAAATGGAACAGGTGGCTTCGAACTTTGTGGTGAGTTAGGTTCAATTAAAATTGTAGGGAATCCGGTAGCAAGTTCAGGTCTTATTCCAACCTCATTTGCTGCCACGGGTGTAAATTCAGCCGTGCTTCAAGCGAAAATTTCCCAAAGCGGTGGGGACTATTTTTTCGACACGAATGGCCTTCCATCAGATGTGTATTTCATTGAGTACACTTATACCAATTCTTTAGGTGTGACTTCAGCTCCCTTTACCCGGTCGGTAAAGATTTTTGCAAGCCCGGTTCCTTCAATTCCAATTTCAAGCAACTGCGTAGTTTCGACTATTCCTTTTAACGGCTCAGTGTTTATTCCACCCACTTCTTTTCCTCCTACGATTAGTAATTGGAATTGGAATTTTGGAGATGGAAACCTTGGGACTGGACAAAATGTGAGTCATTTATATGGAGCAGCAGCAGTTTACAATGTATCACTCCGTGTTCTTACTTCTCAGGGTTGTTCAGCTATCGCTACGCAAAATATACGAGTAGGAGATGTTCCTATTGTTGACTATAGCTGGTCCGCTATCTGTACGAACGACTTAACAAAATACAATGATCTTACTAATCCCGGTTCAATAAGCGTTATCACCAACTACACCTGGGATTTTGGTGACGGAGATATTCTTACCGGTGTTGCAGGAGGTTCAATTCCCGGTGGTACCCATGGAGGCCGGACTATTGGAACCTTTAAAGATCCTCAGCATAATTATGTATTGAATGGTACTTATAGTGCGAAGCTTACTGTGGATACGAATGATGGATGCAATAATTCACTGACGCAAAGCGTGTTTATTCTTCCTGCAGGAACAACGGTTACTCCGCTTCCATCATTGCCTTACTTAGTAGACTTTGAAGTCAATAATGCAGGTTGGATACCGGAAGGCCTTAAGATTAGTCCTCCATTGGCACCACCTGTCTTCAGCCCTATCAGTTGGAACTATGGAACACCCGCAGGAACTACAGTAACCACGGCTGCCTCTGGAAGCAAAGCCTGGTGGACAGGAAATAATGGTAATACGTACTATCCTTCCGAGCAATCGGTTGTCAATGGCCCTTGCTTTGACCTTACTCAATTAACCCGCCCTATGGTGGCGATGGATTACTGGTCGGATGCAGAAAATAACCTCGATGGCGCTGCCTTGCAATACTCAACCGATGGTGGGCTTAACTGGATCATCATTGGACCTCCACCCGGTCAGGCCAATCGAGATGAGGGAGTTGAATGGTTTAATGGTCAGGGAATCCCTTCTAATCCCGGAAAGCAACCCACTGGTAACTATGGATGGACCGATAAACTGGGCAAATGGAAGAATGCTAAATTCCATTTGGATATGATTCCTGTTGCTGCGCGTGCTCAGGTAAGGTTAAGAGTGGCCTTTGCCAGCAATGCAACCAATGACCCTGCTAAAACATTTGATGGTTTTGCTGTCGACAACTTCTTTGTAGGAGATAAGAAGAGAAATGTATTAGTAGAGCATTTTACCAACTCTTCACTGCAAGCGAGTGTAGATGGAGATACATGGCTTAATAATCTATACCAGGAACAAATAACGCTAAGAGGAAAGTCGGATTTCCAGGATGTTCAATATCATATCAGTTTCCCCAATGCCGATCAATTGAATCAGGACAACCCGGCCGACCCGGCAGCGAGAGCGCTTTACTTTGGTGTATCACAGCCTCCAGCTACCATCATGGATGGAATTCTGAACACGAAGTTCACAGGGAAGTTCACAGACCTAAACTTGGTGGAGATTAGCCGAAGGGCGCTGGTAGATCCATTGTTTGAATTAACGTTGGACACCATTCCAACAGGAGTGAATAACACCATTAGTGTTAAGCTATCGATTAAAGCCACAGCCGCATTCAATCAGCCCCTGATTGCCCAGGTGGCATTGATTGAGAATCCGGTGGGAACTTTTAAAAATGTTCATCGCAAGCAACTGCTTGGGGGTGATGGAGAGACAATCAACTTAAGTTGGGTAACCGGCCAGACGCTGGATAAAAACAAAGACAATATTGAAATCAATGTGCCAATAGTAAATTCGAGCCTGTTGAAATTGGTTGGGTTCGTTCAGAATAAGAATACAAAGGAAATTTATCAGAGTGTCACGATCGTTGCACCAAAGAAGAAAGGATCGGTAGTGGTAGGCGTAGAAGAAGAAAAACCTCCGGTTTCATTGGCGAATGAGATTCAAATATTCCCTAACCCCGCCAACAGGCTATTCAATTTCAGTTTGCCCGGTAACTTATCCGTTGGATATTCCTGGAAGATTGTCGATCAGCGTGGTGTTACTATTCTGGAAGGAGACTTTAGCGGGGCCATCAATTCCATTCAGTCAGTGGATATCGTCACCCTACCCAATGCTATCTATAATGTAATTATCGGAGCGCCAGGCCAGCCAACGGTATATAGAAAACTTGCGGTGATGAATAGGAACTAGCTTCAGCATCAGGCGTCATGACAACATTAAGATGTCGGACGGCTCTATAAAGCCTTTACTGTTCCAAGTATTGTCTTACAAAGGGATTCTACTCGCTGGGGAATGGACTTATGATCTCGATTGTTTTTAAGATCATCCTCTATATCGACCAGTTCTATTTTTAGTTCATCGAGCCCCAGCATGGGTAGCGAGGGTCCAATTTTATGGAGGGCCTTGCCTAATCTTGAATAATCATTTTTATTCACAGCATCCTGAATTTCAGTAATACTTTTCGGTAGGGATTCCTTCATCGTGGCAACCATATCGAGTATGAAATTCTCATTTCCATTGGAGACAGCACGTAAATAGGATAGATTGGGTGCTCCCGTTAAGTAAGTAGAATTAGATTGGGTTGATTTTGGTTTCGCTTTGCTAATCCCCGTTGGAGAATGCTTTACCAATGCCTGGAAAAGATCTTCAGGCGTGAATGGTTTTGAAATGCAATCATTCATCCCTGCCGCATGGCATTTTTCAGCATCCCTTTTTGTTGCATTGGCTGTCAAGGCAATAATGGGAATTTGATTTTTACTGACATCCCCGGCCCGAATTGCCTTGGTGGCTTCAAAGCCGTCCATTACCGGCATCTGAATATCCATTAAGACAATATCGAAATGAGAATTCTTCAATTTTACAATCGCCACATATCCGTTTTCTGCCATCTCCAACACGCAACCCCATGTTCTCAAGATGCTACTGGCATAGAGTCTGTTTATATCGTTATCTTCTACCAATAACACTTTAAGACCCTTCAGACTATTTTGTATAGCCTTATTTTTCTGAGTGTGGAGACCAATTTTAGCAACATCGCTTGAAATACCGATCGAATACGGAATGGATACTGAAAAAATTGATCCTTTATCCTCCTCGCTTTTAACTGTGATAGTCCCTTGTTGAAGTTCTGTCAATTGTTTAACAATAGTAAGACCGAGACCAGTGCCTCCATATTTTCTAGTAACACTTTCATCGGCCTGGCTAAAGCTCTCAAAAATGGTTATCAACTTATCTTGGGGGATACCGATTCCAGTGTCGGTAATTTGGAAATGGGTTATACACCGTTGATTGGTTTGCTTTTCTACAGAACAGTCAATTCTTATAGAACCCGTATGTGTAAATTTTAGGGCATTGCTAATCAGATTGATGAGAATCTGATTTAATCGAACAGGGTCACCAATTAAAATTGTATTGACTTTGTCTTCCAAATGAAAAGTAAGGGTCAATCCTTTTTCGTGAGCCTGAAAAGCAAAAGCATTGATAAGTGAAGTGAGTAAGTCTTTTAGATTAAATCCTATCTTTTCGAATTTAAGTTTTCCAGAATCAATGGAAGCCAAATCCAGAATATCATTGATGATTACCTTTAGATTTTCAGAAGCACTTTTAATGGCGTTTAAATAAGTCACCTGCTCTTCGGGGCTTGGATTCTTACTTAAGAGGTTAGCCATGCCAGCTATTCCATTAATGGGTGTTCTGATTTCGTGACTAATATTGGCTAAAAATTGTTCTTTGGCTTTTTGTGCACGAAGAAGTTCTTCAGCATCTTTTTTTCGTTGAGTTATATCCCTACAGTCAAGGATAAGTCCCTCTATCTTTTCCTTTTTTTTAAGGTTAATCGAGTTGAATTCTAAGTATTTGTAGGTCTTGTCCTTGCATAAAAATTGGAACTCAACAGACTCCTGATAGGGCTTCCGGGTACTGATTTGATATCTTTTTTTAAATTCAGTTAATTCCTCAGGCAAAATAAACTCAAAGAAATTTCTCCCAATCAGACTCTTAGGTTTATATCCCAGGGTTTCTTCTACCGAAGCGTTGAGGTAAAGAATTTCACCTTTATAGTCTACAATAAAGATAACGTCTGAGCCGTCTTCCACTACCGATTTGTAGAAGAGCCCTTTTTTGACATAATTTTTTAACATAAGCAAACTCAGATTCTGGCTATTTCCATTTCTTTTAAATATCTGTAAATAGAGGACTTTCCAATGCCAAGACGCTTGGCAACCTCTAACACATTATTATCATACTTATTCAAATAATTTCGAATGATACGATAATTGTATTGTTCAAGAGTCATTTCCTTGAGTAAGAATGTCTCCTCGCCCTGTGTGCTGGAAAAATTAATATCATTTTGCCTAATTTCATTTCCTTCTGCCATAACAGCAGCCAATTCAATCACAGACTTGAGTTCCCGGATATTTCCGGGGAAGGTATAGGTTAGCAGTTTATCCTGTGCTTCTGTTGTAATCTTGATTTTCTTGAGCTGATTTTCTTTCGTGAATTGATCAAGAAAATGTTTGGCAATAAGAACTGTGTCCTGGCCACGTTCTCGGAGAGGCGGAATAGCAATGGGTAATCCAAGAATCCTGTAGTAAAGATCCTCTCTGAATCTACCGGCCTTAACTTCCTCTAGCAAGTTGCGATGAGTTGCCACCGTAATTCGCACATCCAATTTGATGATCTCGTTGCCGCCAATTCTAGTCACTTCCCTTTCCTGGAGAACTCGTAAGAGCTTTGCCTGTAGACTGAGATCCATTTCACCTATTTCATCCAGGAAAATGGTGCCTCCTTCTGCTTCTTCAAACTTTCCAATTCTTTTTCCCACAGCTCCCGTAAAAGCTCCTTTCTCATGACCAAACAATTCACTTTCAATCAGGTCTCTTGGAATCGCGGCAATATTAACAGCCACAAATGGCTCATTCTTTCTTTTGGAATTGTAGTGAATAGCTTTGGCAACCAGCTCTTTACCGGTTCCTGTTTCACCTGTGATGGAGGTGATAATGTTTGTTTTCGCAGCTTTTTCCATCAGCCCAAAAATCTTCCTTATTGCGGGGCTGCTACCGATGATACTCTTTTCAAATTCATATTTTTCACCTATTTCCTGCTTTAAGTGGTCAATCTCCCTGATCAGAGAATTTTTGTTTCGTGCATTATGGATGGAGTTGAGAATCCTCTCTTTCGCTTCCTCATCTTTGGAAATGTAGTCAAAGGCACCAATTTTGAGAAGTTCTACCGCGGTTCCTATTTTTTCCTGAGCCGACACGATGATCACACTAATGGAAGGATCGAAATCTTTGATTTCCTTTAATACCTTTTCTCCAGCCAAATCAGGCAATGAATAGTCAAGGGTAATGACGGAAGGCCCTTTATGCAGGTTAGCAATACAGTCCTTGCCTGTGGTGAAGAACTCCGTTTCAAAATCGGGATTTAGGCTTAAGACGTATTTTAGGAACTTGGAATACGCGGGGTCATCCTCCACTACGAATATTTTAACCGGATCTTTCTCGTACATAACTCTGTTCTTCCCCTAAAGTAAATTAAAGTGTCATCTTAATTCGCATAAAAGTTTAAAATTTGCCCTAATTAAGTGATTTTTATGCCACATATAGGAAATCGAAGTGCATGGTGAGAGGCGAGACGGGTTTTTTTGGTAGTTCCGTAGTTCCCTTCCGACTTGTCTTCCTTATGTGGCTGGCGTTCACTATTCAATTTTTATATGGATACGATCTTGGCTTTCTTGGAATAAAACCCCGTTCATTTGAGGGAGTGATCGGAATATTGACGGCCCCCATTGTCCATGGAAATTTATCGCATCTCATTTCCAATACTGTCCCGTTGCTATTCTTAGGGTCTGTCCTTTTCTTCTTTTATGAAGGGATTGGTAGGACTGTTTTCTTTCGCTGCTACTTTTTCACCAATCTGTTGGTATGGCTATTTAGCCCAAGAATATCGTATCACATTGGAGCGAGTGGATTAATCTATGGCTTAGCTGCCTTTCTAATTTTCTTTGGATTGATCCGTAAGGATTTTGTCTCACTGCTCATTTCAATTGGGATAATGATGCTCTATGGAGGAATATTTTATGGCGTATTGCCATCAGACCCACATGTGTCATGGGAATCCCATTTAGCCGGTGCTTTGGTTGGTACCGTCACAGCGTTTAACTTGAGCAACAAAAAGAGAGTCAGTTAATGGATGCCGCTGCAAAAAAAATTCTGATTGATTTAAAAGCTGGAAAATATGCTCCTGTTTACACATTGCAAGGTGAAGAGACTTATTATATCGACTTGATTTCTAATTACATAGAGACCTATGCTTTAAGTGAATCCGAAAAGAGTTTTAACCAGGTAATTGTATATGGTAGAGATTCTCTCGTCCATACAATACTAACGCATGCCAGGCGATTTCCGATGATGGCGGAGCGGCAAGTAGTAGTGGTGAGAGAAGCACAAGACATACCAGATTTACAGAAGGAAATAGGAGCGAAGTTAATGTTAGACTATATCTCCAGGCCAGTACCCAGCACTGTGCTAGTGCTCTGTCATAAGCATAAAACGCTGGACAAGCGGAGGGAATTAGGCAAGAAAATAGAACAACTAACGATCTCCGCCACGTTTAAAAGACCCTACGAGAATCAGCTTCCGGATTTTGTTCTGGACCTGATAAAAGACCGTGGTGCTAAAATTGATGACGCAGGTGTACGGGTGCTATGCGAATATATTGGAAATGACCTCAGCCGCCTCTCCAATGAAATAGACAAGGTATTGATTGATGCTACGCCCGGAGAAACCATTTCTGCTGAGAAAGTAATGACCAAAGTGGGAGTAAGTAAGGAGTATAACATTTTTGAATTGCAGAAAGCCCTCATTCAAAAAGATATTCTCTTTGCCTCGAAAATTGTGAATTACTTTGAAAGTAATACCAAGAAGAACCCGATGATTCCCATGATCGCATTTCTGTATTCATTTTTTAGTAAGCTACTGATAGCGGCAGCTGCTATGGATAAGAGTGAACGAGGATTAGTTACTGCGCTTAAAATCAGTCCGTTTGCTGCCAAAGACTATACCAATGCTTTGCAAAGATACTCACTTACAAAAATCGCGGAAAATGTTTCATTGATAAAAAACACTGACTTGAAATTGAAGGGCGTGAATTCGGGTTCTGAGAGTGATGGACAGATTCTTAAGGAGCTTGTATTCCGACTCATGTTCTAATGTTGGTGAAAGTTAGTTAACACCTTTTGAAATCATCCTGAAGGACTGCCTGGTGATTGCGAATACAGTTTTATTGGCTAACTTTGAAATGAGTTATTGCTTCTGAAGCAAATTTTTTAAACTGTGTAGTGCAATATTTTTTTGAGTTAGCTGTTTTACCAATAAATCATTGATGCGGAAGATTCTCTTCACAATAAGTGCGATTGTTTCTTTTCATTTTTGCAGTGGCCAGGACCTTCTTTCTCAAAACAAAACTGAACGTCTCTATAAAACGGCTAGTGATTTAATTGATCATCATCAATTTGGAGCGGCTCGTGAAACGTGGGATAAATTTCTAAGTGCAGCAGACAAGGGCGATCCCAGAAGGGTAGAAGCAGCGTATTTAAAAGCGTTCTCTTCCTTAAATCTCTATCATTCTGATGGCGAAAAGCTGATTGAAGACTTTGTTGAAAAAAATCCTACTCACCCTAGAGCGAGTACAGCCTATTTTGATTTGGGTAACTTTTTTTACAACGAGAAAAGCTATTCAAGAGCCTCGTCTTATTATGCCAAAGCTGATTTTCCCTCGTTAGGTGAAAGTCAACAGAATGTGGGGCATTTCAGATATGGTTATAGTTTGTTTAATCTAAAGAAGCTTAAAGAGGCCCTGGATCAATTCAACTTCATAAAGATGCAAGGAGGGCAGTACGGTCCGGCTGGTAGCTATTATGCAGGATTTGTAGAATTCAGTCAGGGCGACTATGAAAATGCCAAAGTAGATTTGAAGAGAGCCGAACAGAGCGAGGCTTATAAAGGAATAGTGCCTCAAGTGCTTGCCAATGTCTACTACAAGCAAAAGAATTATGATGAGCTATTAAGTTATGTAAAAAGCGTCAGCGGTATGGAGGGAGTCAGTAACAGTGAAGAGATTGCGCTACTTTCAGCCGAAGCATATTTTAAAAAATCGGACTTTAAAAATTCTTTAAGTGGATATAGAGAATATCTGGAGTCGCGAAAAGGCACTGCCGATCGTGGTGTTTTATCACGGGCTGGCTATTCCGCTTACTTTACGGGACAGGATACGGAAGCACTGACTTACTTTAAAGCCTCTGTTTCTGATAAAGATTCCGTTGGGTTTTACTCCTCTTATTATTTGGGACTGCTTTATCTGAAGCAGCAGCAAAAACCTTTAGCGCTTACTGCTTTTGATAACGCCAGAAAATTTACCAATGATAAGAAGTTGGCAGAAGAAAGCACCTATCAGTTCGCTAAGATTTCCTATGATATGGGCCAACCGGATAAAGCGATCAATGAGTTTGAAAAATTCTTGCAGAATTCTCCAACTAACGAGCATGTTGTAGAGGTGAAAGAGTTATTGTCACAAGCCTATGTCAATGCCAACAACTATAACAAAGCCATTGAATACATTGAGTCATTGCCAAAGCGTGGTCCCGCCATTGATCGTGCTTTTCAGAAAGCTACTTTTTTAAAGGGAACGGAATTGTTCAATAAAGAAGATTACGCTCAGGCGATTCAATTTTTTGACAAGTCATTGCAGAGCCCTATAGATCAGGCCTATGTGGCAGAGGCATCTTTCTGGAGTGCGGAGACTTATTCAATCGGGAAGCGGTATGATCTTGCGGTCAATAAATACCAGCAGGTTATTGGGCTTTCTGGCTACGCTAATCAGGAGATTATTCTTAGAGCAAGGTATGGCCTGGGGTATGCTCACTTCAATGCACAGCAATACGATCGGGCGCTGACTAACTTTAAAGAGTACGTTGCTAAGTCTCCCAAGTCGAGTCCGAATTTCACAGATGGTGTATTGCGTCTGGCCGATTGTTATTATGTATCAAAGGCTTATTCTGAGGCTTTGGTTAATTATAGAAAAGCCATCCAATTAAATTCCGTAGATATTGACTATGCCCATCTGCAAGCTGGCGTTGTTCTTAGTATCATGCGCAGCTATTCAGAGGCGGCCAACGAATTGAATGAATTAATTAAGAATTATCCTCACTCTCGTTTTCTGGATGAAGCTTTATTTCAACGGGCCCAGTTAGATTTCGAGCAAGGAAATTATTCAGCTTCAGTTTCAGGATTCACGAAATTAATTGGCACATCTACCACATCACGCTTTTTACCTTATGCCTATTTAAGACGCGCTTCTTCTTATTACAACCTTAAAGAGTACGGCAAAACAGCAGATGATTATATCAGCCTTGTTGAGAAATTTCCAACACATCCTATAACAAATGACGCCTTACTTCCCTTACAGGAAGCCTTGACTCTTTCCGGTCGATCAGGAGATTTTGCTAATTATATTGGGCAGTTTAAGACGGCCAACCCTGGAGCAAAAGGAATTGAATCTGTGGAATTTGAAGCGGCAAAGAGTTTTTATTTTAATCAAGACTATCTGCGAGCGATATCAAATTTAGGAGAATATCTAAAAGCTTATCCAGAAAGTCCGAGAGCGTCCGAAGCGAAGTACTATAGTGCAGAGTCCTATTATCGCCTCAAGGAGATGGTGAAGGCACTTGCGATTTATAATGAACTCGCAGTGGAAAATACCTTTACGTTAATAAATAAAGTAACGGCCAGAATTGCCGAGCTTGAATTCAAGCAAGGTAATTTTGAAAAAGCAATTCCACAATTTCAGAAGCTGGGTAGAATTGCCTCCAATAAGAAAGAACAGTTCAATGCGTGGTCTGGATTAATGGAATCAAATTATCTATTAGCCCAATATGATTCAGCTGATAGTTATGCCCGGTTAATTCTTGAAAAAGGCAAAGTAAATGCAGGAGCTGAAAATAAAGCTTCACTTTACCTGGGCAAATCGGCTATGGCCCGTGGTGATTATGAAGGGGCTAAAGATGAATTCTTGAATACGCTGAATACAGCCAGGGATGAATATGGGGCTGAGGCTAAATATTTACTTGCAGAAATCTTTTTCCTAAATAAAGATAACAAACAATGTTATGAGACGTGCGTAAGTCTCAATACTGATTTTGCAGCTTACCCTGAGTGGGTAGGAAAATCCTATCTTTTGCTCTCTGACAATTTTCTCGCCATGGGCGATTTATTTCAGGCAAAGGGCACATTAAAATCCCTCACTGATAATTTTCCACTGCAAATTGTAAAGGATGAGGCCAAAGAGAGATTGAAGAAGTTAGATGAACAAGATTTGAAAAAGCAAAAAACAATTCAGTCAGATACGATAGATAACCGATGAAGAAGCTGCTAACTCATATTGACTCTTTATCTGGCATACGTGGTATATGCTTCGCTGTGTTGCTTCTGACTATGGGTAGTAATGTCCAGGCTCAGCAGGATTGGGAAAAGGATGGGGGTATTCCCGATGCCCAAGTTGAAATCATTAAAGACCGGCAGATTAAATTACCGCCTGCTGATCGCAATTTTGATAAAATACCACCACGACCAGTTGAGCCAATTAAACCTGAGATCGTTTACGATTATAAAAATCTACGCTTTAATACACCAGATTACAATCCAAGTATTCGGCCACTGAAATTAAAGCAAGAGGATATATCAAGAATCTTTGGGAATTATGTGAGTGCAGGCTATGGAAACTATGCTTCTCCCTATTTAGAGGCTTACTTCACTTCAAAGCGAGATAAGAATAAATTTTATGGAGGTCACTTCTATCATCACAGTTTTGGAAAAGGGCCGGTAGATGATAAAAATTCGGCCAGTGGTGCAACTCAAATTGATTTATTCGGGAAAGCATTTAATAGGAGTGTCGCGGCCGGTGGGTTTTTGACATATGAAAATCAGACTAGTTATTTCTATGGCTATACACCAAAGAAGGAAACAGAACGTGATACGATAAAGCAGAGTTATAATATCGTGAGTCTGGGTGGCGATATATCAAACTCAAAGCCTTCCGATTTCAATTACTTGCTAAAGGGAGGATTCAGTTATTTAACAGATAATTACAAAGCTGCGGAAAGCGAAGTTGCTTTAAATTTTGTAAGCGATTATAAATTTTCAGAATTGAAGAAGGCAATTTTAATAGCGGATTACTTTCTTATTGCTCGCGAGGATGTTAAGATAGACGCAAGCCCAAGAAGTCTTTTGAGGATCAAACCCGCCTATCAATTCTCACCGGTAGAGAACTTATCACTTACGTTAGGAGCTAATACTGCCTATGAGAATGATACCCTTGGGGCAAATAAATCATTACACATCTTTCCAAACCTAAAAGCTGATTATACCTTGAGCAGGTCCGTTAGTGCTTACGCTGCCCTTACAGGGGATATCGATAAAGTTAATCTTCATTCACTTTCAAGAGAGAACCGCTGGGTAAATTCGAGTATCAATATCTTCAATACCAACAGATCCATTGAATTTCTGGGTGGATTAAAAGGCAAGCTGGGGCGGAAGGTAGGATTTGAGACCGGATTTTCTGCTGCGAACCTGAAAGGCCTTTACTTCTACCAAAACTCCGTTCAAGATCGATCAAAATTTGAGGTGATCTATGATGCAGGCAACACGAAACGACTCAATGTTTTTGCTCAGCTCGAATACGCACATGCAGAGACTTTTAAATTGGCGCTGAGAGGAGACTTGTTTAACTACTCTACCGATAAAATAGCTGAAGCGCTTCACAGGCCTACCTATCGTTTTGTCTTCAACTCATCGTATAATGTTTACAAAAAACTCTTATTTAACCTCGATTTCATCGGACAAGGAGGGATGAAAGCATTTGATCAGTCATTGGCAAAGACGATAGAAATAAAGCCAGCTATGGATCTCAATTTCAAAGCAGATTATTTTCTTTCGAAACAGGTGTCCCTATTTCTGAAGTTGAATAACATTTTAGCAAATAAATATCAGGTGTACTTGAACTATCCGGTGAGAGGCTTCCAGGCAATGGGAGGCATCATCTGGACCTTTTAATAGCTTGAATTTGAGAAATTACGTTATTTTTGTATTAACACCCTGTTAAAACCATTACCATGGCGAAACGAAAAAAGGACAATGAAGACCAATCCCAGGAAAATCTGGGTAGTACGAATGACTCGGCAGATAACTTTGGCCTACCTGATATAGACTATAAGCCACTGGATAGAGCGGAAGAGATTTCCGGTGCAGAAGGGGAAACACTTCCAGATCCTGAAACCAAACAATCTTCCTATTCCTACCAACAGGAAGCATCCAAAGAGACGGAGAGAGTTCCGTATGTCCCTATGGAGGAACCTAAGTCTAATGCTCCGATGATTATAGGATTAATCATTGGTTTGGTGGTAGTCGTTGCCGGCTTCCTGATCTATTTTTATGTATATAAGCCAAAAGCCGAGAAGGCAAGGCAAGAGCAACTGGCAAAAACTGCTGAATTGAAAAAACAAAAGGCAGAAGAAGAGCGCCTTGCCAAACTTCGCGATGAGGAAGAGCGCAAAAGGAGAGAGGCCGAAGCTGCAGCCAATGCAAAACCTGCCGAAGGAACGATAGAGACACTAACGGAGAGAACGAAGCGTTATTACGTTGTTGTTTCGAGCAATATAGATGACGACCTGATCATGGACTACGCGAAGAAGTTGAGCGCAAAAGGAGTAAGCACCAAGATTATTCCTCCTTTCGGTAAAACAAAGTTTTACCGAATCGCCATAGCTGACCATGATACATTTGCTTTGGCTCAAACCAATGCAGATGCAGCGAAAGCTGAATATGGAAGTGCTTTGTGGGTAATAAAATATTAAAAGTAGTGAAGACCGGGATTGGTAGATCCAATCCCGGTCTTCATCGTCTTTTTAGATTGGTCTGATTCTTGTATTTTTTTCGACCTAACATTTTTTAAACGATGATCTTAGTACAAATTGTAACCAATTCAGCCGAAGTTGTAGCAAGCGATCAATCGCTTTCAATTTTAGAGTTAGCGAAAGCAGGTGGTGTTTTGATGATTCCCATCGTGCTCTCTTCTGTGATTGCTATCTACATCTTTGTTGAGCGCGTGCTGACCATTAATAAGGCTAATCAAAGTCCGGATTCTTTTATTAGTAAAATTAAAGAGCTGGTTCAACGGGGAGACATCAATGGAGCAAAGATTACCTGTGCTCAATTTGATACACCGGTCGCTAGAATGATTGAGAAAGGAATCTCTAGAATTGGAAGCCCTCTTAAAAATATCGAAGCTTCAATCGAGAATGTGGGGAAAATAGAATTATTCAAACTTGAAAAGAACCTATCAATTTTAGCGACTGTTGCGGGAGCTGCTCCGATGATGGGTTTCCTGGGTACGGTAATTGGTATGGTCCAGGCCTTCATTTCAATTGCACAAGAGGAAGGATCGGTAAGCCCAAAGCTTTTGTCATCGGGTATTTACACAGCTATGATCACAACAGTAGCCGGACTTATTGTAGGCATTATTGCTTATCTGGGGTATAATTATTTGGTGACCCGTGTTTCTAAAGTTGTCCATAAGATGGAGTATTCATCCATTGAGTTCATCGACTTATTGCAGGAACCTAAATAGTCCGCTATGAATTTGCAATCCCGCAACAAAGTTGATGCATCATTCAGCATGGCCTCCATGACTGATTTGATTTTCTTGTTGCTCATTTTTTTTATGCTGACTTCCTCTTTTGTTACTCCCTCCGGATTACCCGTTAATCTCCCCACAAGCAAGGCCAGTACCATTGAAGTGCAGAAAGTTTCTATTACGGTGACAAAGGATTTACGATTTTTTGTGAATGAAAAGCAAGTGACGAAAGGTACTTTAGAGGGAGAACTGAAAAGCAAGCTGGCTGGCCCCAATGGAGTAGTTATCCTTCACATTGATGAAAGCGTTCCAACCCGTGAGATGGTTTATGTAGCAGGGATAGCCACTTCGCTGGAAGCAAAAGTTAGTATAGCCACCAAACCTAAGTAATCATGGCTGGCAAAGAAGAAAAAAAGAATCATGCCATAGGAATCATCACCTCAATTGGTATTCATGTTGCCTTATTGATATTATTTTTATTTATGATTGCCTGGAGGGCTCCCAATCCTCCTTTGCCCGAATATGGTATAGAGTTAAATTTTGGGCTCGATGATTCCGGAGGAGGTGAGATTCAGCCTGATAACCCGGTTGGAGCAACAGAACAAGTTCAAGAAGAAACGTCCAAAGAGAAGCTAGAAGAAGTGAAAGAGCAACCCGTTTCAGAAGTTAAGCCAGAAGAATCCAAACCTGAAGAAGAGGTTGTTTCTAAGCTGGAGAGCCCTGTCGTGGTGAAAGAAGTAAAGAAGGAATCCAAAGTAGTTGAGAAGCCGAAAGAGAAAGAAAGGATTGAGCCTAAGACAACAGAGGTTAAGAAAGAAATAAAGAAGGAAGCCAGTGTTGCGGATGCCAAGAAGGCGACCGCTGATGCCAGTAAGACAGGCGAGAAAGGCTCTCAAGGCGATGATAGTAAGATTGGAGATAAGGGCAGCCCCGAAGGTTCGCTAGATGCCAATGCCCTTTATGGCAAGCAGGGTGGAGGCGGTGGTGGCTTTGCCCTTCAAATGGCAGGATGGAACTGGGACGAGCAGCCCAAAGCTCCCAAGCTACCGGATAATGAAAATGGAAGAGTTGTGTTTGAAATAGAAGTAGATGAGACCGGAGAGATTACATCCATAAAGACAATTGAGAGAAGCCTTAGTCCTGAAGCAGAAAAAATATGCAGACAAGAGATAGAAAAAAGATCCTTAGTGCGCACCTCTTCAGGAGTGATGCCTGAGCATTCTAAAGGACGAGTGGCATTCGTACTGCGGACACAATAGTTTAGTCTTTATAAAGACTGTAAGCAATCCTCTCAACTAAATTCTTGGGTAAAAAATAGGTTGCCTTTACAGAAATCCAGTTTACAAAGCCAGGAATAATTTCGGCTTTTTGTTTAAGCATACCATCAATTGCAATTGACGCTACTACTTCAGCCTTCATGCTAAATTTTTCTGCTTTTTCTTTCATGGATTGCATGCCGGCTCTATCTACGAATCCTGTAGAAGTAGCTCCAGGGCTAAGACAGCTTACAGATACTTTACTGTCCTTTAATTCCCATCGCAATCCTCTGCTAAAAAGGACTACAAATGCTTTTGTTGCAGCATACACACTGAGTGTTGGGACAGCCTGATAGGCGGCCGTGCTTGCTACATTAAGAATATAAGATTGAGTTTGCTTTTTTAAGATTGGGATCAGGCTATGGCAAAGATTAACCATAGAGTTCATATTCACCTGCATCATATTATTAAGGGCTGAAACATCAAGGTCTGCAACTTTTCCCCAAAGTCCGTAACCTGCGTTATTGATAAGAATATTAACCGGCCATTGATGGGTATTGATCCAGTTTTTTATACTCTCTTCTGCCGAAGGCTGTGAGAGATCAATGGCGAGAATGAAAACTTCTATCCCGTACTTACTTTTTAGTTGTGTTGCTGCAGCGTTGAGTTTGTCTTCGGATCGCGCGACTAAAAGAAGATTAGTATTTTTTTTTGCTAACTCTTCAGCTAGGGACAATCCAATTCCTCCGCTTGCCCCAGTTACTAATGCAAACGCCATTTTATTTTATGTAGGAATAAAGGCGCTGGTAGAGTCTTGGTCTGCTATTTTCATTCTTAGGCATGAACTTACCACTGATAATTGGTACGTACATAACCCTTCTTCGGCTCTTTTCACCTATGATAGGAGATTGCGCTACACGGTGCCAAATGCGTCCGTCATGGATCGTCAAGTCTCCGGCCTCTACATTTAGCCCCATCTCATCTTTATCTGGCTTATTGCTGAGGTATCGCTTTTTAAAGAGCATGGTGGACATTCCCTTACTATGAGTTCCAGGCAGAATGCGCAAGCCACCATTTTCTTTTGGATAATTATCAAGATGAACGCCAACGTTCAGCATGGGAAGCACTTTTGAAGCGTAGAAGATATCGCGCAGTGAATCTGTATGCCAGCCTAATTGGCTGTAATTGCTCCCTTCTACATTTACATAGTGATTGATTACCAGGCCGTCTCGTTCCCGATCTCCAATTCTGCTATCGGGGGCTCCAATCAATTCAAACAAACTTTCAAGCCTGGGGTCTTTAAGGAATTTGCTAAAGAGATCGCTGTAGATATTTACGAATGCGAAACGCTGCACAATGGTACTTCCGTCCACATCCTTGCCATATTTGATCGGCACCCCATAGACCATCTTAACATCCTCCTTTATCCATTGCTGCTGAACACGCTCTGACTCCTTTATAAAAAGTTGTACAGTCTCCTTATTGATAAAATTCTTGAAGTGCAAAAAGCCATATTCCTTAAAAAATTCCTTTTGCTCGCTACTTAAGGCCTTTTCAATAGAAAAAAGGGGGTAGCTCATATTACTCAACTCAAATTCAGTATTCTTCACCATTTTCTAATATTACCGGGATTTTACCCCAGGATTACGCGAAATTTAACCAATTAGATTTTAACGTGTCCAATTTTTTATTGTCTATTTATTTTGGAGGAAAACTGAGCTGTGGCTTAGTTCAAATAAAAAACCCAGTTCACTTAGCAATGCTCGTCCTTAAAGAGAAGATGGATCCCATAATACGGTATAGGAATATGCTGATAATGGGTGCAAAGAGCACATCGATGGTATAATGAATATGTTGAAAAAGAAGGAGGATGGAAACCGCTACCGTTGCACCAATTTTCAGGAATTTAAGTTGCCTTTGTGGCTCGACAAGGATCAGCATCGTTAGGGTTGAGACATGCCCAGAGAAGAACAGGTCCTTTGTAAAATTGGAGTCATAGGCAATGAGGGAAACAAACGGATCAATTAAGGGTATAAGTCCAAGAGGTGGCTCAAGCGTAAAAACATAAATCGTAAGCATTCGAACAAGAGATACAGAGCAATAGGTAACTAATCCTAATAGAATTACTTCAGGTTTTTTAAAATTTGTAACTATGGTTTGAAGTATGCAGATGTAAATTAAAGTAAAGATAAGCCATGAATTATTGATAGGCTTTAAATAGTTGAGAACTACATCATGTAACAACCAGCCTGGTTTTGGATCAATCACCTGACCAAAAAAGTAAGGTAGGTAAAGGATAAAAAAAGTAATCAGGGCCAGACCATAGACAAGAGCAGCAACTTTACTCCTTTCCTTTAATGTATCGCGCCAGGAACGCTCCACTGAAGTTTAGTTTATAGAGATGAGGTAATAATTTTTCTTTCCCTTCTGTGCCAGCAGATATCTGTGTTGAAGCAGTTTAAAATCTGGCTTTTGATTGGGGTCTTCAAGCTTAATTTTATTAATGCTTACTCCACCCCCCTGTATCATTCTTCTTGCTTCACCCTTTGATGCGAAGATGATTCCTTGTGTTATTTCAGATAGAAGATCTGTTACCGAACCGCAGCTTTCAAAACTTGATCTGCTAATAGATGTCTGTGGGATTCCTTCAAATACTGCCAGCAGGGTGTCCTCATCAAGTCCTTCCAGGTCTGAAGTAACAGAATTTCCGAATAGAATTCCGGACGCCTTTATGGCAGATTCAAAGTCATCTAGAGAATGAACGCGTACAGTTATGTCTCTTGCCAATTCCAGCTGTAGCTTTCTAAGGTGAGGTGCTTTGTTATGTTCGACAAGAATTTCATCGATCTCCTCTTTCGTCCGGACTGTAAATATTTTAATAAAATTAGCTGCATCTTCATCAGAGGCGTTGACCCAATATTGATAAAATTTGTAGGGAGAGGTTCTTTTATTATCCAGCCAGATATTTCCTTGTTCCGTTTTTCCGAATTTGGTACCATCGGCCTTCTTAATCAGGGGTGTGGTTAGCGCAAAGGCCTCTCCTCCATCTTTTCTACGAATGAGCTCTGTTCCGGTAACGATATTTCCCCATTGGTCTGAGCCGCCCATCTGAATTTTGCAGTTCTTATTTTTAAAAAGCCAGTAAAAATCATAGCCCTGTACCAATTGATAACTGAACTCGGTAAAAGAGAGTCCAGCTTCCAATCTCTTTTGTACTGAGTCTTTGGACATCATGTAGTTGACAGAGATATGCTTTCCAACATCCCTGATGAAGTCAAGAAATCGAAACTCTTTGAACCAATCATAATTGTTAACCATTTCCGCAGAATTGGAACCGGCATTAAAATCAAGAAACTTTTCTAATTGCAATTGAACGCAGTGTTGGTTATGCTTAAGGCTTTCTTCTGAAAGCAGGTTGCGCTCAGCCGACTTTCCGGAAGGATCGCCTACCATACCTGTAGCGCCTCCCACGAGAGCGAAAGGTTTATGACCAAATCGCTGAAAATGAACCAACGTCATAATCTGAACCAGGTTGCCGATATGCAACGAATCTGCGGTAGGATCAAAACCTATATAGCCGGCTGTAGACTCCTTATTCAATTGTTCTTCAGTCCCTGGCATGATATCATGTACCATACCTCTCCATCGTAGTTCTTCAATAAAATTCTTCTTCATTTCAGGAAATAAAGCTTCAAAGATAAGGCTCTGTTCGTAATTTGGGGTTTTTAAATGTATTGAACTTAAACAAGCAGAGTCTCTTATTAATAATTTAATTATCAATTACTTATGATACTTGATTAGTATAATTTAATACACCATTATCAAAGCCATTTCACTTTTTACATGTTTTTAGAATCTAACTAACCCCTTATGCAACAGCCCGATTCACTCCGATTAGTAGCCGAATTTCATTCTACATTTAAGCATCCGATCCTTCCTTCACCCAATATACCAGATGAGAGCCGATGCAAGCTGAGAGTTGCCTTAATTGCTGAAGAATTGAAAGAACTGGAAGTTGCCATCCTGGAACGTGATATAGTTGGTGTTGCCGATGCCTTGTGTGATATCCAATATGTACTATCAGGAGCGGTGCTTGAATTTGGCCTTGGAGATAAGTTTAAGGCGCTGTTTGATGAGGTGCAACGTTCCAATATGAGCAAAGCCTGTACTACCGAAGAGGAAGCGAAAAAAACAGTTGAATTCTATCAGAAAAAGGATGGAACAGAATGTGTCTATAAGAAAGAGGGTGGAAAATGGCTTGTGTATAGAAAATCAGATAACAAGACCATCAAGTCAATAGGATATTCACCCGCTGATTTAGAGAGCGTACTAAAGAGCTAGAAGTAAAACTCAAGCTGAAACATTGCATCCTGACCACGCTGCTGAATGGGTCTAAGTGCCACAATTTGTGATTCGTTGTAAGCCTTGATAAATTCCGTGCGGCTGATACGCAATTTGCTAAGGCCGGGCTTCACTTTATGATATTGCATTCTTCCAGACCTATTTGCAGTGGCACTGTACATGTAGTCATACTTAATCGGAATAGGGGAGGGGATATATTTCATGACTTGTGTCTAACAATACGATTTTTTGAAGTCCACATGAATCATTCGGTTCTGTGCATAATTGTACTGAGCAAGCAATGCATAAGCCCAATTCGGCACGTAATTAAATCGAGTTTCATACTCTTCAATTTTAATGCATAACTCTCGGACATAGAATCTTATCTGATCAATGTCTCTACAATCACTTGGCCGATCGAAGTTTTTTGACGTGAACTTCTTTAGATTAATTTCAAGCCTTTTCTTTTCAAAGTCGCTCATATTGTTGTGTATTAATGCACAATAATAATATTAATTTGATATAAAATAAAGCTATTAATGTGTATTAATACACAAATTATTGAAAAATGAATAACAATAGCCCATTTTGGGGCATTTAAAGCTTATACAAAAATTGGAAGATTGCCGTTATTCGAGTGAATTCTTGGTTACCCAGTATCGGAAGGCAACTAAAATCTTTGCAACGGAGGATAGTTTATTAAGATCGGACTTGCTGTATCGTGGGAGAATCAGTTTATTAATTTGAGCGAGTATTTTGAAGATGGTTAATCTCATGATGATTAGGGTTGGTGACTCAATTTAGGCAGAAATGTTTACCTTTAAATAAATTTTAAATAGATAAAAATGCACTATGGACGGAGTTGAAACGCTGATTTTTTTAGACGCTTGGCACAGCGCAATGCTTACGGGGGCAATCATCATGGTAACCGTTGCTATTTTGATTTATTTGGTATACCACCTGCGGGTTTCATCTATCACAGACTACAAGGCTAAGCATGATTTTATTAGCACAAATGAAATCAGATGGTATAAATGGGTTTTCTATAGTCTTGGAATTGCCGTTGTCATGTTCATCAATATCTATGGCATGGGCAAATTTGATCGCATGGGCATATGGTTTTATGTGAGGATATTCTTTTCCATAGCCGGGGGTACAGTGGTGGGATACATATCATCACTGATTCTGGAATACTATTATCCTACCAAACTGAATGCAAAACTCCGAAAGTGGAGGTACATTCCCAGGGTAAACCCAAAGAATGGCTCGAAGATGAAGCTATTGAGCGAGGATGAGGAAGATGTTCATCTTGACGAGGGAATGCAATCGGAAGAAAACGTTTTTTCGATCGATTATGATGTGTGGATTGATGAAGTAACGAAAGACATAAAGATTGAAAAATACCAGGGGCATTTAACAGCGCTTCGCTGCAATAATTGTGGATTTTATACCATGAAGGTAACAAAAGAGGAGATCGTGGAACGGAATGAAGACGGTTCTCCCCGCGAGCTTCTAAAAAATTACCAATGTTCCTATTGCCAAAATGTAAGAGCTACTCAATTTCATATCTCAAAGAGAGAGGCAGAAGATTTTAAAAATATGAAGCCGAAGTCAAAAAGAACACCGAGAAATGTTGAATTGGTTAAGATTGAAATCCATGCCGGACATGAACAGAAGAAATCGTATGAGTTCCAATCTATTGAGCAGGCTCAAAAATTCCTTGAAGAATTTGATTTTGATAAGGTGGCCTGAATCCCGGCATCTCTTTTGCCTTAATTTCCGTTACAAATGAGAAAATAACTACGATGAAGAAAAGTATTGTGCTGACGGTTTTTACTGTCCTCATTTCATTAACCCTCACTTTTGGCCAAAGCCGGGACACCCTTGTTTTACAAGCCAAACCCATTTATGGTAAGGAGGCGCGCGTGATATCGTTTATACTGGACAATAATCACTATCGAAGGATGCACCTGAATGACTCACTTTCTTCTGCTATTCTGGATCGCTACCTCAATGAATTGGATAATAATAAGACCTATTTTCTAGCTTCTGACATTAAAGCTTTTGATAAGTACAGATTTTCGATTGATGATTTGACAAGGAACGAAAATGTAGAGCCGGCTTACGAGATATACAACGTCTTTCGCAAGCGCTATTCGGAACGAATGGATTATTTGATGAGCAATCTCACTGGAAAGGAATTTGATTACACGGTGGATGAGTATTATGAAACCGATCGGGAAAAGGAGCCGTGGGCTAATTCAACGACTGAGCTTAATGAGATATGGAGAAAGATCATAAAAAGTCAGGCACTGAGCTTAAAGCTTGCCGGCAAGAACCCAGCCGAGATAAAGGAGACTCTCGATAAGCGCTATCAGCGATTTATTAGATCAGTTCAGCAGTTTACAAGTGAAGATGTTTTTAATGTTTATATGAATTCGGTGACGGAGGCCTACGATCCTCACACGAACTATCTATCTCCCAAAGCTTCTGATCTGTTTAATCAGCAGATGAAGTTATCACTTGAAGGAATTGGAGCGCAACTGCAAACTGATAATGACTACACTAAAATATCGAGAATATTGCCTGGCGGGCCAGCAGAAAAATCTGATAAAATACATGCTAATGATTTGATAACCGGAGTAGCGCAGGGCAAGGAAGGTGAAATGACGGATGTGGTTGGTTGGCGGCTTGATGAGGTTGTGAAGTTGATTAAAGGTCCTAAGGGTACTATTGTTAGGATCCAGTTTCTGCCTGCATCAACCGGAGTAAATGGGCCATCTCAGGAAATTACATTGGTGAGGGATAAAATTAAATTGGAAGACCAGGCAGCAAAGAAGAGCGTTATTAATTATAATTTAGGTGGGAAGGATTTAAGACTTGGAGTGATTTCTCTACCAAGCTTTTACATGGACTTTGAAGCGTACCAGAAGGGAGACCCTGATTATAAAAGTACAACGCGTGATGTGAAAAGGTTGATACAGGAATTGCAGGCTGAAAAAATAGATGGTGTGGTGATAGATTTGCGTAACAATGGTGGGGGTTCTCTTGCAGAAGCAATTGACCTCACTGGGTTATTTATAAAAGAAGGTCCAGTTGTTCAGGTTAAAAATTCAGCAAATAATATTCAAGTGGGTTTGGATGAAGATAAGCAAGTGCTGTACAATGGTCCGCTTGTAGTTTTAACAAATCGATTTAGTGCCTCGGCATCTGAAATTTTTGCAGGAGCTATTCAAGACTATAGAAGAGGCCTTATTGTTGGCGAATCTACCTTTGGCAAGGGAACAGTGCAGACGGTCTTAGATTTGAAAAAATATATCAATGACAAAGAAACCGTGGGTGAGCTAAAGCTCACCTTTCAGAAATTTTATCGGGTAACAGGAAGCAGCACACAGGAAAAAGGTGTGACACCTGACATATTACTGCCCACTGCCCTTGATCCGGAACAATACGGTGAAAGCTCTAATCCAAGTGCTTTGCCTTGGGATGTCATCAAGGGAACTCCTTTTCAAAAAACATCTGACATTAATGATAAATTGATTTCGGGACTTACTAAATCCTACCAGGACAGGGCTAAGTTTGATACAAGCTTGAAGCAATATATTAGCGAGACAGAGGATTTAAAGAAAAATCTGATTCAGACCAAAATTTCAATAAACGAATCAAAACGCAAGTTAGAGATGGATGAGGCTGAGAAAAAGAAATCACTCCGTGATAAGCTTGACACTAAACTCATTTCAAAAGAAGGGTTACCAATAGACGAGCTTGCCAAACTGGACGATGAATATTTACGCGAGGGATTGCTTATCCTTGCTGACTTGCTAACGAAAAGAATTGGGTAGGCCTACTTTCTAACCGGAATAGGGTTTAAAGAGTATCCTTTTTTCTTCAGCAGGTTAAGTATTCCATTGTCACCTTCTAAATGTGCGACACCAATAGCAATAAATGCTGATTTGTCATTCATCATTTTTTCAATTTTAGGAAACCACTCCAGGTTACGTTTAGTATAAAACTCTTCAATGAAAACCGAATTATTTTCAGTGGGGTGGAGTGTATACGTGTAAACTTTGTCCAGATCTCCCTCAATATAGGCGGCCTCCAGGTTTTTGTATTCCTGCTTCTGCACTTCGAAATTGTTAATGCTATGGAGTAAGGCCGTTACCTGATCATTCATCGGGAACCTTTGCAAGGCCTGAGCCTCGCGCTTAGCGGATTCTAAGCTGTAGGTCTCTAGTTTATTTTGCTTTGCAAGCAGCAATAATTCAATGTCATAATACTTCACTTTTTCTCCCAATGAAAGTCGCGTCATGGTAATTGATAAGGCTAATGGAATAAGTCTTGAGTATTGCGTAGCAAAATGATCTTTGCTAACACCAAATTCTTTCAAAAAGAACTCCTGAACCAACTTGTAATCTTCCGGCTTTAATTGGGTACTTAAAGATTGCTTAGCTGGAAAGTGGACTGCTTTACTCAATTCGTGTTGTGCTTTATGATCGATTTGATCTTCAATGGCAAATAGTTGGCAAGCCTTCATTTTGTCCATAACTTCTGATGGTAAAAAGAACTCCTTTTCACCTATAAATTTGAGCGTGCCCAAAACATAGGAAGGAGCTTTTAAGCCATTCCCTGAAACTTCCCATAAAATTGAATTTTGGGCTGAGACCTTGTTTAGTAGTAGCGTTATAGAAAGGATGAGGGTAATTTTTAGTCTATTCATGATATTGGAGTTGGAGAGTACAAATAAAAGGAAATCGGTAAAATTCCCAAACAAGAGCAGATGGATTGCTATAAGGTTTTGTTGTAGCAACTAATTATGAGGTAACTGGCAATATGAATTCATTTTTTACCTATTTTGACTTTAATTTTTAGCGCACGAGGACTAATGCATGAGTGAAGAACTTCTCAAAGCCGTCATCCAGCTTTTTGCTATTGTAGCGAAGGAGCGAATAACCGAGGATGAGCGTACGAACATTAAAGAATTTTTAACTCTCCACCTTAATCAGGAGGCATTACGCCATTACCTGAACCTTTTTGACGAGTTCTGCAAGGCCAATAAGAGAAGTGCCGACAGTGACCTTACCAACGTGGACGAAGAGACTGCGCAGTTTGTAGATGATTGGGCGCAGATCATGCAGATTTCCAAGAAAGTAAATCAGGCATTGACCATGCAGCAGAAAGTTGTTCTGGTCACCAAGATCATTGAACTTGTTTTTGCCGATGGCCAGATTTCGGAGCGTCAGGGAAACCTGATTTTCTATATTGGAGAAGCGTTGAAAATACCTCTTAAAGATCTTCAGGCTGTGCGTGCATTTGTTTTAGGTCAGGATATAGATGAATTGGCTTCCAAGAACATCCTGATCATTGATGAAGGGTCTGATGACTTAAAGTATCCTGGTCCACGGATTACTGCTAGAAATCTTACAGGTTTGATTGCGATTCTCCGGCTTCAGGATATCGAAACTTACTTTATCAAATACCTCGGAATCACTTCCCTTACCGTTAATAGTATTCCTTTAAAGAGCCGCAAGATTGATGTATTTCCAACAGGAAGTACTATTCGGGGTACCAAGATTGATTCAATCTACTATAGTGATGTGGTTGGTAAGTTCCTGGTAGAGGAGGGAGAAGCTGAAATAAGTTTTGTGGCCGAACATGTTTTTTACCATTTCAAGAGTGGGAGAGCGGCATTGCAAAATATAAACATTGGTGAGAAGGGTGGAAAGTTAATAGGGCTAATGGGCGCGAGCGGGTCGGGCAAGTCAACATTGCTCAATGTTTTGAATGGCTCAGATAAACCCTCCAGTGGAAGAGTCCTGATCAATAGTATTGATGTTCACGAGCATGCTGAACAATTAGAAGGAGTTGTCGGATTTATTCCTCAGGATGACTTATTGATGGATGATCTCACTGTCTTTGAGAACCTTTATTATTCTGCAAGACTCTGTTTTGGCCAATACTCCAAAAAGGAAATTAGTGATCTGGTAGAAAAAGTGCTTATGAATCTCGGCCTTTCAGAGATCAGGAACCTGAAAGTGGGCTCGCCCTTACAGAAGACAATCAGTGGGGGGCAGCGTAAGCGATTGAACATTGGCTTGGAGTTGCTACGGGAGCCTTCCGTTCTTTTTGTGGATGAGCCTACATCAGGTTTGTCGTCCCGGGATTCCGAAAATATCATGGACTTACTCAAGGAATTATCCCTTCGAGGCAAGATGATTTTTGTCGTGATCCATCAGCCTTCCTCTGATATCTTCAAAATGTTTGATTCGTTGATCATACTTGACGTTGGAGGGTTCCAAATTTACTATGGTAATCCGATAGAATCCGTTAACTATTTTCAGGAGATCATCAGTGCGGCCTATAAGACACCTGGCGAATGCCCTGAATGTGGAAATATTAATCCGGAGCAAGTCTTTAATATAATTGAAACAAGAGTCGTCAATGAATATGGACGCTTTACACGTACTCGGAAAATCTCCCCCGGGCAATGGTACCAATACTTTAAGCAGAAGATCAAGATACATCCTATTCAACAGGCAAATGATGCTTTGCCGAGCAGTCAGAAGATTCCCAATTGGTTTAAGCAGCTCGCTATATTTTCGATTCGTGATGTGTTATCGAAGCTAGCCAATGAGCAGTATATATTAATCAACCTCTTGTTATCTCCGGTGCTGGCTTTATTTCTGGCCTATTTTGTTAAGTACTACAATACGATTGGGGTTGAAAATCCAGTTTACACATTCTATAATAATTACAATGTTCCGGTCTACTTCTTTATGAGTGTGGTGGTCGCCTTGTTTATTGGATTAATAGTGAGTGCAGAAGAAATATTCAGAGACCGCAAAATTTTAAAAAGAGAACGATACCTTCATCTCAGCAAGAGTAGCTATTTAGTATCTAAAATATTTGTGCTCTTCACACTGTCAGCGATACAAACTTTCACCTTTATTCTGGTGGGAAACCTTATCATTGAAATTCCCCTTACCGAGATGCGGTATTGGCTAATTCTTTTTTCCTGTTCTTGCTTTGCTAATATTCTCGGACTTAATATTTCTTCTGCTTTTGATTCAGCTGTGACAATTTATATACTCATTCCTATACTGATTATACCCCAGCTTTTATTGAGTGGAGTCGTAATCAACTTCGATAAATTTAATCCGAAAGTCGGCACACCCAGTGGTATTCCGTTGCTTGGCGAGGTCATGGCTTCTCGCTGGGCGTTTGAAGCACTCATGGTCACCCAGTTTGTAGACAATCCTTTTGAGAAGCAGTTTTATGAGCTTGATAAACAGCATGCATTGTCAGAATATAAAAGAGTCTATTATTTACCTGCTCTAGAATCCAAGCTGGCGTATTGTCTAAATCATCGTAATAAATGGCGAGATGCAAATGATAAAATGATGACCAGTTCTTTGACTTTGTTAAAGACGGAACTGGAGAATGAATTGAAGATTGTTGGCAAGGAACAGTTTCCAGAAGTAGAAAAATTAACAGTTGGTAAATTTGATTCAGCAGTCTACACTAAGACTTCTACGTTTATTAGAAATCTGAAAACTTATTATAACCAACAGGTATCGGCTGCCATGGCGGATAGAGAAAAGGCAGTAGTTCAACTTACAAACACTCCGGAAAAAATGGCTTCTTTCAATGCATTGAAGATGAAGTCACAGAACAAGGCAGTGAGCGATATGGTGGAGAATGCGAATGATCTTACCCGGATCGTTGAGTGGAAGGGAGAATTGATTCAAAAAATTTACCCCATTTATTTTGACGACCATCGACCTCATAATCGTTTTGACTTTACAGGCAACTTCTTTATACCCACAAAACATTTTCTTGGTAAAATTTACCACACGATCTATTTTAACATAGCCATGATTTGGTTTATGATTATTGTGCTCTATGCTGCTTTGTATTATGAGGTGTTGAAAAAACTTGTGCATGCATTGGAGACCCGAAGAAAATACAAGGGAAGAGATAAGAACAATTGATGTTCACAAAACAGTCGAAGTCATTTCGAGCGTGAGCGAGAAATCTACCAATTTGTTCTCCATACTTTCTTCCCGACAAGTCGGGACTTCCTTCGAAATGACGTGCTTACTTATTGTTTTGTGAACATCATTTAATAATTAAATTTCTATGCAATCTTTTGGCCGTATTTATTTATCCACCTTGATAGTTATGCTATCGGTTTTGGCATGCTCAACTGAACAGGATAAAACTCCTGCTGCAAATGATGAATGGCCGGAGATGGATGCCTTTCATATGACAATGGCAGAAGCTTTTCATCCATTGAAAGATTCGGGCAATGTGGAACCCGCCTTGCGGCTGATCGGGCAGTTGACGTTAGACGCTGATACGTGGGCAGCATCTCCGATTCCTGATAAAGTGAATAATGATGACATGAAGTCGAAACTTGATAAGCTAAAAACTGATATCCGTGCTTTATCGGACGCAGTGAATGATGGCGCACCCGAAGATCAGGTTGGCACAGCACTGTATATTATCCATGATCAGTTTCACGAGATTATGGAGATTTGGCATAGTGATAAAGAGAATAGTCGGGAGAAGGAGCATTAAATTATGCGATAAATTTCTAACCTCGAGAACGCTAAGTTCGCGAGGAAATTTTGCAGAGTAATATTTCAGCTAACTTATTGAGCTCACTAGTAATGCTACCATCCAATGCCATAATCTTCTCCATGATTACTCGACCCTCCCCAAAAACTTCCATGTTTCCAGTCAAAGTAAATGGCGTTGATTGGACCTGAAGTGCGATCATTATAGTAGGTTTTGTAGCCCATGGAAGTTAACTCTTTGCGAACCCAGGGAGGCATGCTTTCATTGAGCATAATAGAGCCTGGTTTGGGTTTTCTGTCTTCCCCACCCAATGAGAGATACAATTGATTGGTGTTGAAGTTGGGAGCCTCCGCAGACTCCTGAACATTCATGCCAAACTCAACCATGTTCAGGAAGAATTGAACTAAATTCTGATCCTGTTGATCACCACCCTGAACTGCAAAAGCAAGGTAAGGCTTACCATCCTTCATAGCGAGTGTAGGAGTGAGCGTTACCCTTGGACGTTTACCGGGTTCAACTACATTGAATGGATTCAGTTTCTTATCCAGGACAAAACTTTGCATACGTTGACTCATACCTACACCCGTCTTGCCGGCAATACACGCAGGTAGCCAGCCTCCACTTGGAGTTACAGAAACAACCCAACCTTCTTTATCGGCTGCCTCAATGGAGGTAGTACCCAATTGAAATTGATAGAGGTATTCCTCCGAGAGCGGATTCAATGATTGGTTAATACCTGCTTGCCCCCAATTGCCGAGCAAATCAAGATAGGGATTTTGCTTTCCTTCAAACGGATAGGGATCCCCAGGTCCTGCTTTCGCATCATTTTTATCAAACTTAATGGTGCCTGCTCTTTGTTTTGCATATTCTTTTGATAGCAAACCTTTTATAGGTTCTTCAGGAGCGAATGCAGGATCTCCGTAATAGAAGTCACGATCGGCAAATGCGAGGTTCAAAGCCTGGTAAACGGTATGGATATATCGGGCTGAATTATACCCCATGCTCTTCAAGTCGAAATTTTCAAGAATGTTCAAAGCCTGCAATAGCGAAGGGCCTTGTGTCCACTGAGATAGCTTGTAGACATCAATACCTTTGTAGTTAACCATGAGCGGTTCTTCTATTTTTACTTTCCAGTTGGCTAAATCACTTTCCGTAATTAAGCCACCTTGCTCTTGCGCTCCCCTTGTGAATTCTTTAGCAATGTCCCCTTTGTAGAAACGATCATAGGCTGCATAAATCGCTTCTTTCCTGTTCTTTCCTTTTTTCAATGCTTGCTGTTCAGCTTCTATCATTTTCTTTAAAGTCTCCAATAAATCCAATTGCTTAAAAATTTCACCGGCAGAAGGTGCCTCGCGTTCCTCACCCAAATGAGGGAGAAATACTGCTTTGGAATAAGGCCATTCTTTTATTTTATCCTTACCTCTTTCCATGGAATTCGCGGTTTCCGCTTCGATGGGATAACCCTCTGCCAATTGCATGGCGGGAGCAAGAACTTCCTTCAAACTCATGGTTCCGTATTCGGCCAGCATCGTGCACAAGCCACCCGGTGTGCCTGGAGTAACAGCAGCCAGCGGACCGTATTGAGGCGGGTAATTCATTCCTTTACTTTTAAAGAAATCAACAGTTGCTCCTGTTGGCGCCACGCCCAATGCATTGATGCCAATTACTTTTCCTGTTTTTGGATTGTAGATTAGAGCTTGTGTCTCGCCTCCCCAGCTTAGTACATCCCACATCGTACAGGTAGAAGCCAGCATCGCGCAGGCAGCATCTACTGCGTTACCACCTTTTTGAAAGATCATTGCGCCTGAAGTTGCTGCTAGTGGTTTGCCAGTAATTGCCATCCAGTGTTTCCCATGCAATACAGGTTTTTGTGTTTGCTGTGCTAATACTGCAATAGGGACAAGAAGAATCAGGAGTAATTTTTTCATACGAATTGGATTTTAAGTTGATAAATGTAGTTCAAAAACTGAAGGGGGAAGGAGATGTTTTTTGAAGAGCGTCCTGCTTATGTGAATGGTAATTGCCCAGCGATTTAGTATTTGGCGGGTGGTAATTATTTTGTTTGTGTATTATCTTTTTCTCCCTACCTTAATTCAAATTAGAACAGTAGTACCTTATGCAAAGCGTAACTTCTCCCTCTGAAAGTAAGAAACTTTGGTCCGTGATTACCGCCTCATCAGTAGGCACACTTATCGAATGGTATGATTTTTACATTTTTGGGAGCTTAGCGGCAATACTTGCCAATCAATTCTTTCCAAAAGAAAATCCTACCGCTGGCTTCCTTTTCACACTGGCCACATTTGCTGCTGGTTTTGTTGTCAGGCCCTTTGGTGCTCTTGTATTTGGAAGATTGGGGGATCTTGTTGGAAGAAAGTACACCTTCCTTGTCACGCTTGTACTAATGGGAGGGTCTACTTTTGCTATTGGACTTGTTCCGAACTATGAACGCATTGGGCTATTTGCTCCATTGATTGTCTTAATGCTTCGGCTTGTTCAGGGCCTTGCGTTGGGCGGTGAATACGGTGGAGCAGCAACCTATGTAGCAGAATATGCACCGGCAGGTAAACGTGGGTTCTATACCAGTTTTATTCAGACTACGGCTTCATTGGGTTTGTTTGTTTCATTGGGAGTTATCCTTATTGTAAGGCAATCCATTGGTGTCGAGGAATTTTCGCAATGGGGATGGAGAATTCCATTTTTATTATCGGCAATCCTTGTGGGGATTTCTATTTACATCCGACTGAGAATGTCTGAATCTCCTTTGTTTACAAAGATTAAGGCTGAAGGAAAGATCTCTAAAAATCCTATTAAAGAAAGCTTTGGAAATAAAGAAAATCTAAAGTTAGTATTAATAGCACTCTTTGGAGCAACAGCGGGACAAGGAGTGGTCTGGTATACTGGACAGTTCTATGCCTTGTCTTTTATTCAAAAAACATGCGGAGTGGAATTCGTTCAGTCGAACTATATCATTGCTATTGCGCTGCTGTTTGGCTCGCCACTGTTCATTGTGTTTGGCGCCTGGTCAGATAAAATTGGAAGAAAAAAAATCATGATGTCGGGGTTGCTGCTAGCCGTGCTGTTATACTTTCCAATTTATAAGCAAATGTATTCGTTGGCCGATACAACGCTTAAGCAGGAACTTCCAGCTCAAAAGAGCATAACAAGAGCGGTCACTTTTAATGAAGAGGGAGACACTATAAAGACAGCAAAGGTTCAAAGAATGTTTGATGATGAAAGTTACCTGACAGAAACCACACGGGAAATTCACTTCAAGGATGTATCGAAGGAACCTTCACTTGCTGAAACAAAAAGGGAAGTCTCATTGAACGGCTCAGATTATTGGATAATGATTGGATTGGTATTTATCCAAATTGTTTTAGTGACCATGGTATACGGCCCTATTGCTGCGTTTCTTGTTGAACTTTTTCCTACTCGGATTCGATATACCTCTATGTCCTTGCCCTATCATATTGGCAATGGAATTTTCGGGGGGCTGACACCGTTTATTGCTACTGCATTGTACGAGTTGAGTAAGACGGAGACTAATCCGGCAGGCAATCCCTTTGCGGGTTTGTGGTATCCTATTGGTGTGGCTGCTATTTGCTTTGTCATTGGCATGATCTTTTTGAAAACAAAGGAGTCTCATAACATGGAGGTTTAAGGGCAGAAAAATTCTTACCCGGATGGCCAAGAAATCACAATGGGTGCAAATCGGTAAACGTAAGTTGGAGTTATCCAATCTGGATAAAGTTCTATTTCCAGAAGATCATATTCTGAAAGCCGAAGTCATTGAATACTATTTAAAAATTGCACCCACTTTATTGAATCACATAAAGGGAAGGGCATTAACATTGATTCGTTTTCCGGATGGCATCGCAGGAGAAATGTTTTATCAGAAAAGTCGACCTGAGTGGGCTCCTGATTGGATTGAATTTGAAAAACTCGGCAGTGAGGAAAAGAAAGATTACATCATTGCTACAGAGCCAGCTTCCTTAGTTTGGTTAGCTAATCTTGCCGCATTGGAGTTGCATCAATTACATAGCCGCAAGCCTAATTTTGATTGCCCAGACTATATGGTGTTTGACCTGGATCCACCCGAAGGTTATGATTTCAAAAAAGTTATTCCCATTGCCTTTGAACTCAAAGAGTATGTTGAAAAATTTGGATACACGGCCTTTGTAAAAACTACAGGTGGCAAGGGAGTACACTTGTGCTGCCCTTTGGAACCCAAACAGGATTTTCACACTGTATTTGAGACAGCTCAATTGATGGCTAAACCTTTCGTGGATCGTTATCCGAATGAGACCACCCTTCACATAAAAAAAGACGCACGCAAAGGCCGCGTTCTTATTGATATTTATAGGATTCGTTCCGGACAGAGCATTGTTTCACCCTATAGCCTAAGAGGCAGAAAAGGCGCACCTGTTTCGATGCCCTTGAAATGGGAGGAACTGGCAGGGGTAAAAAATCCATCTGTATTTAATATTCATACAGCACTCGAGAAGGTGATTAAAGACGGAGATGCCTGGGAGGGAATGGGAGCTTACGCGGTGGAACTGCATACACACCGAAAGAAAATCGTTGTCAAGGAGCTGCCCCCCTCCAAGAAACGAAAGACTCCAGCTCAATTGGAGTCCTATGAGAAGAAACGTGATTTCAAAAAAACACCGGAACCGGAAGCCCGGGTTGTAGAGGGAGGAGGGAATAATTTTGTAGTTCATCGACACCATGCATCACATTTACATTACGATTTGCGATTGGAGCAAGATGGCGTGCTGAAATCCTGGGCTGTACCAAAAGGATTGCCCCCTTATCCCGGAGTTAAGCGCCTGGCAGTTCAAACGGAAGATCACCCCATGAAGTACCTGACCTTTGATGGGATTATTCCAAAGGGACAGTACGGAGCGGGAGAGATGTGGATTTATGCATTGGGAAAATATCAAATTACAAAGGACAAGAAGGATGGATTTTACTTTCGCCTCAATAGTAAAGAGGCAACAGGCGAATACCGCATTTATAAAATCAAAGAAAAGGAGTGGCTATTTGAACGGGTGGACATTCCCCAGGTAAATTTTCTACACGATCGAATTGAACCAATGCTGTCGGATACCACCGATAAAATTTCCAGTAGCAAAGATTCTTTATTTGAAATAAAATGGGATGGCATCCGGGCATTAATTGCGGTGGAAGACGGGCAGATCCGAATCCTTAGTAGAAATCAAAATGATATTACGGCTCAGTTTCCCGAATTGCATGGTGTTGATAAGGCATTCCGTGTCACCAATGGATTATTCGATGCTGAAATAGTATGTCTTGATAAAGAGGGCAGACCCGAGTTCAAAAAAGTAATCAATCGGTTGATGACAAAAGGGGACAGCACTATTCAAAAGCTCTCTAAATCAAACCCTGCTTATTGCTACTTGTTTGATTGTTTATACCTGGATGGTCGTAGTCTTATCAATGACCCACTTACAAAACGTAAAGAATGGTTGAAAGATACTGTACGATCCGATACTCCGTACCGCGTTAGTGAATTTGTAGAGGATGGAGAATCTTTATTCAATGCCGCCCGGGAGCACGGACTCGAAGGCATCATGGCAAAAAAGAAAGAAGGAAAATATTTACCAGGAAAACGCAGTGATCTATGGCTAAAGATTAAAGTAAGGAATACAAGGGAGTGCATTATTATTGGTTACAATCCAGGCAAAGGCGATCGCAGTGTGACATTTGGAGGCCTGCATATTGCTGAGAAAATTAATAATGAACTAATATACAGAGGAAAAGTAGGTACGGGCTTTGATCAGGCAGCTATAAAAGAGATCTACATCCAAATCAAAAAATTAAAAGAGATAAAGAAACCAATCAAGAACAAAGTCATGGATGAAAAAGCTTCTCTTTGGATCGATCCCAGACTCTATTTAGAAGTTAGCTTTGCTTCACTTACACCAGATAAAATGTTCAGAGAGCCTGTGTTTGTGCGGATGAGACCAGACTTGGAATAATTGATGTTTATTATTTTGCCGGGCAAAGTTTTGCTTTCATACTGGATTCAACTTTTGCGCCTAGTTTAATGGCTTGGTTTAGATCTGCACACGCTTCTTTGTTCTTCTTGAGTTTGTTGTTGGCAATAGCTCTGTTGTAATAAGCCACCGCATACTCAGGATACCAGGTGATTGCTACTGTATAATCTTCAAGAGCTTCATCTAGTCGATTGAGTTTGACCAATAGATTTGCCCTGTTCAACCATGCCTTTTCATAATCTGGTTTCAGTGAAATGGCTTCTGTATAATCTGTGAATGCACCTTTGAAATCTTTCAGTCTTTCCTTTACTAAGCCACGGTTGAGATAGCTTTCTTCGTCTTTTTTGTCAATGGAAAGCACCTTATCATAATCCTCAAGCGCTCCTTTAAGGTCTTTGTTCATTAGTCGGTAGTAGCCACGTTCGGCATAAGGATAGGGTAATCCTGGATTTTTCGAGATGGCTTCGTCCAATAGTTTTTCTGATTCCTGAATTTCGCCTTTTGCTCTTTTAATAACGGCAAGATTATGAGTAGCCAGTGTATGATTAGGTTCGATGTTTAACGCACGTTGATAATCAGTAATTGCAGCAGTGGTGTCCCTTAGTTTTTCATGAACTATCCCCCGATTGACAAAATAGTCGGGTTCCTTGGGTTCAAGGCGCAGGGCAGAGTCCATAAATACGATCGCCTCCTTATACCTCTTATTCTTGATATCGATTAGGCCGAGGTAGTTATATAAAGTAGCTTTCCCATTGCTCTGAGAAGTGAATATCTTATCAGTACCAGCTCCAAACCGGTCTTGTCTGAAGTACACCGTGGTGGTTTCACCGGGGGCAAGTTTAAGTAACTTCAAGAAATCTTGCCTTGCCAGGTCAAATTGATCTTGTTGAAATCGAATGACCGCCCGGCTAAATAGTGCTTCTGTATTTTCTGGTTTTGAAGTCAGGAAGATATTATAATCCGTAAGCGCCCCCTTTGCATCATTGAGATGTTCTTTGGCAATAGCCCTGGAATAATAGGCATCCAGGTAGTAGGGATCCAATCGCAGGCATTCGTTGAAATGGGCAAGGGCCATTTTATACTTTTGCTCGTTCAAAGCTTGCTCACCTTCTTCAAAGTAATGAATTGCGTGACTCTTTTTTTCTGACGTTTTCTGAGAAAACCCTTGTACAGCCAGCAGAAGGGAGGTTAATATTACCATCGGCCATTTCATGACAAAACTTAGTAATTTATAGCTTCATATTTCCTGAATTTTGAAACTTCTATTCAACACTTTTGTTAAACACAGTATGGCAACAACAAAAAAAGTAAAGGCTAAGGCCAAATCAACGGTTTCTCATGAGAAAATACGAGGAGCCTATAGAGAATTTTTGCTCACCGAAGGTAAAAAGCCAGCATCCGTCTATAAGTTTTGCGTTGATAATGGTATGAAGGAGGAAGACTTCTACCATCACTTTGGTTCATTTGAAGCTCTGGAAAAATCCATCTGGAAAGAGTATATAACCGAGACAGCGGATAAACTTAGTGGTGATGATAGCTACGCCTCATTCTCCTCCAGGGAAAAGATTCTGGCTTTTTATTTCACCTTGGCTGAGTTGCTGAAGAAGGATAGAAGTTTTGTTTTACATCAGTTGCAGGATTGGAAAAACCCTGCTGTCACTCCCGGGTTTCTCAAGGGGTTCAAAGGAGCCTTTGACGAATGGATTAAAGGAGTTCTTAATGAAGGCAAACAGACCGGAGAAGTTGCAAAGCGACCTTACCTGGACGACCGCTATAATTCACTCTTCTGGCTGCATCTGATGTTCATCTTACAATTTTGGAGCAATGACGAAAGCCCCGGATTTGAAAAGACGGACATGGCCATAGAAAAATCGGTAAATCTTGCCTACGATCTTATTGGGAAAGGTGTCTTGGACAATGCACTGGATTTTGGAAAGTTCCTTTATCAGAATTCCAGGAACTAGCCATCGAGTCAGCATTTTTTTAACTAATAAACACGCAGAGATTGAAAGAGCAGGAGAGCATTCCCATTACCAAGGTACAGCGGGCCACTAAATTTATATCGACCGGAGCCAAAATTGGAGGTAATTATCTCAAGCATTACAGCAAGAAACTTGTAGATCCAAGTCGCAATAAGGACGAGTTGCACGAAGATAATGCAACAGATATTTACAACTCTCTTAGTCAGTTAAAAGGCAGCGCTCTTAAGGTAGCACAGATGCTGAGCATGGATAAAAACCTATTACCTACTGCCTATCAAAATCAATTTGCGATGGCGCAATACAGCGCTCCACCCTTGTCATTTCCTCTGGTCATTAAGACTTTCGAGAGTCATTTTAAAAAACGTCCGAGCGAGATGTTTGATAGTTTTACTCCATCGGCCAGAAATGCTGCTTCCATGGGGCAAGTGCACGAAGCCACATTGAATGGGAAGAAGCTTGCCGTGAAAATACAGTATCCCGGAGTAGGGGATAGTGTTAAGAGTGATCTCGCTATGGTGAAGCCCATCGCCCTTCGGATGTTCAAGCTCAACCCCGTGGAATATGATGAATACATCCAGGAAGTGCAGTCGAGGATGTTGGAGGAAGCAGATTACACACTTGAGCTTGAGCGATCAATGAACTTGTCCTTGAAGTGCAAGGATATCCCCAATCTTATATTTCCAGTTTATTACCCCGAATTTTCCAGCCCTAAAATTCTAACCATGGATTGGCTGGAAGGAAAACCATTGGGAGAATTTCTTAAGACGGAGAAACTTTCACCCGTGGAAGCCAACAGAATTGGTCAGGCGATGTGGGATTTCTATCATTTTCAAATTCATCAGCTAAAAGAACTTCATGCAGATCCTCATCCGGGAAATTTTATTATCACCAAAGAAAGAAAGCTGGGAGTTATTGATTTTGGATGTGTTAAAGTGATTCCAGCGGATTTTTATCCTCAGTACTTCCAATTGTTGGAGAGTGATATACTTTCCAATAAAGCGAAACTCGAAAGAGCGTTTTATCAGCTCCGATTTATCTATGAAGATGATTCTGCAAAGGACAAGAAGTTTTTTATAGAGGTTTTTTCAACATTAATTGAGCTATTAGGAAGGCCCTTCCGCACTCCTGAATTTGACTTCTCTGACAAAGCTTATTTTCAGTCTGTATTTCAGTTTGGTGAAGAGTTGTCGGGTATGAAGGAACTTCGGGAATCCAGGAAAGCAAGGGGAGCCAAGCATGCGCTCTATATCAACAGAACCTACTTTGGCCTCTATAATTTACTCCACGATTTGAAGGCGAAAGTTGATACCTCATCCTGGGTGCCATCTTAGCTAAATTAGCAAAATTCTTTCAATCGAATTTTGAAAAGTACTTCAATATCAATAGTTTAGCATAGTTTATCTCATTTTTTAAACTAACTAAACTATTTTTAGCCATGAGATCGATTTGGAAAGGGCACATTCAGTTTTCCCTGGTCACAATTCCGGTACGAATTTACAATGCCATTGACACGGGTCAAACGATTGGATTTAACCTTCTTTCTAAGGAAGGCCATAATCCTGTAGGGTATGAAAAGAAGGACAAAGTTACAGGGCAGCCTTTGCGCTCAGAAGATATCGTTAAAGGATATGAATATGAGCCCGGGCAATTTGTGATCATTGAGCAGTCCGATCTTGATAAAGTCAAACTCAAAAGTACCAAAGTGATTGAAATCGAAGGCTTCGTAAAAGAAGAAGAGGTGCATCCTTCGCTTTTTGAATCTGCTTACTTTATCGGCCCAGATGGAGACATAGCTGCTAAAACCTATGGTTTACTCTGCGCCACATTAAAGGAATCTAAGAAGATAGGTGTTGGAAAGGTAGTATTACGCGACCGTGAAACACCCGTGCTAATTACTCCCCATGAAAAGGGCATGATTATGTATCGCTTGCGCTATCCCAATGAGGTGAAAAGTATCAATGAGGTGCCAAGCCTTCTTGCAGTAAAAGCAGATAAGGAACAATTGAAATTGGCTAAGACGCTTGTGGATTCCATGTCTACTAAGTTTGCCAACATTGAAATGAAAGACCACTACTTCGATGCCTTGAAAGCTATCATTGATGCTAAAATTGCCGGCAAAGAAATTGTAACCGTTTCTGAAGAAGAGCCTAAGGTGATCGACATTATGACTGCCCTGAAGGCAAGCATTGATCAGGCGAAGAAAAAGCCTATGGAAAAGGCTAAAGGTACCGCTGTTAAAGAGGAAAAGAAGGTGCAAAAGACAAAGCGTAAAGCAAGCTGACTATCCTCAACCAAGGGATTTTGAAAGGTTTTGACAAATAACCATTAACTTTGCCGCCATGGCAAAAGTGGTTCAATTCCCCAATCCCACTCCGGAGAAATTTGGCTTCAAGCCTGTCCGGAAGAAAAAACCCTCACAGCATGAGAAGCATGGTCAGCTTAATTTATTTGCGGGAGCCCGTATAATTAAATTAAACCAGCTTTCTGCTTTTGAAGAAGCCCTTCTGCTGGATGAACAAAATGATCCGAGAGCCAAAGAGCTTTACTTGCGGGCCATTGAAACAAAGGACGGAGTAGCGGATTCTTATTGCAACCTTGGTATTCTTGAGTCGGAGGATAACAATCACAGCAAGGCAATTGATTATTTTACACGTTGTCTGAAAGAGGAGCCTCGTCACTTCGAAGCGCATTATAACCTTGCCAACCTGTATGCTGAAATCGGAAATTATCCGCTGGCTAAAGTACATTATCAGATGTCCATTGAGGTGGAACCTGAATTTCCCAACAGTCACTTTAACCTTGGCCTCACCTACGCCATGAACCGGGAAATTGAAGAAGCAATACAGGCGTTACTCATGTATAGAAGATTAGCTGCACCGGAAGATCGCAACTATGCTGAGGAATTGATTTCTAGCCTTTCCCGGACAATCACCAAGTGATTTTATCCCTCATTGTAAAAATTCTCAAATTCTATCCATTCAAAAGAACAATCCCTTACTTTATTCTTGATACACCTTGCAACCTATCAAGCTTCTTCTACAATTGGTCCAAGGGGACGCTTGAACCAGTTATAGTTTCCTTACAACCTTGCGCCAGATGGGGTTATTTCTTTCTTAGACTTACAATTATTGAACCAACTAACGCAATTATTAAAATGATCGTTGACCATCTCAAAACAGTCAAGTCTTTTATCAAGCTGGCAAAAAGCTTCTCCAGTTGGTCATGCCTCTCATTTATTAATTTACTTTCTCCCGATGCCTTTCGCGCTCTTAAACTAGCAACATCAAAATAAAATTCACCAAGTGCTCTATCAAACAACATTTGTTGATGAAGAATACGCCCTTCTGAATTCATTGCCATCATTCCCGGAGTTGGTGGTGGAGAGAGTGTAACATCATGGATGCTGAATGGAGCATTAAAGCTTTTAGAGGCACTACATTCTCCAATATAAAAAGCATTTTCGGTGCTTGATCTATAACCATAAATTAACCAGGTACTATTAACGCTCGGTGTTAATTCTCCTTGAGAGATCAACCAAATAATTGTATCATTAGCATTTCCCTTAAATAATTCGACAACCTTTACACTTGCAAGAGTATCACTCACATAAATAACATTCCCAAGAAAGATCAAATGAGCTTGATTATATAATTCATCCTTTGATAATTTCTCACAATCAAACCCAAATACCAAGCTAGCTTTGAGTGCAAATGCTAAAATTAAAAAGTTCTTCATTTCGGATAGTATAGATTTATCACCCAAACTGGCGCAAGTCTTGCGCGCAGATTTTGTGCTGACTTGTGCCTTACTCATTGATAACTCCATTCATTAAAATGTTCCTCTGCAGAATTATATTCTTAATAACTAAGCACAAGTCCCCCGCAACTCCATCTCGCTATCCAAGACTTGCGCTAGTTAGGGCGAAGAGGTTATTTCTCCTTGTACAGCTTAATATCTTTTATGTACTTAAAATCTTTTACGTTGTGGGTATACAGAGAAACACTTTCCGTAAGGGCAGTAGCTGCTATTAATCCATCCGGTAAACTCAATCGATGGCTGAGGGAATAGTCAAGCATCAGTTGAGTAAAGCATTCCCCTATTCCCCGGGTCAGGTGGATAACCTGCAGATGTTCCAAGTCTTTTTTTATTTGACTGAGTTCTTTCTTATTTAATGCCCCGTACAGCAATTCTCCAGCGGTAACGATGCTCACGGCTATGTTCTGCTGGCCAATGTCCTGAAGGTTCTTTATTACCCCTGGATTTTGTTTGTAGAACTCTATGACAATGTTGGTATCGCAAAGAACTAAAGACTTCTTTTCCATGCCCGCTCCCGGAGTTGATTAGCGTTTATGTCTCTCCCTTTCCACAGTCCTGCAGAAGCAAAAAAATCATACTGTTCCTGCTTCTTTTCTGTTGCCTTCTGCACTTCAATAAAATCAAATTGCTTCAGTAGCTCCAACAGAAAGTTCTTCCTCTTTTCGTCTTTGATGGTAAGGATAATTTTTTCCATGGCCATATTTATAATTTCCCAAAGGTAACGATTTCATATATCTTTTTAATTTCAGCCCTGCAGAATTTATTCCCCTATGGCGCAAGCATCCGCTTGTGCCCTCATTGTTGTCTCGTCCTGAAATAGGTTTACACAAACGTAACCTAAAAATGGAAAGATATTCAAAATGCTACGCTTCAAAATGGCAAAGCCAGTATAGTGAAGAGTTCAAAATGCATGTGTGTCA
>JANMYO010000021.1:0-16598 GCA_031382175.1 Bacteroidia bacterium | reverse complement strand
GTTTCTGTGAAGGCCTTATCTTCATACTTCATCACCACATTTTTCCAGGGATTAACGCGGGTTGCCTGCTCCACACCAGGAATACTGCTAACCATCGCTGTAGACAACGGAGGGCAGGAAGAGGCCGTGAGAATTTCCTGCCCACCAATTTTGCCATGAAGTCCTACATGATAGATATTCTGATAATCCTTGTGGAATTTATCATAATTCAGTTCATCAAAAATATAAAGCCCAATCAGAAAGCAGGCGGTAAGTCCAAATGCCAATCCCGCAATATTTAACACAGAGTAGAACTTGTGCCTGAGAATATTACGCAGCGCAACTTTGAAATAATTTTGAAGCATGGTTTTTGGATTTATTTTTTTATAAAGACGATTACACCAGCATTAAGCCAGAGAGAATGAAATTTGATTTCGAACGTAAGACGGTTAAAATCCTGAATAAGTTACATGCACAGAAAAATATTATTCATCGCGTAATACATGTGATGGGTTTAATCGTGTGGTGGTATATACCTTATAGCCTACTGACAAAATTGAGGCTACAAAGAGAATACAGGCTGAAATCACTAATGTACTAAGGGTGGCTTCCTGATAGTAATCCCAAATACTGCCCATCAACATACCTGACATCCAGGCGCCTAAACCACCTCCCAGAATGGAAGCTAGTAGCAAAATGATGGCAAACTCTTTATTGATTACTTTGGTGATGTTACCCATGGAGGCACCCAACACTTTGCGAACACCAATCTCTTTCATTTTCTTAATAATATTAAGCGAGACAAGGGTAAATAAACCTGTGGCCGACAACAGCACCGCTACTATTCCTAAGAATATAAACATCTTAACAATATTATTATTCACTGTATTTGCCTCTACCATTTCTTCGTCCATGTATCGGCCGTTATAGATTCGGTTTGGAAATAATTCTTTGTAAACCACTCCCATAAATTCATGAACCGAGGCGGCTTTATCGGCAGGGACACTTACTAAAATATGGCTTACCTTTTCTTTTGGCCCATAGCGTAGCATCACCGGCTCCATTTCTTCCCATAATCCCCGGTTATAAATATCTTTTACTACGCCTACCACATAATAGTTAACAGTATCCAGCCAGGTAATTTTCTGACCGATGGGATCCTTCATCCCCAGTTTTCTGGCTAGGCCTTCTGTAATGATCACAGATTCTTTTCTATCCGTTTCAGAGTCCAGCTCAAAATCTCTTCCCACCTTCAGTGTCAGCCCTACCGTATTCAGATAACCATCTCCCACATTTAGTATGTCTGCTTCAATTTCTTTGTCGCCATGCTTGACGGGATCATTGAATGAAGAAGCATAAAGATGGTGCTCTGATCCTGCAATAGATTTGATGTCAGAGTTTTCCAATAGTCTGTTTCTAAATGTTTCGTACTCCGACCTGTTGTTGACATAGGTGAAAACAAGTTCTTTCTTATTGAACCCAAGATCAAAGTCGCGTTGAAATTTAGCATTGTCGGTAAATGCAATACTACACACGATGGCAATGAGCGAAATGGCAAATTGAAGTGTTAGTAATACTCTTGTAAAATAGTTGGTGCCTCCAAATTTCAATTTTCCTTTCAGGATTTCGGTAGGTTGAAATTTGCTGATATAAAATGCGGGATAACTGCCGGCCAGCAAGCTGGTAAAAAGTAAAGTCCCTGTAATGAAGATAAGGAAATCCGGTTTCCCGAAATAATCCGTGTTCAGCTTTAAGTCGGGCCATAGTTGGTTGAAGGCAGGAATTAAAATAAATTCACCAATACCAATTCCTGCTACTAATGCCAAAGCGCAAATGAATGTAGTCTCACCGATAAACTGAAAGATGAGATTTTTCTTAGAACTGCCCATTACTTTTCGGATGCCAATTTCTTTCAGTCTTCGGGATGATATTGCCACCGCAGTATTGGTGAGGTTAAAGCACGCAATGAGTAAAACAAAAATTCCCATCATAGCGATACCAACAATAGCGGCAATGGGAGAGCCTGATTTTGTCCATGTGCCGGATACTTCATTATAGCTGTCGCGCACGGCCATTCCCGTGAAGGGCTCCAATTGAAAATCACGAATGATAAAGTCTTCGCGAATCTTGTTATTATTCTCGGTATAGGGTTTCAGTTGTGCCTGAATGGCACTGATGCGGGCAGGGTCTTTTACCTGAACAAACAATGCATTTCTAAACTTCCAATTATTTTCGTCAAGCTCCGGCTCCGAAGTAAAATAATTATCATAATGGGCAAAAGCTTCTTCTTCAGCGAAGCTGGAGTTAGAAGGTTGCTTTTTGAATACACCTGCGACCACATACTCCTTCGTTTTTCCACTGTCGAGCATTTGGGTAATCGGCTTACCCAGCACCTTTTCTCCCTTGCCAAAATATTTCAGTGCCAATTCATCACTAATGCAAATCTGGCTTTTGTCCTTCAAGGCGCCATTGCCTTCGATGAACTGAAACGTGAATACCCTAAAGAAAGAGGGATCCACATAGATCAGGTCATTCCTGAAAAGTTCTTCGCCAATGCGAAAATCAGCTCCCCCGGGAGAATACCGAACGACACGATCAACTTCAGGTACATTTTGCTTAATGGCATTACCCAGGGCTATAGGAACATACCCAAACTGGTTCAGTTCATTTTGGAATTCCCGTATGGAGTTAACACGGTAAATGGTGGCAGCATTGACGTGATGGGAGTCAAAACTCTTATTCACATCAAAATTGAAATAAGCAACTATACAGCAGGCGATAGCGATGCCCAAACCAACTACATTAATAATAATGAAGAGTTTGTTCTTCATCATACTGCGCAACGTAATGAGGAGGTAATTCTTAATCATGCTGATGGGTTTGAATTAACAAGACGAAAGAAATATCTTTTAGTTGCTTACATGGCCAATAAATATGCCAGCAGGCATAAAATGCTTATGCAATTTGAAAAACTGACTTCTGATTTTCAAATCATTTATTGTTGTTCACTTCCGAACAGCGGATCGGTCAGTTTTACTCCAAGTTACATTGAACAAATGGCCTAAGAAAACCAAAACACGATTATAAGAGCAATCAACAGGCCGACCAACAAAACACTAATTACAATTGGAAGATGAAATTGAATGTAAGCTTTAAGTTCTTTCGACTTCTGCGTTTCCTTTTTTGGCTTAGCATTGGAATAGGGTCGATTCGCCAGAGTATAGAGTACGAAGCTGTAGATGGCAAGAAATAACATACCTGCGGCCAGTCCGCAAAGCACCAGGATAAAAAACCGTCCCAGGGAAAATAGCAATGCCAGGGTGAACACAAAAAACAGAAATGCACCGACAAAATATTTTGCTCTTGTTAGAAACTTCTCAGGGTTCGTTTTTTTGAGCATCGAGATTTAGCTCAGCAAACTTAATTTTTTTTCAGTTTAGGAATAAATCCTCCAAGGTCTTTACACTGAAGTAATCAGACCTTGGAGGATTTTCTTAACCTCACCTCGATACAGTTATCGCGAGTATCTGCGAAGGAAGCGAGTGGCACGAATCGATCCCCAATATAATGGGATTGCTTCTCCCGATAGCGATCGGGATCGCAAATGTCGTATGGTTATTTTGCCAACATCAGTAGCTAAACTCTACTCAAAACTGCGCGTATCATTGGGTTGATAAACATACCGGAAGGTGTAATACCTTGCCGGCTCGGTTCCTGTGGGGTTAGCAGGAGCATCTTTATAGTAGCTTAGTATTTCTATTTTCGCATATCGCCCTTCGGCCGTTTTCACAACAATTATTTTACCAGCAATCGGTTTAGTAATAGTCGGTGTCCCCGGTGCACCGCCAGTTGCTGTGTACCAACCATTTCCCGATCCAGTAGGGATAGCTAGCGTTGCGTTTGGAACTGGTCCAATCGGACTCGGATCATTGTCTGATTTATAGCCATCAACTGGAGCTTCCTTCAGTTCATCAAAAACCCCACTTAGTAATTGAACCTGCGAAGCCCCGGGACCACTGGTTGTTCCATTTACAATAATGGTAGTCGCTCGGAATCCTAAATCCCATTTACCAGTTGCGCTATCTGCATGATCAACCAGTGCTCCAGTCTTAAAACTAAAAAAAGTAAATTTTCCTGTAATTCCAATTGGGGTTGGGCCATTAAATCCAGATGGAGGATCAGCCGCTAAATTAGGAAACGTCACCGAAACAATCGGTTCTGGTGATGGATCATCTTTGCAGCTTGACAAAACAAAAATACTTATTGCTACCAGCAGAATTGAGAGAATTGATTTAACAGAATTCATAAGTTTAGAATTAATTATTGGTTAGTTGATTTATTTTTAGAAAATGAATAAGAGATACTGCCATACATTAATCTTCCCGGAAGATTAGGAATGAAGATGGGCTCGGTATGATCGAATAGGTTATCAATACCTACTTGAAAGCGCAACCCTTGTTTTATACTTTTAGCAACCGATACATTGACCAACGCATAGCCTTTTACAAAGTCGTCATATTTGTCCAAAATAGAATTGCTGTTGCGATCGGAAGGAGGAATTGTCTCTCCCTGAATGTTTCCCCGGATGTCTCCAATACCATACTTGCCACGGTAGATTATGCGAAAGCTTGCTTCCAACCCTTTTGTTTTATCCTGATAAAAGATTTTGAAGTTTCCCATGTGTCGAGATCGGTTGTAAAGTCCAAAGTACTCACTGGATTTTAGTCTCTTGGTCACAAGCGTATTGGGGTCCCGATAAAATACTTCACCATCACGAACAGATTGGGCAACATCTTTATCTTTTGCATATAATAACTGATAGCCCAGAGAGAGGCTTAATTTCTGCAATAGTGGGTAAGTAAAGTTGGACTCCAGACCCTGTGTGTAGGCCCTGACAATATTGCGGTAACTATAAATACTCTGACCAGAAGTAGTTATTGCGACCGCCTGTGTTTCGATGAGATTATCAATGCTGTTGTGAAACAAATTGACATCCATGGCTAAGGAATGAACCAAATCTACATGGGCTCCAATATTGATAGCCATAGATCTCTCCGCCTTGAGTTTTCCAATAAGTGATGGATCATACAGATAGGATTGAATTTGACCTTGTGCCTCAAGCTCGGCCAGCCGTGGACCAGCTACTTCTGTGCCTAACACGCTATAGCCGCCCGCAGCGGAGTTGGTAAAATTAAAATACAACTGCCGGAAGTCAGGTGATTTAAATCCAACTCCCAATGAACCTTTAAGCGTTATTTTTTTATTCACTTCAAACCGTGAAGAAAGCTTTGGACTGAACTGCGATCCATACACACTGTTATGATCATATCTTCCTCCAGCAATTATACTTAGCTTTTCCAGCGGCATCCATTCGTGCTGAAAAAAAGCATAAGAAGTTTGCTGCCTGCGTTTAACTTCATCGCCATAGCGGGATGTTTGCACTGATTCCTGGATATGCCCGGCACCCATCGTGAGAATGTTCTTCTCATTAAAGAAATACTCTCCGTTAAGCTCAGGTCTTGTGAAAGACTGTTTAAAATCATCATTATAATAAGGACTGTTATCCGATTCAAGATTGAGAAGCGTTGCCGTTTTAAAATGTGTTGCATAGAATCTCGCTGTCAATTTAAACTGATTGGAAAACCGGTGAACCAGCACAGGGTTGATATTCCAGTCCTCGCTGCTTCCTGTGCCGGAAGTTCGCACTTGTTGATTAGTCGGAGTAGTTACTTCAAAATTAAAATGCTGCTTCTCATCGAAGTATCGTCCTGAAATACTCAAATCTGTTTTGGGAGAAAATTTGTACGTCAGCTTGGAGTTGAGCGTATAGTTTGAAAAGGGCGAAACGGTCTTACCAAAATTCTGTGGAGAAAGATCATACCCATCCGTGCTGTAGCGATTGGCAAAGACATAAATTCCAAACTTATCCTTGGTCAGGTTAAGATCACCTGTTAAATCAAGCGTGTTGTTCGTGCCATAGCGTGAAGAAAGATTTCCTCGTGTACCCGTTGGTCTTTCCGTAATAATATTAATTACTCCTGCCAAGGCATCCGATCCATACAAACTTGAAGAAGGTCCTTTTACAATTTCAATTTGCTTAATGTTTCCTACCGCAATGCGGCTGAGTTCCAAAGAGCCTGTATAGCGCCCAATGATGGGTTCGCCATCAATAAGAATCAATGTATAATCTGGATTAAAACCCTGCACCTGGATGCCATTGCCTTGCGCGTTGATCTGCGGTACTACCACCAATCCGGTCTGCTCACTAAGTACATCATTGAGGCGAAGTGAACCCATGGTTTTGATCTGGCCTTTAGACACTAAAGACACAGGCATGGGTAAAGCGCCCATGGTTCGCTCATTGCGGGTAGCCGTCACAATCACATCTTCCAACTGTTTTGTAGCCAGGGAATCACCGAACTGCTGAGCCAGGGTTATATGCGTCAAAAAAATAAGAAATGCAGCTATGCGGATCACGGGCGCAAAGATTGAATAGCCCGGCTACATAAAATACCCAATTTGGTATAATTAATGCCCTTTTCATCAAAACTTATATTCATCTAACTATTTTGGTACTTTTGGGATGAAAGATGAGGAATCGGGTTATTTAAAAGGATGACATTTGTCATTTTTAGTTATGGAAAAAGATCAATCTATTGTAGTAAAGGAAATAAATACCCATAAAAGTGATTTTAAGGTATTGTTCGAACAGGAGGATTTATCCCTTATCCGACTCGAAAATTCCTCCTCGGATTCTGAAATCAAACAGAGTTTACTTCGTAAAAGCATCATTCATTTTTACTTCTGTCTGGAAGGAAGCGCTTCCTTCGAGTTTAGTCCTCAATACAGTCGCGAAATACAAAAGCAACGCAACTTCTTCTTCTATAATCCGGAAAAAGATTTGCCTTTTGCCTTGAAGTTATCTTCACATGCAAGAATGGTCTTCCTTACCATTTCGTTAGACGGAGTTCATAAACTATTTGTTCATGACACATTGCCTTTTTTGAAGGGAGAAAATGTGAACCGCAAGTTTTATGACGAGCGAGAAATACCCTCTTACCTGCATGTAATTCTTAATCAGCTCTTCAATAATGTTCACCTCAGTGAAAGTGCAGAGAAGCTATATTATCAAAGTAAAGTCATGGAATTGCTGAGCCTGTATCTTTCTGATAAAAAGCCCGACACCGAGAGTTGCCCCTTCCTGAATGATGAGGAGACCGTCAGGAAAATAAAGCACGCTAAAGAGTACTTGCTAAAAAATATTGAATCCCCTCCGAGCCTGAAAGAGCTGGCAAAATTTGCAGGGCTCAATGAATACCAATTGAAAGTCGGTTTTAAAGAGATTTATGGTAACACGGTTTTTGGATTTCTTCTTGATCACAGGCTGGACCACTCCAGAGTTCTATTAGATTCGGCCAAATTCCAGGTAAATGAAGTAGCGTATCAGGTGGGCTATACAAACCCCAGTCATTTCATTGCCGCTTTCCGGAAGAAATTCGGAACCACCCCCAAGAAGTACCTGATGAATCATATTCGATAAGCAGCTAATAATTAAATTAGAATTATTCTAAATAATTCTTGATTCATAAAGTTCAATCCGTAATCTTTGAGCTTTATTTAGAATCAATCTAATGAAGCGGGTATTCGTATTAGCAATCATTCTAGGGTCTGCTTTTAGCCTAAATGCACAAATCTTCACGAAGGAAGATTCTCTTAATGCAGGGCTGATACGATCGCCACAGGCAACAGTTCTTTCAGGTTATGGTCAGGCTAAAGTAGAGTATGATCTCCGGCAAAAGACAGGAACAGCCAATCTCACCCGTAACGTGCTTTTCCTAGGGCATAAATTCAACAACAAAATCTACTTCTTCTCAGAAATGGAGTTGGAAGATGCCAAAGTTGTGGGAGGTGAAGGATCAGGAGAAATCTCCATGGAGCAGCTCTTCCTTAAGTTCAATATTAACCGCGATATCTACCTGACAGCCGGACTATTTATTCCCCGCATTGGCATCATCAACGAAAACCATTTGCCTACTACCTTCAATGGGAATGACAGAACCTATGTAGAAACATTTTTGATCCCTGCCACCTGGCGTGAGATCGGTGTTGGATTGTATGGAAATTCCAGAAGAGTGCCGGGATTGAATTACTCTTTTGCTCTGCTGAATGGATTAAATTCTGCAGGATTTAAAAATGGATCAGGTATTCGCGAAGGGAGATTTGAAGGAAGTAACGCCACCGCCTCCAATATTGCTATCACCGGAGCATTGCTCTATTATTATAAAAATTTTCGTCTACAGACCTCAGCTTATTACGGTGGCAGTGCTGGTCTGAATAAGCGACAGGCAGACAGCTTGCAACTCAACTCCGGCCCTTTCGGAACGCCCGTAGCATTGGCGGAAGCAAACATTCAATATCATAAGAATGGCATCTCCTTCAAGGCACTGGCCGTAACGGCTCATCTGTCAGATGCTTTTGCCATTAACCGAGCCTATGGAAATAATACACCTAATATCATGGTGGGTGCTTATGCAGAATTCGGGTATAACCTTCTTAAGGTTTTTAATGAGTCAACCACCAAAAACTTCACTCTTTTTGGGCGTTATGAATTTATTGACTTAAATAATCGCATCCCGGAGAACGGAATTAAAAACGGAGTGCTTCGAAAAAACTATACCGTGTTCGGCATCACCTATCAGCCTGTCAATGGTGTAGTGATAAAGGCAGATTACGTCTTGCGAAAGACGGGAGAACAAAACCCCGAATTGATTGTAACTCCCTTTCCGCAGACGCTCCCCTACTATACTTCCAATGGATTTTTCAACATCGGTATTGGTTACAGCTTTTGACATGCCAACACGAAGAGAATTTCTTAAACAAAGTTGTGGCGCTTGCATGGGCACCTCAGTTCTGCTGACGCAGTTGTCGGGTTGTTCACCAGCCTTACCGATTTACAAAACTTCACTGGGCAAAGATTCTATTCAAGTCCCTCTTTCCTCATTTCTCAATTCTCAACTATTAATAGTACGCGATCTTCAACAACCCTTCGATATTCTGGTGGTGAAAAAATCAGCAGCTGATTTTAATGCCATTCTGATGAAATGCTCTCATCAGGAAAACCCGGTAACCGCCACTTCCTCCGGACTGTATTGCTCTTCACATGGCAGTTCTTTTGACCTTGACGGAAATGTACTGAAGGAACCGGCCCTTACTTCTCTTAAAAAATACAAAACTGAAGTAGTTGCTGAATTTTTAATTATCAACACTAAATCTTAACTCTATGAAATACTTATTTTCTTTTTTGATCATCGTAGTAGCAATGAACCTCTCCGGCTGTAATGATGATGATACCTCAGGAGGGGCAATTAATAATGATCTGAATGCTGTTATCCTGAATGATTTTTCTGCAAACGTGGCTTCTCCCAAATACAATGATCTGCAAAGTCAGGTAAGCACGCTCTACACACAGGTTCTGACACTGGAACTAAATAAGACCGATGCTAACCTGAATGCTGCACGCCAAACCTGGAGAGATGCAAGAAAAGCCTGGGAGCAATCGGAAGCGCATTTGTTTGGCCCCGTGGCCACAGAAAATATTGATCCCCGTATTGATACCTGGCCTGTTAACTTTGCTGACCTGGATGCGCAATTGGCCAGCAGCAATTCGTTTACCGAAACCTATATCGACAATCTGGAAGATGCATTGAAGGGTTTTCATCCTGTAGAATATCTACTTTTTGGCACGGATGGAAGCAAGACTGCCGCGAACCTCACCTCTCGTGAGCTTGAATACCTCAATGGACTTACCATTAATTTAAAAAAATTAACCACTGACCTGAATGCATTCTGGGATGCTTCCAATGCTGACAGTTATTACAATGCAGTAGTGAAGGCAGGAAGCGGAAGTGCTATCTATGCTTCACAACGTGCCGCTTTGGAAGAACTGGTAAGCGCCATGGCTGGTATCTGCGATGAAGTAGCCAATGGAAAAATTACTGAGCCTTTTATTAATGAAGATCCAACCTTGGAAGAATCGCCCTATGCCAAAAGTTCTATTCCTGATTTTACCAATAATATCACGGGCGTGCAAAATGTCTATCTGGGTAAGTATACATCGGATGGAAAAGGACTTGAGGATTTGGTGAGAAAATACAATCTTTCACTAGATGGTGAGATCAAAAATAAAATTGCTGTCGCCATTACAGCACTTAACAATGTTACTGAACCCTTTGGGCAGGCCATCTTTACTCAAAAAATACAGGTTCAAAACGCGATTGACGCCATCAATGATTTGAAAGATATTTTAGAAAACGACCTGATGGAGTTTGTTGGTGTTCATGCTGAATAATGGGCCTTACATAGAGGCGGGATGTCGGACGCCTTATTTACTCTTCTAAAAAATGCATAGTCAAAAAACCATACTGCGATTCGGGTTTTCATTCGCTATGCTTATTGTGATCTATTCCTGCATTCAGCCAGAGCCAATCGAAGAGGCGGACTTGAATGAATGGCTGTCAGGCGGGTCTCAAACTGTTTTTGAAAAAGGAGCCGGGGCATTCAGTAGCATTTTCCCCAATCTCAGTCCTTCAAGGCAGGCTGTGCATGATGTTGGCGATGCCGGTGTTGAAGCAACTTTTGTAAGTGCCCCTGCTGTTATCCGTCCTGGTCTGGGTCCTCTGTTTAATAATGTCTCCTGTACATCGTGTCATGTTGGGGACGGACGAGGGAAACCCCCATTGGCAGGAGAACAAATATCTTCTTTACTTTTTCGGTTAAGTATTCCAGGCACTGATGAACATGATGGGCCTAAGCCTGTTTCTGGCTTCGGAGGGCAACTTCAGCATCGCTCCATTTTTGGCATCGCACCGGAGGGTACCGTTGATATTCAATACACCGAACAACCTTTTCAGTTTGCGGATGGAACTTCTTATTCTCTTCGCGCACCAACCTATACTATTCAAAATACTTACACGGTGCTCCCTTCAAATGTGATGGTCTCTCCCCGGATTGCTCCTCCCTTTGTTGGCTTAGGGTTGCTGGAGGCAATACCTAATGCCGACCTTCTTGCCTTGGCAGATGAGAACGATATTAATGAAGATGGCATATCCGGAAAGCCTAATTATGTATGGGACATTTTGAAGAAAAAGAAAGCTATTGGACGCTTTGGATGGAAAGCCAATAACCCTAATCTGCTCCAACAATCTGCCGGTGCGTATAGTGAAGACATGGGCATCACCAATTTTATTTTCGCAAGAGAAAGCTCCGCTAATCAAATTCAGTTTGACGGGCGGGAGGATGAATATGAAGTATCGGATAGCATCCTCACTTCCGTTGCCTTTTATATCCGCACCCTGGCGGTGCCGGCAAGGCGCAGCGCTGACGAACCCATTGTTTTAAGAGGTAAGCAATTATTTATGGATGCGAAATGTGGAGCCTGTCATAAGCCCATGCAAAAAACTGCAACTAATGTTGCCTTTCCGGAAATCTCCAATCAAACTATTTTTCCTTATACCGATCTGCTGCTGCACGATATGGGCTCAGCTTTAGCCGACAACCGGCCGGATTTTGAAGCAAACGGAAGAGAATGGAGAACTTCTCCCCTCTGGGGCATCGGACTAACGAAAGTTGTGAACGGACATAACAATTTTCTTCACGATGGTCGAGCAAGGACGTTACTAGAGGCTGTGCTATGGCATGACGGTGAGGCAGAGCAATCCAAAGAGTACGTCAGGCAATTATCAAAGGATGATCGCGATGCTTTGGTTAAGTTTTTAGAATCGCTTTAAAGACTCTATTTTTAATACCTCCTTCGGGTGCTTCTCCTGGGAGCAGCTCCAAACAACATCCCGAAAACACCGCGTACAAGTTCCCTTCCTACCTGTTTCGCCACTGGTGAAGACATCACCTCTTCAAACGTGCTCTTCTCCTCCTTCGTGGGCTTGCCGGATGTTTTTTCAATCGGAGCTTCTGCCTTTTCCTCTTCCTTTTTCTGAATGCGTTCATTCAAAAGTTCAAAGGCACTTTTGGGATCAATGGCCTCTTTATATTTTTTGTAGAAGGAAGAACTGTTTAGCAAACCATTGTATTCATCCTGGTTTAATGGGCCCATGACAGATGCGGGAGGTGCGAGGTGCGTAACCACAGTCTCAGTAGGGATTCCTTTTTCGTTAAGTACCGTAATGAAGGCCTGACCAATCCCTAATTGGGTGAATTGCTTTTCCATATCGTAAAACGCTGATGATGGAAAAGTCTTTACAGTTTGTTTTAACGCCTGCACATCATTGGGTGTAAAAGCCCGAATGACATGTTGAACCCTGTTTCCTAATTGTGCTAAAACACTGGGAGGGACATCTTGTGTAAGTTGTGTACAAAAAAATATACCCACTCCTTTGGACCGGATCAAACGAATAACCTGTTCTATCTGATCCATAAATGCCTTAGGAGCATCTTTGAAAAGCAAATGAGCTTCATCCAAAAAGAAAACTAATTTCGGTTTGTCCAGATCACCTGCCTCAGGGAGTTTTTGATAGATTTCTGCCAACAGGGCCAGCATGAAGGTAGAAAAAATCATGGGCTGACTTTGTACATCTGCAACATTCAGCAAGCCGATCACTCCACGGCCATCTACTTTTTCAAACAAATCCTCAATGTCAAACGAAGTCTCACCAAAAATTTGTCCTACACCTTGTTGTTCAATGGCCACAATCTTTCGAAGAATCGTGCTGGCCGTAGCAGGAGAAATTTTGCCGTAGTCATTTTTGATTTCAGCAGCGCCCTCGCCTTCCGAGAGATAGTTAAGTACTTTCTTCAGATCATTTAAATCTACGATCGGCAACTTCTTGTCATCGGCATACTTGAATAAAATCATCATCACGCCAGACTGGACCTCATTCAACTCCAAAATTTTACTCAGCAACAACGGACCAAATTCAGTTACGGTAGCACGCATCTGGGCACCTAGTTTTCCACTCAACGAATAAATTTCAACAGGAAAGGCCGATGGTGCATACGCATAACCCAAGGCTTTTGATCGTTCGTTGATTTTATCATTCGCGATGGCTTCCTTCGCAATTCCGGAGATGTCACCCTTCATGTCAGGCATAAAGACAGAGACACCGGCCGCAGAAAGTTGCTCGGCAATAAGTTGCAGCGTTCTTGTTTTTCCTGAACCTGTCGCTCCTGTTACCAGACCGTGGCGACTCATCATGCGAAGGGGAAGGGATACTTTTGCTTCGGCTATAATTTCACCTTCCAGGACACCCGCACCCAAATAAATGGATGCTCCAGACGTAGAGTAAGACTTTGTAATGGCTGAAATAAAACTTTCTTTAGACATAGGAACAGTATTTTATGCTATTTAAATAAATCTGGAGATTTTTTCCTTCATGTCATATTGAGCCTGTCGAAACCTACTTGCTGCTTTTTGAATTCCAAAACGACTTCGACCCGATAGCTATTGGGTTCAGTCTGACACACGATTAGAGCTTTAGAAATGTCCCTAAATATAAAAAAATGACCCGATTGATTTCGGGTCATTTCTCAAATTGTGTTATTGTACACTACTTCTTCTCCTCAAAATTTTGAAATGTATAAAGAACTCCCAGCGAGAAAGCTTGGCTCAACTGAACTTTTGTATCCTGGTCATAGTCGTAGATAAGGAACCCGCCCAAATTCACGTTCACAAATTTATTAATCCTGGCGGTAAGAGCTAAATCAAACCGATGATCAATTTTCTTTCCTTCCAGAGTCTGGTAATTGGCAAATACGACATAACGCCACTTAAGATTGATGTTTTCAGCTATGTCTTTGTTGAATTCAGCCAGCATCTGAAAAGCCAGCCATTCGTAACGGGCAGTTTTGGTCGGATCAACTCCATAAGGCTTCGGGTCAGTCGGGGTCACAAATCTTTGTCCGTCATTTACTATCGTTACACGAGGCGCAAAGGGAGACAATCTTACTTTAAAGTAACTGACCGGATGGTATTCAAAACCATAGGCTACGGTGATAAATGCCGGTGCTGCGAAATCTGAAATAAGGATGCTTTGTTCTACACCGAGTGAATCTTTTTCGTATTTGTATCCTTTGGTAAACTGGCTTAGCAGGTTGGCAGAAAGGAACATATCCCACTTTTCATTCAAACTGTGACCATATTTGGTATCCAAGAATATCCTGTCAATTGTCTTCCTGAACCCTTGCCCTTGGTTATTAACAAATCCGTAAGAAAAACTTATTTCATTATCCCAAGAGGCTTTCTCCTTTTTATAGTTAGCATTGTAATTAAGGAAGGAGGTAAGGCCAATCGAGTTTACACCCCCTGCTTTCCAATTGTCGGAAAAAGAAGCCTGATTAATATTGAGACCCGTTTTAAAAGCCTTTTTCCAATACGATGTAGTATCAGGTTTGATTACCTGAGCTAACAAATTGGAAGTGATGGAGAAAAAAAATGCAAAAGCCGGAAGACATTGGATAAGGAGTTTTTTCATTGATTTAGGGTTTCGGGGAACAAAACTATTAATTAATCCCGAAAACAACGAAAATCAAATGTTGTTCATCCTGATTTCATCCAAAGCAACCTCTGTTAAAGGCTTCGTAATAAATTTTATAACGTGATTGTTATTTACAATCTTATCGATATCTCGCTTATTATCAGAGCTGGAAAGGATAATAATCTTGCACTTATTTTTTACCAACTCACTGAACTTATCGAATTCATACAAGAACACGAATCCATCTACAATGGGCATGTTAATGTCAAGAAAAATGATGTTTGGAAGCTCTTCGAGCTTATCCTGATTCTCCTTTAGATAATCTAAAGCCCCTTTCCCAGAGCTCTTCACCTCTACACGGGGCGCAAATTTCGTGATCTCAATGATTCGCTTACTGATAAAGTTGTCTGTATCGTTATCATCCACCAACATTACTATATCTGTCGTCTTAACTGTAGTCTCCATCAACATCTCAAATCGTTAACTATTTCTTTGGGTCCGAATATCGCAAAAATATCCTTTTTAAGAACAAACTAAACTCCACTCTATCAGTAAAACAGCCGAGGTAAGTTTTTTGTTAAAAAAGAACAAAAAGGGATGTTATCTTTGAATAATCCTCAGTTTTTCTCCTACTGTCAGAGAAAAATCTTTCTTATTATTCCAGTCCATTATCTCTTTTATTGTCACTTCATACTGCCGGGCAACGCTATATAAGGTATCGCTGGATATGACTTCGTGCAGTTTTACGGAATCTTCCCGATTATTGTTTGGCTCAATCTGAGAAATTACTCCAGGGAATGTGATTTTTAAGACTTGCCCCGGCTTCAAACCATCTTGAACACTCAAACTATTCCAGGTTAGCAAATCCATAATATTCACATTATGTGCTTTGGCTATGGCATAAAGTGTCTCTCCTTGCTGTACAATATGTAGTGTTACTGAATCTTCTTTAAAGTTTGAAGTTATCAGAACTGGCTCAATCGGCAAGTCAGAAATAATTGGGACGGTGACTTCATCCAGATTTTTTGGTGTTTTGATATACCAATCAAATGTTTCATCACTTTCAACTTCGGCCACATCCGATCCAGTATCAATTTCAACTTCATGATCACCTGGCCTCTTTGCATTTAGCCAGAGAGTTGATCCACTTACCAGCATCGCATCTGATGCGAGTTGATTATAGTTTTTCAATTTTTTCATTTTTACACCATAATGCTGACTAATGGACCAAAGAGTTTCTCCAGGTTTTACTTTATGAAAACCCTCAGCAGCTTTTCCTTTTTTCTTCCCTAATAAATATAGCTCGCCCGATTCAATTGCGTGATCTATCTTCAGGTCATTAAACTTCATGAATTCCGCAAGCGACACATTGGCCCTACCTGATAACACTACAACCGTCTCACCCTTACGAGCGCGGATGGTCGCTATACCATTGATTTCAACTTTTTCATCATTTTCTTGATTCGCAGCAATGGGTTCTGCCTTTGAGGCTTTAGAAGAAGCCAGCACCAAGGTGTTGAAGTCTTTATCCAATTTTCCAGCTGGTATAAGCACAGTGTATGGTTTATCCTTTGGAATAGATTCTCCTTTTAACCATTTATTGTATTCTTTTAGTATGACTTCTTCTGTTGAAAATTCTGATGCTATTTCTTGTAGCGACTTACCGGATTGAGTCGGGTAGGATATTACTTTCAATTTAGCTTCCCCACTCAATACATTTTCAAATGCGACTTTATGCGCCAGAAATTTTTTAACATACCAATAGGTATCGGAGGTAATTTCCATATGACGGGCTCCATTTTGCAAATCTCCCACAGATCTGCTTACTCCTCCCGCACCCATCTGATACGATTGTAGTGCATAAATCCAGTTGTTAAACTGAAAATTGTTCTTCTTCAAATATTTCGCTGCCCCTCGTGTAGCAGAAATCAAATTCATCCGTTCATCTACTTGGTTATCAATTCTCATTCCCATCTCCAGAGCCGTAAAATCTTTGAACTGCCAAAAGCCCACCGCATTAGAAACAGAAACCGCATCGGAAACGAGGGCACTTTCCTGCAAAGCCAAATACTTAAAATCATCGGGCACTCGCTCTTCTTCGAAAATTTTTTCAATGATGGGAAAATAAGTTTT
>JANMYO010000076.1:0-37334 GCA_031382175.1 Bacteroidia bacterium | reverse complement strand
TTATACCTAAGTCTGCCAAGAGCTTAAGGTGACTATAGCGGTGGGGATCACCTCTTCCCATTCCGAACAGAGAAGTTAAGCCCACCCGCGCTGATGGTACTAGGTTAAAACCCGGGAGAGTAAGTCGTTGCCTTTTTTTATCAAAACCCTCATTGTAATTCAATGAGGGTTTTTTATTTTATTTTTGGCCTGTGAAAAGAAAACCTTTACTAATAACGGCCTCTTGCCTTTTTTTTCTAACACTAGCCTACTCTCTATACACGGCTTTACAATCAAAAAAGCCTATCCAAGCATGGGATCTTGTACCCAAAGATGCAATACTTGTCTATGAGGGAGACTTTAATCAAATAAGCCGGGGGGGTGATTCATCGCTTAACTCAATATTGCAGCATTTTGAAAAAGACTCTATTTCTGGAAGTTATCTTTTTCGGGAAGAGTTGCTCGGAAAAAAGAGCTTGGTTTCTCTTCACTTAACACAGCGAGAAGGGTTTGACCTGGTAACGTATATTCCCCTTTCCGAGAATCAAAAAAATAGATTTAATAAATTTTTATCAACGAAGAAAGAGGCAAAGACAAGATCAAGAATATTTGAGGGTTCAGAAATTATTGAATTTGCGATAGCAAAGAGTAAAGTAGTTTCAATCGTCTTCATTGGGAAAGTATTGGTGATAAGTAATACACCATTTTTAGTTGAAGACGTTATTCGGAAATCGATCTCAGAGGTTGAAGGATTTAGAGAAAGTAATTCCGTGTTGTATTCTCTTGCCCGGATTGAATCAGATAATGGTAACCTCTATATTGATCTTAAAAAACTCACTGATTTTCAAAACCTTTTCTTATCCAAAAAAAGTGCTTCCACCGTTGCCCGCTATTTAGGAAGTGCCATGTTGATTGATCTTAAGGTGAAAGATCGTTCTATTCTAATGAATGGTTTCGCCCTTGATAGTATTTCATCAAAGCCTTCTGTCTTGTCAATGTTTAATGGACAAAGGCCAGTATCATTTGATTTAAAGAGTATTCTCCCATTAAGAGCGGGGCTCGTGGCGCATTATGGTATTTCCGATTTTTCTCAATGGACAGAGTCAAGAAGTACATTTTGTAAGTTCCACAGGAAATCCATACTTGATTCACTTCATCGACTGGAGAAGCACTACGGGATTACACAAGAAAAATTAGGTAAAGCAATTGGAGATGAAGTAGCGCAATTCATGCTAAGTGATATAGATAACAGTCTTTTTGCCATTGAGATTCGGAATAAGAGCCTTTTAATTTCGATGTTAGAAAATCTCAATTCAGGCTTAAGCAAGGATGTTAACTATCAAGAAACCTATTCTGGCTACCAAATAAGAAAAAGCAAGTTACCTCAACTTGTTCATACTCTCTTTTGGCCATTGACAGAGCAGACAAATTTTAATTTTTATGCAATTTGTGATAAGTACCTAGTCCTTTCAACTGAATTGGATGAGTTGAAATCATTTTTGGATGATGTTGAAGCTGAGGCTACATGGAATAAGTCTACTGATTGGAATAAATTCTTAGAATCGACAGCACAGGAAACCAACGTTAGTTTCTTCTTTAGTGATGCTTTTTTTCCATTACTTAAAGATAACCTGACAAAATCATGGAGTTCATATTCTGATTCCGTCAATTTTCATGATGTAAGTAAGGGAGCCTTCCAATTGAGCAGACTTGATGAAAACTATTATTTTAATGGAACATTGTCTTTTCTTCCTGGTAAGAAATCCGTGACAACTCCTCGTAGAAACCCTAATTTAATTTTATCATTAAACAATCCTGTAAAATCAAGATTTTATCAAGTTAAGAATCACTTGAATGGAACCTCTGAAATTCTGGTTCAAGATTCTGAAAACAATCTTTTCCTGGTATCAAATGAATTGAAGATTTTGTGGACGAAGAAAATCGAAAGCGAGATTAAGGGAGAGATTACGCAAATTGACTTTTACAAAAATCGCAAGCTTCAATACTTTTTTGTTACCGACAATCATCTTCATGTTGTTGATCGACTTGGAAAGTATGTAAAAGGATTTCCTAAGAAAGTAAATACCGGTGTGACTGCATTTTCTTCTTTAGTGGATTATGACAATTCAAAGAACTACAGATTTATAATTGGTAACTCACTTGGTAAATTATTCATGTACAACAAAGAGGGTGAAGCGTTACCTGGATGGCAACCCAATGGAGGGAGTAAGAAATTGATTCTATCATTACAGCATTTTAAAATCCTGGGAAAGGACTACTTAATATCGGTTGATGAGAATGGAGCTATTTATTCTTTTACAAGAAAAGGTGAGGTCAGGGAGAATTTTCCTGTTGAAGTAGGTTTAAAATCTTACAATGGCTTATTGCACAAGGCAAAGGCTAACGATGAGTTTTTCTATGGACTTTCGGCTGATGGGAAATTAATTCGATTCGATTTATCAGGAAAAATAATTGAGATAACTACTCTTATCAAATCATCCGTTGATTCTAAATTTACTATTGCGACTGACTTATCTAAAAATTCATCAGTCATTTGCCGTGCGGACAAAGAAAAGATAGCTGTATTCGATTTTAGCGGAGCTATCTTATTTGAGATAGCAAACCCCGGATCGGAGAAAATTATTCTCACTTATTTTGATTTGGCACCTAAGACACAGGTATATTGCTTTTGGGACAGTCAGCAGGAATTTGCTTATCTCTATGATCAGAGCGGGAAACTGATTTCCGGAAGGCCATTTGAAAGTTCCGTGAGTCCTGTTGTTATTCACGATAGGAATGATAAAAAGATAGTATATTCAATCTATAAGAACAGACTTATTCAAACGCTTTTTTGATGCTTTTTAGCAAGTTAGTGAAGAGAAATATCCTGACCGCAAGTATTGTTCTTGTGGGTTTTGTTCAGGCATTCTGCCAGAGTCGACTCGGTTCGATAAGTAGAGATATAACCGTGACGGTTGATAATGATATCTATTTTCACACTGACTATTACTATACAGCAGGTGCTAAAATCAATTATCGAAGATTGATATATAAAGACTCTAAGCTCTATAAGTTAATGAACTCAAAGCAAAGCAACTCTGCCCGGTTGTTTATAGATTATCATTGTGGAAATAAGATTTTTAATCCCCGCAACATTTCTTTTAAGGATAGCAAGACAACGGACAGGCCCTATGCAGGATATAATTATGCTGGATTAAATTTAATTCACTTTAAATCACCCACGAAGGGAATTGATTTGGGATTTGAACTGGGCGTAATCGGTGAGATAACGGGTCTTGGAGAGTTTCAACGATGGTTGCATAGGCAGACCCATTTTCTAGTTCCTAAAGGCTGGGATTCTCAAATAAGCAATGAAATGGTCGTGAACTTGAATTTTCAGATTTTAAGAAGTGTTAAAGTAGCGCGTGGTGTCGATTTGATAAGTAATACTGGACTATACGCAGGCACAGGTCTAAATAGAATTTCGCAAGATGTTACGTTTCGATTTTTACGATTTAACCCGATTTTAAATTCTAATTTCTTGAAGACTAATCTAAACTGGGAGAAGCCTGCAACAAAGTTGAATAATGAGTTCTTTTTGTTTGCCGGATTGGGAATAGATTATACAGTTTCGAATATTTTTATTGAAGGAAGTCTATTTAGTTCTAACAGAAGTCCATTTACCGTTGCCGCTGAACCGCTGATCTTCAGGACAAATGCAGGAATGATGTATTCCCGTAGTCGATCTTCTCTCTCCATGACTGTTCACCATCTAAGCAAAGAAGTGGCAAAAGGAACATCACATACCTATGTGGCCTTAGCTTTTGGCTATCGGTTCTAGTTATTTGTCTGGGTTTTGAGAAAGATCAGTTGCCTTACAATTAAATATGAATAAATTTGTTTAACCATTTTTTAAACTATGAAACGATTATCCATATTTTTAATGCTGGCATTTATCTCCAGCTCTTGCATAGTTACCAAAAAGAAGTACGATGACATGCTGGCCCAGAAGGTGAAAGCAGAGGGTGAACTTGCTCAAAAGAATTCTTTGTTGGATAAGGCAACAGCCGATATTACCAGCTTAAATCAGAAGCTTGAAAAACTAAAGCAAGACACAACTTCGCTCGGTGAAAATTTCAGAGCATCCTCCAAGAAAATGGATGGTCTGAACAAGGAATACGATCAGCTCAATGCTTATTATAAAAACCTTTTGAACAGTAGCGGAAAACTCAATCGTGATGTGACCCAGCAGAAAGAGCAACTTTTGGCTATTCAGGATAATCTGATAAAAACGAAACGAATGAATGATTCTCTTAGCACCAGCTTGGCAGAACGCGAAAAAAAAGTAAAGGAGTTGGAGCAGGTCCTGGCTAACAAAGACAAGGCTGTTACAGATCTAAAGAATCGAATTTCAAATGCGCTATTAAATTTCAAAGAGAACGATCTTACGGTTAAAGTAAAGAATGGAAAAGTATACGTCTCTCTGGCAGAACAGCTTTTATTTGGTTCAGGGAGTATTGATGTTGATCCTAAAGGTGTTGCAGCATTGCAACAGTTGGGCAAGGCCGTCAAGGATCAACGTGATTTGCAGATAATGGTAGAAGGACATACGGACAATGTGCCGATCTCCAAAAAATCGCAATACATGCAAGACAATTGGGATCTAAGCGTTATGCGGGCTACCTCCATCACTAAAATACTGACCAAGGCAGGCATATCTTCGAGTCAGTTGGTGGCGGCAGGTAAAGGGGAGTTTTCTCCGTTGGCTGCCAACGACTCTCCGCAAAACAAACAAAAGAATAGGAGAACAGAGATTATTATTACTCCCAATCTGGATGAACTCTTTAAGATATTAGGAACTAACTAAAATAACTATGGGAAGGCTGCTCTATTTTATTATTGTAATTATTGATGTTATTGTGATCGTGGATATTATTCGCGGCAATAAAGACATGGAGAAGAAAGTGCTTTGGATTATTGCTGTGATTTTTCTGCCCGTTATAGGCCCGGTATTGTATTATGTAATTGACAAGAAATAATAAAGGAGCTAAATCATTTAGCTCCTTTATTATTTACCTACCCTGATGTATTATTCTACAAGATCACAATAGCACTCACTTGCTTCTGCTTCATCAAATCATTGAGCTTTGGTAATTGATCGCTGAATAGCTTGTCGAGAGACTTAAGTTGCTCATCAATTTTCCCTTTGATCTCTTCATAAACAGCTTTCACCTGAGCCGTAGGGCGATAGTCACTTCCATCGACTTCCCCCGCTAGCGCTGCCATTTTATTATTTAAGCGAATAGGATAATTTAACGGATCCTGACCACTGCGATTTTTAGTCTGATAAAGTGTTTCTTCAATTTTCTTCATATCGTCCAGCATCGATTTGGCCAGATCATTAACATCTTTCATTTCAGCTTTATCTTTCATGGGTTCTATTACCCGATTGATTTGTTCACGGGCAGAACGGATTTTTTTAATCGCTTTATTGGTTTCACTTACCTTGTCCTGAACTGCCTTTGCAAATTCAAATTGTGCTTTAATATCGGCAACTGTGCCGCTGGTTCTTGGGTCTTTAAGGATTTCAAATTCCGTTTCCGAGACTTGCCCGTTTACGGTAAGCCGAGCTTTGTAGGTTCCAGGAACAGCTTTGGGACCTGTGAGCGAACCGGCCCACATGATCAATCCTTCAAAACCCTCCGCATCGGGGTAGCGCATATTCCAATTGAACTTATTCATTCCAGGCTTAAGCTTAAGCTGCTCTTCTTTAGCTTTCTTATCGGGTGTAGTCGCATATTTCTTGATGAGAGAACCACTGAGTTCCATAATTTCAAGACTTGCTTTTGCCCCTGTCGTATCTTTTACGAAGAAGTGAATGGTCACACCGCCCGGATGATTTTTGCCTTCTGTTTTAGAAGCGCCATCACGGAAAGAAAAATCTGCTCCATTCATTCGATAGCTCGGCATGGGTTTGTATAAATGGATTGTGCTTTTAGCAACGTTGTCATTGAGTTGATGGAGTGGAGTAATGTCATCAATGAGCCAAAAACTTCTTCCTTGGGTGGCAGCAATGAGGTTGTCGTTTTTGATTGTCAGATCGGTGATCGGCACGATAGGCAGATTCAGTTGGAACGGTTTCCAACTGGTGCCATCATCAAAAGAGATATACATTCCGTATTCAGTACCAGCATAGAGTAAGCCTTGTCTCTTGATGTCGGCTCTGACAACACGAGTGAAATGTCCGGGATCAATTCCATCGGTGATCTTGGTCCAGGTCTTTCCGTAATCCTTTGTTTTGAAAAGGTATGGCTTATTGTCACCTAACTTATAGCGGGTTGCAGCAATGTAGGCGCCTCCTTTTACAAAAGGATCGAAATCAATACTGTTGATCATCGTCCATTCAGGCATTTGTGGTGGAGTAATTTTTTCCCAGTTCTTTCCTGCATCCCTTGTGATATGCACCAGTCCATCATCGGAGCCGGTCATGATTAAATCTTTCTCATAAGGAGATTCGCAGGCAGCGAAGATGGTACAATAGTATTCCACGCTGGTGTTGTCTTTTGTGATGGGGCCTCCGGAAGGACCGAGTTTAGTAGGGTCATTGCGCGTAAGATCGGGGCTGATAATTTCCCAACTCTCACCTTCGTTGTACGTGACGTGTAACACGTTGGACGCTGCATAGAATTTATCTTTGTTGTGAGGTGAGAATGACATGGGGAAGTTCCATTGAAAGCGATACTTCGCGCCTTCCGCACCATGGCCCATGGGATTGTCAGGCCATGCATTAATTCCTCGCTCTTCTCCGGTCTGGTGGTTCTTTCTAACCAAAAGCCCATCGTAACTTCCTCCATACACGACATCATTGTTTTCGGGATCAATAGCAAGAAAGCCACTTTCTCCACCGGCTGTTATTTGCCAGTCTTGTTCGCCAATGGAGAATCCATCCGTCCGATGGGCTATCCGTTGTGTGGAATTATCTTGCTGTGCACCATAAATGCGGTATGGAAAATGATTATCCGTTGTGACCCGATAATGTTGGGCAGTAGGTTGATTATGATAGGTTGTCCAGTTTTCACCTGCATCAAACGAAACTTGTGCTCCACCATCATCGGCAATAACCATACGTTGATTATCTTCGGGTGCAATCCATAGATCGTGATGATCTCCATGGGGAGCGTCATAGGATTTGAATGTTTTACCTCCATCTTTTGATTTATGATAAGAGACATTCATGACATAAACAATGTCTTCATCTTTTGTATCGGCATATATTTTAGAATAATACCAGGCACGTTGCCGAAGATTCCGGTCTTCATTCACTCTAGCCCAGCTTTTCCCGGCATCATCGGATCGATAAACTCCGCCATTATCATTTTCAATGATAGCATAAACTTTATTGGAATTTACGGGAGAAACAGAGACACCAGAAATTCCCCAAATTCCTTTCGGCATTCCTTCGTTTTTTGAAATGTTGGTCCAGCTTTCACCACCATCGGTGGTTTTCCAAAGTGCTGATCCTTCTCCACCGCTTTCAAGACTGTAGGGAGTCCTTCGGATTCTCCAGGTAGACGCATAAAGCACACGCGGGTTATTGGGATCCATACAAAGTTCTACCGCTCCGGCATCAGCATTGGCAAACAGAATTCTTTTCCAATTCTTTCCACCATCTTCTGAGCGGTAAACACCACGCTCTTCAGAAGATTTAAATAAATCTCCAAGCACAGCGGCATAAACAAGGTCAGGGTTTTTAGGATGAATGCGGATGCGTGGAATATGCTTTGATTCCTTGAGACCAATTGATATCCAGGTTTTCCCGGCATCCGTTGATCTCCACATGCCTGTACCGGAGGAGACATTTCCCCTCACGGTTACTTCGCCACCACCAACATAAATTACATTGTTATCCCAATCACTAACCGCCACTGATCCAATGGAGCTACCGAAAAAGCCATCGGAAATGTTGCTCCAGGTATTGCCAGCATCGGTAGTCTTCCAGACACCTCCACCAGTCGATCCGAAATAAAATAGATTGGGTTTTCCGGGTACCCCTGTTGCAGCAGCCGAGCGCCCGCCCCGATAAGGTCCAATGCTGCGCCACTCCATAGCACCATATAATTTCTCATCGAAGCCAATGGTTGCTTTGACAGGGGCATTGTTTTTTTTCTGAGCTTCCAAACCGTCACTGAAAAGGAGGGCAACGGAGAAAAGAAGAATTACTTTTTTCATATAAGCGAATTTTGTTTTATACTCCTAGATAGCCTTAAAGCATCAAACATCCTTGGCATTTTCTATAAGAGGTAAAATGGATAGAGTTGTGGATTGATGTTGACTTTTCAGTAAACTCCACTATTTTCATGCAAATTTTATTCATGGAAGATCGAAGTTTGAGACCCCTTTTTAGCGTTCCGGTGATCGTGGCTGCACTGGGCTACTTTGTTGATATCTATGACCTTTTGCTTTTCAGCATTGTCAGGAAGCCAAGTCTTGTTTCAATGGGTGTCACAGACGATATGCTTTTCAGTCAGGGCGAATTCCTTTTACAAGTTCAAATGACCGGCTTGCTTTTAGGCGGAATCATTTGGGGAATTATGGGTGATAAAAAGGGAAGGCTTTCCGTGCTCTTCGGTTCTATTTTACTTTATTCATTGGCAAATATTGCGAATGGCTTTGCTACCACTGTTAATCAGTATGCATTATTAAGATTTATCGCTGGGATAGGATTGGCAGGAGAATTGGGTGCTGGAATTACGTTAGTATCTGAAGTATTGCCACGTCATTTAAGAAGTTATGGAACTACTTTAGTGGCCGGTGTAGGTCTTATGGGAGCCGTGTTTGCTAATTTTATTTCTAAAAAATTTGATTGGCAGATTGCTTATTTCATTGGTGGCGGCCTCGGACTCGTTCTGCTGCTTGCTCGGATCAGTATTTTTGAATCGGGGATATTCTTAAAAGTAAAAGAACAATCCGTTCAGCTCGGCAATTTTTTTCAATTGTTTACGAACAAAGAGAGATTCAGAAAATTTATAGGATGTATTTTTATTGGCCTTCCCATTTGGTATGTCATCGGTATACTGGTGACCTTTTCACCGGAATTTTCGAAAGCACTCAACATTGACGGATCGATCATCGCAGGAGACGCGGTAATGTTTAGTTATATAGGCCTATCCATTGGTGATCTGACGAGCGGATTTATAACTCAAGCGTTACGTTCGCGAAGGAAGGTAGTTTTCTTGTACATTTTTTTAACGCTTGCCTTTGTGCTGCTTTATCTCTTTATGCCCTTTCGAACTGTTGACTTTTTTTATGTTTCATGTTTCTTATTGGGCTTGGGTATCGGATACTGGGCGCTTTTTGTTACCATCGCTGCTGAACAATTTGGAACGAACCTTCGCTCAACAGTCGCAACCTCAGTTCCTAATTTTATACGTGGAACGGTAGTTCCGCTGACCTGGCTATTTAAATACCTTCGGGAATCCTTTGGCATGATCAATGGCGCTTTAATTGTCGGTGTGATCACCATCATTATCGCCCTGATTGCTTTAAGATCTATTGACGAAACCTTTGCACGTGATTTGAATTTTGTGGAGAAAGATTAGGTGAAGAAGTAAAAGCAGCTCTATAATTTTCAATCTAATTACAGAAGTCCAAAAAAAGCCCATCCCGATAGGTCTTGGGACAGGGCTTTTTGTTTTCTTAATTTTTAGCCTATAATTTTGTTAACGCCTGATCTAAATCGGCAATCAAATCCTCAACATCTTCAACACCGATACTCAACCGGATGAGCGAATCACTTAAACCATTTTTGATCCTCTCTTCCTTAGGGATGCTGGCGTGTGTCATGGAGGCCGGATGATTGATAAGTGATTCTACTCCGCCCAATGACTCCGCTAATGAAAATAATTCAACGCTCTCCATGAATTGAGTTGCATTGACGAGATTGTCGTTCTTTAACGTGAATGACAACATCCCACCGAAATCCTTCATTTGTTTTTTGGCGATGGCATAATTGGGGTGATCGGCAAATCCCGGCCAGTACACTTTTCCAACCTTGGGATGGGTTACCAGGTATTCAGCAATTTTTTTCCCATTGAAGCAATGACGTTCCATCCTAAGGTGTAAGGTCTTGATGCCGCGAAGCACCAGGAACGAATCTTGAGGACCAGGGACAGCTCCACAGGAGTTGGTAATAAAAGCAAGATCCTGGAATAGCTTTTCATCGTTGACCACCAAAGCTCCCATAATTACATCACTATGTCCACTCAGGTATTTTGTAACGGAATGCATAACAATGTCTGCACCCAATTCAAGTGGATTTTGTAAGTAGGGTGAAGCAAAAGTATTATCAACGGCTACGAGGATATTATTTCCTTTGGCTATTTCAGCACATGCTTTAATATCAATAATTCTCATCAATGGATTGGAGGGCGTTTCCAACCATAGCAGTTTTGTATTCTTGTTGATGAGGGGGCGAATATTTTCTGAATTCGTCAAGTCAATGAAGTGGAACTTGATACCAAAGCGTTCGAATATTTTTTTGAACATTCTGTAAGAGCCGCCATAAAGGTCGTTACTGGTGATTACTTCATCCCCCGAGTTGAGTAACTTGATTACCGCATCAGTAGCGCCCATCCCGGAAGAAAAGCAGAGACCAAATTTTCCGTTCTCCAATGCAGCAATACTTTTTTGCAGTGCATTGCGTGTGGGGTTTGCTCCCCTTGCGTAGGCGTAACCCTTATGCTTTGCAGGGGACTCTTGAACGTAAGTAGAAGTTTGATAAATGGGAGTCATGATAGCTCCTGTTGAAGGATCAGGTTCTACACCCGCATGAACCGCTTTTGTTCCAAATTTCATAATCGCTGTATTTGAGTGGCAATATTAAAACATTCCTGACTTAGATTTTGAGAGGGTGATAAAAACAATTGAATTGTTAAAGGCTTGTTAAAAAGTCAACCTGATGACCACATTGACCGTACACTAAAAAATAATCATGAGAGATGACTGCTGAACAAAAGACCGACCGGAAACTTTTAATGTGGTTCTTGATTACCCTTTTCATTGCTGTTTTACCCTGGTTTATTTCGCCTCCCCAAAAAGCTACTAAGAAAGAGAACTCTGCACCGGCAAAAAAGGAAGAGCGAAAACAGATATTTGAAGATTGTGCCTAAAGACGGCTATCAAATTCCCCTGTTAATGTCAAATTTTTCAAGGTAATCTGCTATTCTTCGCAATACACTTCCCCCTAATGCACCATCGACAACGCGATGGTCGTAGGAATGGGAGAGGAACATTTTGTGACGGATCGCGATGGCATCTCCATAAGGAGTTTCAATCACAGCGGGTTTTTTCTGTATGGCGCCTATGGCCAAAATTCCAACCTGAGGTTGCATGATGATCGGGGTACCCATTACATTTCCAAACGTTCCCACATTGGAAATAGTGTAAGTACCACCTGCTAAGTCATCTGGCTTCAATTTATTTTCTCTTGCGCGCTTCACAAGATCATTAACGGCTTTGGCCAAACCTGCCAGGTTATATTGATCTGCATTTTTAATGACCGGCACGATCAGGTTGCCCGAAGGCAGGGCCACCGCCATACCGATGTTGATGTCTTTCTTTTTGATGATCCGGTCTCCATCGACCTGAATGTTGATCATCGGATAATCTTTAATGGCAAGTACCACGGCTTCCATAAAAATTGGTGTGAACGTCAGTGTATCGCCTTCGCGCTTCTGAAATTCGTTCTTCATTTTATTCCGCCAGAAAACGATGTTGGTCACATCGGCTTCCACAAAAGAAGTAACGTGAGGAGAAGTTCGTTTGGAATCCACCATGCGTTCGGCAATCATCTTGCGCATGCGATCCATTTGAATGATCTCATCACCCGCACTAATTGACGCAGGAACCAAAGGAGTAGAAGAGATAAAGGTGCCTGAAGATTTGCCTGGTGAGGAAAGTGCCCCGCCAGATTTTCTATGCTGAACGTAGGAGAGAATATCTTTTTTAGTCACTCTGCCTTCTGCACCCGAGCCAGAAATAGTTTCCAATTCCGCGACAGCAATATTTTCTTCTTTGGCAATGTTTTTAACAAGAGGAGAATAAAATCGCGAAGAAGATTTGAAGTCAGTAGCATGCGCATGACTTGCACCATTGGTCGCTATGATGGGGGCAACTTCAATCTTAGGCTGGATCGACTTTGTTTCTGCCTTGGGAGCAGCCGGTGTTTTGGTATCTCCACCATCTGTTGTAATGATGGCAATGGCCTTGCCGACTTTCACCACTTCTCCTTCTTTGGCGAGAATCTCCTTCAGGATTCCTCCATGCGTGGAGGGAACTTCTGTGTCTACTTTATCGGTAGCGACTTCCAGCACTGATTCATCCTGCTCTATTTTATCACCTGGCTTTTTGAGCCATGTCAATATTGTTGCCTCCATGATGCTTTCGCCCATCTTAGGCATGATCAGTTCTATAAGTGCCATAATCCTATTCGTTCAGAATGTAAAGTTAGTATTTTAAATACTTTCTGCTAACGATTGAAAAGGGAAGGAATAAACGAAACCCTTTGCATAAGGCTTCCCATTTAAATTCCCTGCTCAATCATTTTTACGGAATATTCTTTTGAAATTTTAGCTAAGATTTTGACAGTTCAAGGGTGAGGACTTGGAAGTATCAAAGCATTTCGCTTATTTACTTGACAAAATATAAGGATATGGCAAAAGAATACTTAGGAGAATTTGAAGAATTGATATTAACCATGGTGGCGGCCTTGCAGGAAGATGCTTACGGGGCGGCTATTTCTGAAGAAATAGAGACGCGACTGAAACGTGACGTGAACCTGAGTGCCGTTCATGTTACCCTCTACCGACTGGAAGACAAAGGTTATATCAAATCGAGCATGGGAGGAGGAACGAAGGAGCGGGGAGGACGCAGGAAAAGAATCTACACCGTGACGAGCGCAGGCATGGCTATGCTAAGGGCGATGAAAGAATCGAGGATTGATTTATGGAAGTTGGTGCCGCAGTTGAAAATGTCCTGACTATGATTCGGATTGAGTTGATGGAAAAAGATAAGTTTAGGAGTACTTCTTCAAAAATTCTTTTGGCGGAATAATGGGGATATTTTCAAACGGGTGGAGTACTTGCAGATCAGGATCTCCTGTGATAATGCAATCGGCTTTGCCAGAGAGGGCAAGTTCAAGATACATATCATCGTTAGGGTCACGGCATACTTTAACAGTAATCGATGGAATGATTATCGTTGAATATTTCAAAATGTTTGAAAGGATGCCAGGACGGGTATCCTCAAGAATAAAGTACTTATCAAATTTAGGTTTGTACAGTGTTACTTTTAACTCTGTGAAAGTCTTATCAGAAATTAATGAGGTGTGGCGGTCTAAAACTAATTCAAGGGTACGAAAAGGGGTGGAAAATTTGGAAAGTGAAGCACTAATAATCACATTGGCATCGACTATAAAACGCATTGATTATTTCTTTAAAAGCTCCTGTAGCTTTTCCTCGGTTAACCCTTGTTTCTCAGCGTTCTCAGCTGTTTTGATAAACAGTTCTTTCCAACTTGTTTGGATATCCATATCGGTGATGAGTTTAAGCATCATAGATCGTTTCAGGTCATCCATAGCAAGAAGCCTTTCTGCCACTTCTTCATTTAGTTCTAAAGAGATTGTTTTCATAATTCTTCGCTTTCAATTACCAAATATAACGAATTTGGAAATAAATAACATTTAGTGAATTTCCTAAAAGACCATATTACCCCCAACTTCCCTCTTCGCTTCTTAAAATGGTTCTGTCCCGATCATCTCTACGAAGAGATTGAAGGTGACCTCATTCAGAAATTTGAGAAGGATGTAAGACGATTGGGCGAACGAAAAGCAAAGGGAAGATTACTGTGGAATGTCATTCGTTTTTTCAGACCTGAGATCATTTTAAGAAACAAACTTTCTTCACAGATGAGTCAACTGCCAATGCTTCAAAATTATTTTAAAATCACGCTACGCAATCTGAACAAGCGCAGGGCGTATACTTTTATCAATGTGTTTGGCCTGGCGGTCGGTGTGGCCGCTTGCTTGGTCATTGGAAAATACGTGGAGTTTGAAACCAGCTATGAATCTTTTCATGAGAACGCTAAAAACATTTACCGGGTGGTAAGTTCTTTTTATACCGATGGGCCTAAAGATTCTTACACCGGATATGACCTTGGGTCAACGTTATTAAATGAAATCCCTGAAATCAAAAAGTTTGCGCGTACTCATGACAACAGCAGTGTTGTTAGTTTTGTCAATGAACAAAACAAAGAAGTTCGGTTCTATGAGCATAACATATTAGCAGTTGACAGTTCGTTTCTCGAGCTGTTCACATTCAAATTTGTATATGGAAACCCCACCGCTCTTTACAATCCCAACTCCATTGTTCTCACTCAGTCAATTGCTGAAAAATATTTTGAGAATTCAGACCCTATCGGCAAAGAACTAAAGCTGCATGACAATTGGCCGGGCCTCTATACGGTGACGGCTGTGATAGAGGACGTGCCCGTCAATTCACATATTGAATTTGACCTGATCATGCCCTTGCACAATGTCTTACAGTCTGAGCACTATCGCAATACCAATCTGCGGTGGGATAATTTCAAGACATACATTGAAATATACAGTGAATCTGATCCCGCTAATCTTCAAAGTAAAGTCCCTGCTTTCATAAAAAAATACCGTGGCGATGATAAAGCCATCAATGCCAAATCAGAGCTTCAGTTTCAACCCTTGCTTGACATTCATTATTCGCCTGACTTACAGAACCAAGGCACCCATCGCACCAAGATTTATTTCTTTGTAGTCGTTGCCATTTTTATATTAATCATCGCGTGGATAAACTATATAAATCTGGCGACTGCTCGCGCCATGGAGCGGGCGAGAGAAGTGGGCGTAAAGAAAGCATTGGGTGTTTTACGGACTCAACTGATTTCACAATTTATTTTTGAATCAGTATTAATCAATTTCATCAGTATTCTGTTTGCCGTCTTTCTAGCGTGGTTGGCACTTCCGCTGTTAAACTCGATCGTAGGACGCTCGTTTATGTTTGATCTTGCACAACCTCCATTCTGGATTTTGTTGGGGGCATTGTTTTTGGCCGGTTCACTTGCGGCTGGTTTTTATCCCGCCTTTGTCCTTTCCTCATTCAAAACCACCGAAGTCATCAAAGGAAAAATTATGAAAAGCAGCTCGGGCTTATCGCTGCGCAGTGGATTGGTTGTTTTTCAGTTTGCATCATCCTTGGTATTGATTGTCGGCACGTTCGTAGTATTTAGGCAATTGCGATTTATGGAAGGCCAAGAGAAATATTTGACCATAAATCAAATTCTTGTTGTGAAAGGGCCTGAAGTGACCGCAAAGGAAAAATTGAGCAGCCAAATGATGTCGTTCAAGAATGAATTACTACAACTCACTACAGTTGACAAGATTGCGATTTCATATAATGTTCCTGCCAGCGGCCCCAGCATGAGCTCCGGCATCAGAAAACTCGGAAATCCAGTAGAAGAAAATAGAGTTGGAGATAGCTATTGGGCGGGGCCCGACTTCATGGAGCTTTACCAAATTCCACTGGTGGCCGGCAAGTTTTGGGATGCCCGCATCGAGTCTGAAATGAACCAGGTAATTGTCAATGAGGAAGCTGTCAGGGTTTTTCGATTGGGGACAAATGACGATGCTCTTAAAGAAAAATTGATTATGCTTGGTGACACCTTATCCGTTCTCGGTGTGGTGGGAAACCATCATTGGAACTCGCTGAAACAAGTGCACAAGCCCATGATATTCAGGGCCGGAAAATCAACTGACCGCAATATTTCAGTTCGATTAACTGGCAATAATCAGCAGGCGATTGATCAAATAAAGCAAGCTTTTTTGACCTCGTTTCCGGGGGAAACATTCTCTTATTACTTCATGGATGATTCCTACAATAAACAATACGAGTCGGAACAACAGTTTGGGAAACTATTTAGTCTGTTTTCAATTTTGGCGGTACTGATTGGTTGCCTTGGACTTTGGGGCCTCACTTCATTTGCAACCCTGCATCGTTTAAAGGAGATCAGCATCCGAAAAGTTCTAGGAGCCTCGGTAAACTCAATACTGCTCCTGCTCACCAGTCAATTTTTAAAGCCGATAATAGTAAGTAGTGCAATTGCCTTTCCACTGGTTTGGCTGGGAGTGCGGAAATGGCTTGAGCAATTCCCATATCGTGCTGGTCTGACGGTTGATTTGTTCGTAATACCTCTATTGATTCTTGGGATCATTGCAATACTTACCATCAGTGTTCAAACTTATCGGGCAGCTAATACTAATCCCGTCACCGCGCTAAAGAATGAGTGAACCCAAACCGATATTCTCTCTTCGATTGCTGCGTTGGTTCTGCCCCGATCATCTCTATGAAGAAATTGAAGGTGACCTTATTCAAAAGTTTGAAAAGGACACAAAGTTGTTCGGAGAACGAAAGGCGAAGAGAATGTTGATGTGGAACGCCATCCGGTTTTTTAGACCGGGGATATTTCTAAGGAATAAATTTTCATTTGAATTGAACCAATTTTATATGTTTCGAAATTATTTCACGATTGCGTATCGGCACCTAATTAAAAGTAAAATATTTTCGTTCATTAATATTTTCGGATTGGCCATGGGCATGGCAGCGTTTTTATTAATCGTTCATTACGTTCGGTTCGAACGCAGTTATGAAAATTTTCATAAAAACGCAGATAACATTGCAAGGGTAACACTCGATATTTACAAAGGACCTGAATTCGTTCTTGCTGATTGCGGCATGTATCCTCGCATAGGTCCGTTGTTGAAAGAGAAATTTCCCGAGGTATTGGACTTCGCGCGACTTAGCTTAATTGGGAAAAGAGTTGTTTTAAGAGGCGACCAGAAGTTTTATGAAGGTCGTATGTACTTCGCAGATCCTTCTATTTTAGAATTATTTTCATTTGATGTTCTTTCGGGGAAGCCTGAATTGTCTTATCCTTTTCAAACTGTCATTACAAGATCAATTGCTCATAAATATTTTGGGAGAACGAATGTAGTAGGTGAATCGGTCGAGATAGAAAATAAAGCCTTTACCATTACTGCCGTTGTTGATGATGTTCCGGAGAACACGCATTTGAAATTTGATTTTTTAATATCTCATTCCACAATAATAAAGTTTTGGGATGACTATGATGAAAATGGATTCAATGGGAATGATGAGTTGACGTATCTATTGATGGCAGCTCCCATGGACATGATTGAATTTAATGCAAAACTAAAAGACTTCTCGCTCGCCATAAAAGACAATATTGGTGATGACCGATTAGTGGCTCAATCGATGAAGGATATTCATTTGTATTCCAACAAATCTTTCGAGGTAGAACCAAATGGAAATGCGCAGTCTGTTTATTTTCTGATGATCATCGCAGCCTTTATTCTTTTTATCGCCTGGATAAATTATATAAATCTTTCTACGGCAAGGGCGACAGAACGTGCAAGAGAAGTGGGAATTCGAAAAGTAATGGGTTCACAAAAGATGCAACTCGTATTTCAATTTTTATCCGAATCAACTATTGTAACGGTACTAGCCTCGACACTCTGTATTATTTTTGTCTATGCAAGTTTGCCTCTTTTTATAAGCCTTACAGGGCAACACTTGCCAATGGATATTTTTCTGGACTCAAAATTCTGGTATTTATTTTTTAGTTTGGTATTAACCGGCTCTCTGCTCGCAGGCCTTTACCCTGCTTTTGTATTATCATCTTTTAAACCTGCTTCTGTATTGAAAGGGAAATTCCAGTCTTCTTTGCATGGACTATGGCTGCGCAAGGGATTGGTTGTCTTTCAATTTGCGACAACCGTAATCCTGATTGCGTTTATGTGTACAGTTTATATGCAAATCAACTTTCTTAAAAAGTTTAAACTGGGTCTAAATACTGAGCAGACATTAGTACTCCGATCTCCAAAAATCGAATCGGATTCACTTTTCAATTTAAAAGCGCAGGCTTTAAGAAAAGAATTACTGTCGCACTCCTCTGTTCAAATGGTTACGGGATCTGGGACATTGCCAGGTTCTCCTTTGAATGAATTATCAACTACTGGAAATATTTTAAGACCCGGACAAGAGAAGAATGAAAAGGGTTATCTCTACTACATCAATTCGTTCGATGAGAATTTTATATCTCAGTTTCAAATGGAGTTGGTGGCAGGACGCAATTTCGATGGTGGGCCAGGTGCTGACAACCAAGTCATCATTAACGAAGAGACCGTGAATGCTCTTGGATTTCAAAATGCAAAGGAAGCTGTAGGTGCGACATTATTATTTTACAATCAAGAGAAAACAATTATTGGAGTGTTAATGAATTTCTATCAGCGCTCTCCAAAAGAAAAGCATATACCGATGGTCTTCCGGTACGATACGCACGCTGATTATTTTTCTTTGCGAATTAAACCTGATCATGTTTCTGAAACCATGAATGAAATAAAGGGCACCTGGAACACGATGTTTCCTGATACACCTTTTGATTATTTTTTCATGGATGAAAAATTCAATCAGCAGTATAAAGCAGATCAGCAGTTTGGAAAGGTAATGGGATTGTTTTCCATACTGGCTGTATTGATTGCCTGTCTTGGTTTGTTTGGACTTTCCACTTTCACCATAGTTCAGCGCACAAAGGAAATCGGAATCCGAAAAGTATTGGGTGCTTCAATACGGCAGATCGTTCAACTGCTGTCGCAGGATTTTGTAAAGCTTGTTTTAGTAGCAGGCCTTGTAGCGATTCCTTTTAGTTACGTTGCTATGAAGGAGTGGTTATCAAACTATGCCACTCGCATTGAATTAAGCGTATGGATCTTTGCAATTCCTTTGGTGATCGTACTCTTCATTTCATTGTTCACCGTAAGTTTTCAAACGATTAGAGCAGCACAAAGCGACCCGGTGAATACACTGAAAAATGAGTAACAGAAATTATTCTTCTTGGATATTTGATTTCCTTAAATGGTTCTGCCCCGATCATCTCTACGAAGAAATCGAAGGCGACCTTATTCAAAAATTTAATTGTGATGTAAAAACATTCGGAGAGAGAAAGTCGAAGCGAAGACTGGTGTGGAATGTATGTCGGTTTTTAAGGCCGGAGATTATTTTAAGAAATAGATTTTCTTTTCAACTTATAAATACCATTATGCTACGTAATTACTTTATTATTTCATTCCGAAATATTCGGACTAATCCACTTTATTCATTACTCAATATTTTTAGTCTTGCCATTGGCCTTGCTTCTTGTTTGGTTATTTATCTTTTTATTTCGGACGAGAAGAGTTTTGATAATTTTCATTCAAAGAAATCTCTCATTTATCGTCTCTACGAAGTTCCTCACTTTTCAGGCATGAGTGCAGAAAAGGTGGCGCTTACCATGGGGGGTATGGGACCCGCGATGGCTAGCGACTACCCTGAGGTAGCCAGTTTTACCCGCTATTGGAACAAAGGTAAGATGGCGTTCAAGGATGGCGAAAAACAATTTATTGTCAACAATGTAGTGGCTGTCGATAGTACGTTTCTGGATATCTTCAGTTTTGCGTTGCGGGCAGGTGATCCAGCGACTGCGCTACAGCAACCTAATTCGCTTTTATTAACAGAAGAAATTGCTCTCAAGTTTTTTAGCAGTGCTGATCAAGCCCTTGGTAAAGCAATTACGATTCAGGATATCGAATTTAAAATTACCGGTGTGTTACGTAATCTGCCCGATAACTCACATCTTCAATTCGATGCACTGCAATCTATCTCGACCTATGTTAGTAAGACCCCAACATTCAACTCTAACTGGGACGAGAATTTTTTAAATACATATCTTATGGTTCATCCGGGCACGAACCTCCCTCTTTTAGAATCTAAATTTATTGATTTCATGGTTCGCCATACCGGTGAAAAGGATATTGCTAAAAGCTACTCGCTTTACGTCCAACCTTTGGATGAGGTGCATTTGGGCTCAACCGATATAGCACATGACTATAATAATCACCGGAAATTCAATGGAACCTACTTACAAATTTTTGCAATCGTTGGTATTTTAATTTTAGTGATTGCTTGCGTAAACTTTATGAATCTTACGATCGCCCGTGCATCCCATCGATGGAAGGAAATTGGTGTACGCAAATCTGTAGGGGCAAAAAAGACTCAACTTTTTGGGCAATTCATTTTTGAGTCTGCTTTGCTGGCAATCATTGCATTATTTCTGGCGGTGTTACTTGACCTCCTCATTATCCCCTCACTAAATCAACTTGTCGGACGGCAATTGATATTATTTTCACTACTTGAGCATCCTCTTCGCATACTATTCATCGTGGTGATCACCCTGTTACTCGGCTTGTTAACTGGAATTTATCCTTCATTTTACATGACTTCTTTCAACTTGGCGTCTGTGCTGAAGGGCGCTGGAAATGCTCAACGTAACTCTATTTTTCGAAATGCTCTTGTTGTACTGCAATTTGGACTAGCAGTTGCCATGATAGAGTGTACACTCGTGGTGATGAAACAACTTTCGTTTATGAAGAATACGGAAATGGGATTTGTAAAGGATCAAATCATGCTCCTGGATATGAATGATGAAGTCAATCAAAAATTTGAAACCTTAAAAACAGAGTGGCTAAGAGGCAATAAATTAATTTCGGGAGTGACCGCCTCGGGTCAACGTCTGGGAAACAGTTTCAATTCCTGGGGATTTAAAATCAAATTGGATACTGGAATTTATCGCTTTACTCCCTCCAACGTAAATGTGGATTATGACTACCTGAAAGTCTATGGGATTAAGTTGAAAGAAGGACGGGATTTTTCTAAAGACTTCATTACAGATAAAGGACGAGCCTTTATCATCAATGAAACAATGGTGCGTGAGTTGGGGATAAAAGAACCAGTCGGCACACCCGCAGGCCACGCCTGGTATGAAAATGATTCCCTCGGTGCCATAATAGGGGTTGCCAGAGATTTTAATTTTAATTCCTTCCATCATAAAATCAACACACTCGCGCTCGTGTGTCACCCTGAATGGGGCTATAATGAAATATCGATAAAAATAGATGGAGCTCAGGCTCAGGAAGCCATTGCTGCGGTAAAAGAGGTGTGGGAGGAAAATATATCTTCTTATCCTTTTAACTATTCATTTCTGGATGAACATTTTGACACCTTGTATCAATCTGACCAACAGATGGGCTCTGTCGTTACCATCATGGCCTTCCTCGCAATCCTCATTTCATGCATGGGCTTGTTTGGGTTAGTCGCCATCACCACCGAACGAAAAACAAAAGAGATAGGAATCCGGAAGGTTCTGGGCGCTTCTGGCTTTCAGATTACCAAATTGCTGACTGAGAATTTCGCAAAACTGATTTTGGTATCTTTTATTTTAGTCAGTCCGGTTGCCTACTTTTTGTTGTCAAACTGGCTCGAAAATTTTGCGTATCGAATTGGCATTCATCCATTATTATTTTTAGCGGGAGGGCTTATCGCATTTGCTATTGCTCTATTGACAATAAGTTATCACACATTTCGGGCATCACGAGCGAATCCTATGAAGGCTTTGCGGTATGAATAGTATTTAGTTGACAGTTGTTGCTTCTTTCAGGATGTCGGTTTCTCTGAGGTAACAGCCGCTTTGATCTTAGCTAAGTTTGGATAGTTGAATAACACCAGGCCAACAGCAATGATTATATAACCAATTATTTGGATGGAGGTAATCGTTTCTTTAAAAATTAAAAAAGCAACCATAAAATTAAGTAGAGGATTGAGGTACATCAAAATTCCGATCGTGGCTGAATTGATTTTGTTGAGCGCAAAAAGATTGAGGAACAAGGGGAAGACGGTAAAGAGTCCGGCAATGATTATAATAATCGTATAAAATTCTGCAGTAACTGGAGCTGTCTGGATTAATTCACTATAAAATAAATTTAGAATAAGGAAAGAAAAGAATACTTGTATTCCCAGCATGACCAAACGATCGAAACCCTGGTTTCTGCGTTGGGTAATTAAGTATAAGGCATAAGTAAGGGCGGTTAAAAAACTATATCCAAGTTCCAGTACAGAACTGATCCCCATCATAACACAACTTGACCCACAAAGAGCAACCGCCATCCATTGTAACATGGTTAGTCGTTCCTTGATTAATACGAACCCTAATACGGCTGTAATGACCGGACAAATCAAGTAGGAGAAGGAGGCTGTCTTAATGTTAATGTTGTTGACAATATAAATAAAGGTGAGCCAGTTGATGGTAAGTAAAGTTCCTCCCGCCAGTGTTAGGAAGATTACCTCCTTTTTTTTGGTTGGTGGAAAGGAGCGAAAATATTCCCAATCTTTTGCAATATGTTTTCTTCTAAACCCAAAGACGATAATCAATAAGATGAGCGCAGAAAAAAGAATTCTGAAGTAGAGAATTTCTCCGGCTGAATAGTCACTCAACGCTTTTAACAGGATGGGAAAAAATCCCCAAATGACAAAAGCGGAGATGGCCGCAGCGTAGTGTTTTTTCATCGTTTATTTGACAGCGACTTAATTAATAATCTCTTTTCACTGAAGTCTTCAACGACATTTCCTTCACCACCAGATAAAGAAACTCCTGGCCTTCATAGAAGGATTTGATATTGATCCGTTCATCTTTTCCATGAGCTCGAACATCCGTTACGTCACTGAAGATACCACAAACCCCATACGTTGGAATACCTCCATTGCGAAGGTAGGCCCCATCGGTAGCGCCAGTCGACATGGTGGGAATTACAGGAACCCCTGGCCACATCTTTTGAGTGATGCGTTCGATGGGAGTAAATACATCCGGATTAAGGGGTGATGGAGGACTTGGCTTGGCTGGTTTTAGAGCAGTAACTAAAATACTGTTATCAGCGAAAACACTGATCAAAGTTTCTTTTACTTTTTCCGGGTCTTCACCGGGAAGTATCCTGCAGTTTACCGTTGCGTTTGCTGTTTGTGGCAGTGCATTTTCTGCATGGCCACCGTTAATCATCGTAGCCACACACGTGGTGCGGAGCATGGCATTGTAATTTGGAAACACAGAGAGACGCGCCACAGCTTCGGCATTGGGTGGAGTTTGAATAATTCCCTTCATATCTTCTGCCAGTTGGCCGGTTTCAATTTTGGAAGTACGATCAAAATAAACTCGCGTGCCTTCATTCAGGGTTATCGGGAAATCGAAACGGCCAAGATTGTCCAGAGCATGTGCCAGACGATAGATGGCATTGTCCTTTCTGGGCTGAGAACTGTGACCTCCGCGGTTTTTCACTTCCAGCTTAAAACTTTGAAATACTTTCTCGCTTAACTGCACCTGGTTTAAAATCTTTTTGCCTTCCTGTTCCTGACCTCTTCCACCTTCATTCAATGCATACTCAGCATCGATTAATTCTCTATGGTTTTTAAGCAACCAGTCTACACCGTTAAAATCGCCACCTTCTTCATCTGCCGTAAGGGCAACAATGATATCGCGATCGGGTACAAATCGTTCTTGTTTGAAACGAATCAGATTGGCGATGAAGATAGCCGCCATGGCTTTGTCATCACTCGAGCCACGTGCATAATAGAAGCCATCAATCTCTTCGAACTTGAAAGGGTCAGTAGTCCAGTCTTCTTTCAATGCTTCCACTACATCCAGGTGAGCAAGAAGTAACAAGGGTTTCCTCTTTCCGCTGCCGCGGAGTGTTGCCACCAAATTTCCCTTTCGTGGGTCAGGGCCGCCAATGAAAATATCTTTGTCCGCAAAGCCCACTGCTCTTAGTCGGGCGGCCATGGCTTCAGCCGCTTTTGTGGTATTTCCGGAGGAGTTGGTCGTGTTGATTTCGATCAGTTCTTTAAAAATATCATGGGTAAGTTGTTGATTGGGCTGGGAATAAGCAGTAGAAAAGCAAGCCATAGCGATAAGCAGTGTAAGATATTTCATGGTTCGGGAGTTTAAGCGATCAGATTTTTTTTAAAGTAGTAAAAAAAGCGGGCGAAGAATGTTTTTTATGTCAAGAGGAAGGGGCTTGTAAGGCAGTAGTGTAGTGAATCCTTGTTATGTTGAACTATGGGACAGCCTGACAACTCATTTAGGTTTTTAGAGATGTCCTTAATTAATTCTTTACTCCTTCCTCCTTTGCTTTCTCCAGTGCATCATAAGTAAGGCCTCTCACTTTCTTGATCTTTTCCATTTCCGATTCCAGGTAAGCCCGCGCCTTCTCCTGGTCTACAGAATCCGGAAGTGGATTGAATTTATGCATCCAATCCATCATGGCATTACTGGCGGAGTCCAGATTGGAAATGACTTTTTCAAGTTGTTGTTTCTTTTCGATCACCATGTCGGGAGAATTAGCAATCTGATCCTGAATGTCTTTCTTGAACCTGTAGAGGTCTTCCATCTTCGGCATGATTTCGTCATGTACATCCATGACCTGATTATACAAGGCGGTATTGGGATTATCATCGTCCGAATCGGAGTCATGATCTCCATGGCCAGTATGTTCACCTCCTTTTCCACCACACGCAGAAAGGAATAATAGCGAGATAAAAAGGAAATTGACGATTGATTTCATGCCCAATTGGTTTGATGGTAAAGGTACTTTATTTGATTTCCTCAACCAACGACTTCGCCACTGATCGGTAGAATAATGCAACTAACAGTAGTTAGCGACTGTGAAATTTCTCACAAATCTTTGGGAGGTAGTTGCGTAAAAGGAATTTTTACTCTTTCTTAGCAACATCAAGTAAGAACAATGATCAACAACGGCTTTTATTTTTACTACTTTTTTGGAGCCTCCGCGGGACTTCGAAGAGCCTTTTGTTGAATAGAGATAGAAACAAAAAAACTCAGAAAAGTCCCCCGAACACTCGGGGGATTTTTGTTTTAGAAAGATGTGAAATGAAGAAGAAAGAGAAATTACGAATCGCCATACAGGGCATTGCTACCAGTTTTCATGAAGTAGCTGCCATGACCTACTTCAATGAACCCATCGAAACCGTGGAATGCTTGTCGTTTCATAGACTTTGTGAATCATTGAAGAATGAGAAATGTGATTTCGCAGTGATGGCAATCGAAAACTCCATTGCTGGCAGCATCCTTCCTAATTATTTTCTCTTGCAGGAGTATCACTTCTCTATCATCGGAGAGGTTTATCTTCCTATCCACATGCATCTGCTCACGTTACCAGGGGTACTGTTGAAGGATATCAAAACCATTGAGTCGCACCCAATGGCCATTCGACAGTGTTCTGATTTCCTTCATCGGCTAAATGGCGTTGAAATAAGAGAAAGCGATGACACTGCTCTTTCGGCTCAAAAAGTAAAAGAGAAGAAACTCAATGATACTGCAGCCATTGCCAATGAACATGCGGCAAAGAAGTTCGGCTTGCAGATTCTAGAGAGGCGAATCGAAACGCATAAGAAAAATTTTACGCGCTTTCTTATTCTTTCTAAGAGGAAGGAATCCTCTGATGAAACGAACAAAGCTTCGTTGTGCTTTGAGGTCGCCAATGAAGTAGGAAGCCTTGCCGATGCCCTCATGACCTTTAAGGATAGCGGCATTAATTTGTCTAAAATCCAATCCATTCCTATCATTGGAAAGCCGAGTGAATACTCAATTCATGTGGACGTGGAGTGGAAACGAAGAAAAAATTATGATGACGCTATTCGTAAAGTGTTGCGTCAAGTGAGAAACTTGAATGTGTTGGGGGAGTATAAGAAATCGAAGATAGAATATAACTGATGTTGCGCAAAATAACCATACGACATTTGCGAGTGCCTGCGTTGGGATGTGTGATGGGGCGAAGCAATCCCATTCTATTGGGGATCGCTTCGCGCCACCCGCTTCCTTCGCTGATACTCGCGATAACGGAAGATTATTAGGTTTGTGTAACACCACAAGGTAAGTAAGCGCAAAGAGTGGACTATGAAATTAATTGAAACAGCTGATCGCATCGCCAACGTAGAAGAGTACTACTTCTCGAAGAAGCTGGCGGAAGTTCGCGGATTGGATACTCCGGAATTGAAAGTGATCAATCTTGGTATTGGTAGTCCGGATATGGCTCCCTCATCAGCTACTACAGACGCGTTGATTCTTTCTGCGCAAAATTCTGCCAACCACGGCTATCAGAATTACAAAGGGATACCTGCTCTTCGCAAAGGCATTGCCGATTTTTACAAGAGAGTTTATGATGTTTCTCTGGATGCAGAAAATTCTATTCTGCCGCTGATGGGTTCCAAAGAAGGCATCATGCACATTGCCATGGCGTTTGTCAACGAAGGTGATGAAGTTCTCATACCTGATCCTGGCTATCCCACCTATTCTTCCGTAGCAAAATTAGTGGGAGCTAAAATTTGCACCTACGAAATGAAAGAAGAATTGGGATGGGGAGTAGATGTCGATGCATTGAAGAAACAAGATTTGACAAAGGTTAAGATCATATGGGTAAATTTTCCACACATGCCTACCGGGAGGATTGCATCACGAGAGGAGTTGAAAGAACTAGTTGACCTGGCGAGAAAGAATCAATTCTTAATTGTAAACGATAATCCGTACAGCCTTATTTTAAATGAATCACCGTTGAGCATTCTTTCGATTGAAGGAGCCGATGAGGTTGCTCTTGAATTGAACTCATTGAGTAAGTCTCATAATATGGCCGGCTGGCGCATTGGCTGGGTGGCAGGGAAGAAAGAATACATCGAAGCTGTGCTTCGCGTGAAAAGTAATATGGATTCAGGGATGTTTCTGGGTCTCCAACATGCCGCTGTGGAAGCATTACAGAATGGTGAGTTATGGTTTAAGGAACTCAATGCTACATATCGGAAAAGGAGGGAAGCAGCACACAACATATTGAATGAACTAGATTGCTTGTATTCAGGAAAACAATCTGGTCTTTTCGTTTGGGCCAAAGCACCTGATCAAGTCAACGATGTAGAAAAATGGATTGATGAGATACTTTATGGCGCAAAAGTCTTTATCACTCCCGGATTTATTTTTGGCGAAGGTGGAAGAAGGTTCATCCGAATTTCACTGTGTGCCACGGTTGAAAAATTGGAAGAGGCTCTTGAGCGGATCAAAAAATTTAAAAGCATAGAGTCTCACGTCTCAAATCTTATGTCTAACATCTAAATGAAAGTTACAATAATCGGTTTGGGGTTGATTGGTGGTTCGATGGCAATCGGTTTGCGCAAAACGGGGTTTGCTTCTGAACTGAACGGTATTGACCTCAATCCTCACAATGCAAGCAAGGCCCTGGAGTTGGGATTGGTGGATAAAACAGAATCGGAAGACAAGGCCTTATCATTAGCCGATGTTGTCATTATCGCGATTCCGGTTAGTGCCTTGTGTGCCTTACTTCCATCTGTGCTTGACCTTATTGGCAAACACACCGTAGTCATTGATGCAGGCTCTACCAAAACTCAGATTAGTAAAGCAGTTAACGGACATGCGAAACGGAGACAATTTGTAGCCGCTCATCCCTTGGCGGGAACAGAGAACTCAGGTCCTGAAGCGGCATTTGATGGATTGTTCACAGGCAAAACAATTATTATTTGTGAACAAGACAAATCTTCACCTGAAGCGTTAATGATAGCGGAGAAAATATTTAGTGCGTTGGAAATGAAAACTATTTTCATGGAGGCTGACGAACATGATAAACATGTGGCCTATGTGTCCCATCTCTCGCATGTAAGTTCTTTTTTATTGGGACAGACGGTATTGGATATTGAGAAAGACGAGAAGAATATTTTTGACCTGGCCAGCACAGGATTTGCTTCTACCGTGCGTTTAGCAAAGAGTTCACCAGATATGTGGGCTCCGATCTTTGAGCAAAATGCAGAATACCTGAGTCAGGCTTTGTTGGAATACATCATGCATTTGCAGAAATTTCATTATCATTTGATGAAGCATGATACCAAAGAGTTACATCGCATCATGTCGCGTGCTAATGAGATCAGAAGAGTATTGGATGGAATTGAATTAAATAATGTAAAAACAGAAAACCGGAATTAAAATTTTAGAAATCATGACAAAAAAAGGATTAGACCTACAACCCTTATCAAGCTGGATGAACGTGGATCGCCCGCTTATCATCAGCGGACCCTGCAGTGCTGAAACAGAAGATCAAATGGTAGCTACAGCAAAACAGATTGCAGCTACCGGCAAAGTGCATGCCCTCCGCGCTGGTATATGGAAACCGCGCACCCGGCCCGGTCAATATGAAGGTGCGGGAGACATTGGACTGCAATGGTTGATGCAGGCGAAAAAAGAAACGGGTCTTCCTGTTACAACAGAAGTGGCTACAGCTGCTCACGTTGAAGCTGCACTAAAAGCAGGAGTTGATATTTTATGGGTGGGTGCCCGCACAACGGTAAATCCTTTTTCTGTGCAAGAAGTTGCTGACGCATTGAAGGGGGTTGATATTCCTGTGATGGTGAAGAATCCGGTCAACCCCGATCTTGAATTATGGATCGGTGCGTTTGAACGCCTTAATCGTGCGGGTATTACAAAGTTGGTAGCGATCCATCGTGGATTTTCTTCTTTTGAAAAAGGACCTTTCCGCAATGCCCCGATGTGGGACATTGTCATTGAACTTAAAACTCGTTTTCCTGAGTTGGATATGATTTGCGATCCGAGTCACATTGCGGGTAACAGAGACTTAATCGCATTGATCGCTCAAAAAGCACTTGACTTAGATATGGCAGGATTGATGATTGAAAGTCATATCAACCCGGATGCCGCCTGGAGCGATGCGAAACAACAAATCACACCCTCTGCCTTGGCCAAAATTATTGATGGCCTTGTGGCTCGTACGGTTTCTTCCGATAGTAAATCGTTTAAGGACACGCTCAGTATTTTGCGTGAACAAATCGATCAGCTTGACGATGACATCATGACCAAGATGGCTTCCCGGATGAAGATATCGGAGAAGATTGGCCAGTATAAGAAGGAGAACAACGTGACGATTCTTCAGGTAAATCGTTGGGATGAGATTGTGCAAACTAGGGTAGGAATGGCCAAAGCCATGGGTTTGGATGAAGGCTTCATGCGCGATTTCTTAAGACTGGTTCACCATGAATCCATTCAGGTACAGACAAAGGTAATGAATAAGGTAGCAGAGAGAGTGTAAATTAAGGGGATCTCTAAAAACCTAAATTGTTTGTCAGACTGAGCTTGTCGAAGTCGTTTTTGGGATTCAAAAAGCTACAAGTTGGTTTCGACAGGCTCAACCTGACAGGGTTTAGAGATGCCCTTAATTTAAGATTTAAGAAGTACGATTTAATATTTAAAAGTATTGATGAGAGTAATTTTATTTATTCTGATTTTTCAATCAATTGTTCTGTCACTATCAGCGCAAACCGTAGAGAAAAAATATCTCTTAGGTCAATTTGATCCTACTACGGATTTTCGTTTCTCCAAACTGAAAGATGAACATACGGGCGGCTCAGCCAGAGGAGGTGTATTACGAAAAGAGTCATATGAAGCTTTTCAAAAAATGGCGGAGGCGGCAAAGAAGGAGGGAGTAATTCTAACGATCATTTCGGCCACGCGTAATTTTGAAAGCCAGAAAAGCATTTGGGAAAACAAATGGAATGGTAAAACTAAAGTTGAAGGAAAAGACCTGACGACCGTAAAAGATAAGTCAGAGAGGGCTAAAATCATTTTGCACTATTCTTCTATGCCCGGCAGTTCGCGCCATCATTGGGGCACAGACATGGATTTGAACAGCTTGGAGAATTCTTACTTTGAATCTGGTAATGGTTTAAAGATTTACCAATGGCTAAAAGCTCATGGTCATGAGTTTGGGTTTTGTCAACCGTATACCTCAAAAACAGATGACGTGCGTACTGGCTATGAAGAAGAAAAATGGCATTGGTCCTACCTGCCTTTATCAAAGCAATTTCTTGAAAGCTATTTGAAGACAATTCAATACAAGGACATCGCTGGATTCAAAGGCAGCGAAACAGCCCCATCCATAAAGATCATTGAAAATTATGTGCAGGGTATAGGGTGTAAGTAGGTTGGTGCATATCAAAGCCTCACCCCATCCAGACTTGCGTGAGAAAAGAGTTTTCCTTCCCCTCTCCGGCCGGAGAGGGGACCTTCATAACTGAACAAAAACAAAGCCTTTCGATGGGGTGAGGCCTGAAAAAGCAAGATTATTTGATTAAGGTGATGAGAACTGTCGCGTCCATTTGAGACACACGGGTAGGTTGGTAGGGTGAGAATTTATCCCGAAATTGACAACCCTTTCAAAACCTAATCCTATGAAAAATTTGCCTTGGAAAAAACTTGGTCTCGGTGCTTTGGTATTGGCAGTTATTGCCTTTGGTGTTTTCTATTTTCAGAAAGCAAAAAGTAAGGACAGTCAAATTACCTCCATCAATCCTGCTTTTGGTGAATACATCTCTTCTTACACCGCAGGCGTAATCAGTTCAGGGTCGACTATTCATATTGTCCTTTCCAAGGACGCAGTGGACTCCACTTCCATAGGTCAGGAAACAGGCGTGAAGTTGCTGGAATTTAATCCTTCCATTAAAGGAACTTCACGTTGGCTTGATAAAAGAACGTTGGAGTTTCAGCCAGAAGCACGCTTATCCTCCGGACAAATTTATGAAGTAAGGTTTTTCCTTTCGAAGTTACTGGACGTTCCGCGTGATCTGGCCACGTTCGAATACTCCTTTCAGGTGATTCCACAAAATTTTGAATTGACGGTTGAAAATATCAAACCGTATGTTAAGACTGAACTTACCCGCCAAAAGATAGAAGGCACCCTATTCACTGCCGACTTTGCTGATAACACAGCCGTGGAGCAAATGATAACAGCACAACAGGATAGTAAATCATTGAAGTTAAGTTGGACGCATGCTGCCGAGGGGCGACAACATTTATTTATTGTTGAGGATATTGCCCGAAAAGATGCTGCCAGTTTGGTAAAGCTTTCAACCAGTGGCGCGAGCATTGGCTCGAATCAGACAGATGACCGGGATGTGGAGATTCCGGCCCTCAGTGATTTTAAAGTGATGAATGTGAAAGTGGAGCAGAGTGGCAACCAGCATGTGGTGTTGCAATTCTCTGATCCGCTCAATGAAAAGCAAAACCTGGATGGCTTTATTAATATCACTGATGTAGGAACACTGGATTTTGAAATCAAAGACAATGAGATCCGTATCTATCCTCCTGTAAAGCAGACGGGCTCAAAAACACTTTCGATTGAAGCTGGGGTTAAAAATATTTTGAATTACAAGATGAAGGAGAGCGCTTCCTTCGATGTGCTGTTCGAACAACTGCAGCCTGCCGTTCGATTTACTGGCAAGGGTACGATACTTCCCAGCACGGATGGATTGATCATGCCTTTTGAGGCAGTGAACCTAAAATCGGTTGACTTGCAAATTGTTAAAATCTTTGAAGGAAACGTTTTACAGTTCTTTCAGGTGAATGATATGGATGGCAGTTCTGAGTTGCGGAGGGTAGGGAAGCCTATACTTAAAAAAACGATTCAGCTAGACAATACCGGTATCACCGATCTTGGAAAGTGGAATAGGTTTACCCTTGACCTCGCTACACTGATCAACACCGAACCGGGGGCAATCTATCAGGTGCGCCTTGGCTTTAAAAAATCGTATCTAGCTTACGTGTGCGATGAAGGCGAAGTTACAGCAAGTGCCAATGAGTCTGCGGCATTTGCCGATGAAGAATTGTCGGACGAAACATCAGAGTCCAGCAATTGGGATTCTTACGAAGAGTATTATTACGGTGAGGATTATGATTGGGAGCAGCGCGACAATCCTTGCCATCCTTCCTATTATTCCGGCCAGCGGAATGTCAAACGCAATGTCGTGGCTTCTGATCTTGGCCTGCTTGCCAAGCGGGGAAGCGATGGCAGCACGGTCATTTTTGTTAATGATCTTAAAACAACTCAACCGGTTTCAGGAGTTCAACTTGAATTGTACGATTATCAGCAACAGCTGATCGGTTCAGCTTCAACAGGTGCAGATGGTAAAGCGATTATCAATTCCCGTGAGTATCCCTTTGCGCTTGTCGCGAAGAGTGGACCTCAGCGTGGTTATCTGAAATTACAGGATGGTGAATCGCTATCGCTTAGCAATTTTGATATCGGAGGAGAACAAATACAAAGAGGCTTAAAAGGTTTTATTTATGGAGAGCGGGGAGTGTGGAGGCCGGGTGATTCCTTGTATATGAGTTTCATTCTGGAAGATAAATTGAAACTACTGCCGGAGAATCATCCGGTTGTATTTGAACTACAGAATCCGCAAGGACAGGTTACCAGCAGACTGGTGCGCGGCTCTTCAGAAAATGGGTTTTACAAATTTGCTTCCGTCACATCCCCCGATGCGCCTACTGGGAACTGGATGGCCCGGGTAAAAGTAGGAGGTACTGAATTTACGCAGCCCCTGAAGATTGAAATGGTGAAACCCAATCGACTCAAGATCAATCTTGATTTTGGTGTTGATAAATTGACAGCTGATGGAAACAATGTTTCCGGAAATCTTAAAGTGAACTGGCTACAAGGCACTCCGGGAAAAAACCTGAAAGCGCAGTTCGATGTACTGTTGACGAAAGCAGAAACTAAATTCGTGCGTTATCCGGATTTTACTTTCGATGATCCATCCCGCGATTTTGTCAGTGAATCTCAACGAATCTTCGAAGGCTTTACCGACAATGATGGTAATGCTACTGTGAATGCCAACCTCGAAGTATCGGAGGCAGCGCCCGGCATGTTAAATGCCGTCTTCCGTGGTAAAGTATTTGAGGAAAGCGGAAACTTCAGTATAGATCGGTTCAGCATCCCCTTTTATCCTTATTCATCGTTTACCGGTATTCGTTTGCCGTTAGGCGATAAAGCACGCGGTATGCTATTAACCGACACAACGCACCGTGTAGAGGTGGTGACGGTGGATGCGGATGGCAAACCTGTCTCGCACAATAATATTGAGATGTCGATTTATAAAATTGAATGGCGCTGGTGGTGGGATAATTCTGATGGTAACTCAACCAACTTTATGTCGGGACAATATTCACAGCCAATTACTACAGGAAAAATAAATTCAGTAGATGGTAAGGGAACCTGGAATTTTAAAATCAAGTATCCCGAGTGGGGTCGCTATTTCGTGAAAGCCTACGATCCGATTTCCGGTCATAGCACCGGCAAGATTGTTTATATCGATTGGCCAGGATGGGCAGGTCGTGCAAGAGAAGGAAATGAAGGAGCAACCATGCTGTCGTTCTCTTCTGATAAGCCGATATATAATACAGGTGAAAAAATAAATCTGATGATACCCGGCAGCGATCAGGGACGTGCTTTGGTCAGTGTGGAAAACGGGAGCAAGGTGCTTGAAACCTATTGGGTGGAAACCAAGAAGGGTGATAATCCTTTCAGCTTTGACGCCACCAAAGAAATGACACCCAATGTTTTTGTGCACATCACTATGTTGCAACCCCATTCGCAGACGGCCAATGATTTGCCAATGCGTTTGTATGGTGTTATTCCGGTGCAAGTAGAGAATCCGGAAACGCATCTCACTCCCGTGATCACCATGCCCGATGTACTGGAGCCCGGAGAAGAAGTGGTGATTAAAATATCAGAGCAATCCAAACGAAAGATGACCTACACCGTGGCCATTGTAGAAGAAGGTTTGTTGGATCTCACGCGCTACAAAACTCCTGACCCCTGGAATCGATTCTATGCACGTGAAGCACTCGGTGTAAAGACCTGGGATTTGTATAACGATGTGATGGGCGCCTTTGGTGGAAGAATAGAACGCTTGCTGGCTATTGGTGGTGATGGTGAAATGGCGGGTAAGGAAGATGACTCCAAAGCGAATCGCTTCAAGCCTGTGGTTAAATATTTAGGGCCATTTACATTAGATGGCGGAAGCAACGAACATAAATTCATCATGCCTCAATACATCGGCTCAGTGAAAACAATGGTGGTTGCTGGCTATGATGGCGCTTATGGAAAGGCAGACAAAGCCACTCCCGTACGCAAGCCATTGATGGTACTGGCAACCTTGCCCCGTGTGCTGGGCCCGGAAGAAACATTGAAACTTCCGATCACTTTGTTCACCATGGAGCCGAGTATTAAAAACATTAAACTAGATGTAAAGACTTCAGGACCGATAAGCTTGACCAACGGTGCTAGTAAATCTGTAACCATGAATGGAGCCGACATGACGGTGGAGTTTGATCTTTCTGTGAAAGGAGAAACGGGTGTTGCAAAAATTGAAGTAACTGCTTCTTCGGGTAGTTATAAAGCAACAGATGTTATAGAGATTGATGTTCGCAATCCTAATCCGCCAGTTACTAAAGTGATCAATGCGATTGTTGAAACAGGACAAACCTGGACATCTGCGGTAGCACCGGTAGGTATTGCCGGAACAAATTCTGCCGTGCTGGAGATTTCAACCTTGCCGCCTATCAACCTGGGTCAGCGTTTAAAATATTTGATGCAGTATCCGTATGGGTGCATTGAACAGACCACATCCTCCGTATTTCCTCAACTGTATCTTGATCAGGTGAAAGCGTTGACCGATGGAGAGAAGGCGATGACGCAAACCAATGTGAAGGCAGGTATTGATCGGTTAAAACTTTTTGTTAATCGTGATGGCGGATTTGCTTACTGGCCGGGAGGAGATGATTCTGACAGTTGGGGATCAACGTATGCTGGTCACTTCCTCATCGAAGCCGATGCCAAAGGATATTATGTTCCCAATGATATGCTTAAACGGTGGAAGAAATACCAGCGCAGCAAAGCACAGTCGTGGAGAAAAAACCAGGAATACAACAGCAGCGAATTGATACAAGCCTATCGATTGTATACTATGGCACTGGCAGGAGATCCTGAGTTAGGCGCGATGAACCGTTTGCGTGAGCAGACAGGCTTGCCCGCTACAGCGGGATGGATGCTGGCGGCAGCGTATGTGAAAGCCGGACAACCCGAAGCGGCAAAGAAACTGATTTCCAACTTACCCACTTCGGTGAAGTCGTATCAGGAGATGGCCTACTCGTATGGTTCTGACCTTCGTGATAGAGCGATCATTCTTGAAACATTATTGTTGCTCAATGAACGGACGAAAGGATTTGAGTTGGTGAAAGAGATTTCCGCATCGCTGAGCAATCCGAATAGTTGGATGAGTACGCAGACGATAGCCTGGTGTCTGAAATCGGTGGGAGCTTTTGCAGGAACAGAACAGAAAGGCGAATTGAAATTCAGCTATTCATATAATGGAAAAGATGTGACGGCCAGCACTGAACTGCCCATGGCTCAGGTGCAACTGCCAATGGAGGGTGTGAAAGGAGGAAACCTGAAACTTACGAGCGCAAGCAAAGGTTCGCTCTTTGTGCGGGTGATCAGTGAAGGAGTGCCGGCACGCGGAGCTGAAGAAGATGCACAGGAAAACTTAAGTGTTGGAATCTCCTACACCGATGCCGATGGTAATGCACTTGATCCGGCCCGACTGGAACAAGGCAAAGAATTTGTTGCTACCGTGACCATTGCCAATCCGGCCCTGCGGGGCAATTATAAAAACATGGCCTTGAACCAGATTTTTCCTTCGGGTTGGGAGATTAATAATCTCCGACTTGATGAAGCCGAAGATCGTTTAACAGGAGACAAGCCCACTTATCAGGACATCCGCGATGACCGGGTTTATACTTACTTTGACTTAGGCGCCAACCAACGCAAAACGTTCAGGGTATTACTGACCGCCAGCTATGCAGGCACGTATTATTTACCAGCCGTGAGTGCAGAGGCGATGTATGACCATAGCATCTTTGCGCGGAAGAAAGGACAGGTGGTGGAAGTGGTGAAGGGTGGGTAAATCCTTAACATGAATCGCAAACACTTTGTTGGAAATATGTAGAATCTTATATTGCCAGATGTTGGCGGCCATTTAGTAACAAAGTATGGACTTACGAATAACAAAAACAGCTGAGCAACTAACAATTAGGTTTGCGGACGAGATTGATATTCCAAATCGTTTTAAAAAAGGGGCGACCAGGACAACTAAAATAAATGCTGACAGTTTGATTGAGATAAGGTTTAAGAAGCACGTTGACTCTTGGAGTAAGTTAATTAACTCAATACTCAAAGCGACAAAGGACGAGGAACAAGCGTGGAGATTTATTAGAATTCAACCACAAGTTAACGAGCGAACAAGCCGACTAATTGACTGTAAAGACTACATGGATTTCTTGGGCTATTTAATTGAGAAAAGAGACATTCAAAATTGTGAGGATGAGGAACTGGGAAAGTTATGTATGCTTCAAACAGCTTTTCAAAAACAAATTCAAAAAAAAATGCATAAAGAGTGAATTTTGTCGCAGTTGACGTTGAAACGGCTAATGCGGACTACTCAAGCATTTGCCAAATAGGAATTGCCGAATTTGAGGATGGGCAGTTAATTAGTAAATGGAGTTCGCTAATAAATCCTGACGACTATTTTGACCCATTCAATACCTCAATTCACGGCATTAAGGAATTGGACGTCAAGAAATCACCGACTTTTGAAGAAGTGTATCCTGAATTGCAAACCAGACTTTCAAACAGAATTACGGTTCATCACATGCCATTTGACAGAGTTGCAATCAGTAGGGCGTGCGAGAAATACGAACTGGACGTTTTAATACCTAAATGGCTTGACTCTGCAAAAGTTGCAAGACGGACTTGGGACGAATTTGCTTATCGAGGATTTGGGTTAGCAAACATCGCAGAGTACTTAAAAATTACTTTTGTACATCACGATGCATTAGAAGATGCGATTGTTGCAGGAAGAATCATTCAAGAAGCATGCAAGTTTAAAAATTTAGACCTATCGGACTGGTTTGAAAAAATTAAAAGACCAATTAGTTCGATTCATTCAATTGAAAAATTAAATGGAAATCCTCAAGGTGCATTTTATGGCGAGGATATTGTATTTACAGGTAGACTGCTTATGACAAGAGGAGAGGCAGCCAAGTTAGCGGCAGATGTTGGTTGCAACGTAACAAATTCAGTAACAAAAGAAACGACTTTGCTTGTTGTTGGGACACAGGATATGAACAAACTAGCTGGTTACGAGAAGAGTTCAAAACATCGAAAAGTAGAAGAACTTATTAAGAAGGGCTTTTATGTAAAGATACTTTCAGAGAAGGATTTCAAAAAAATGATTGAATACTGATGCCTTGGTTCGGTGTCCTCACGATCCCTCTGTCTCGTCCTGGAATAGGTTTACAGTTGGGGGTTTAGAATAGGGACAAAAATAGTTTTTGTTTTCAGTAGTTGAAATACATTTCTTTGTTCGTGCCACAAAGCGTAAGCAGGCTCTGCAGAGGTGCAACCTGTTAGG
>JANMYO010000074.1:0-63883 GCA_031382175.1 Bacteroidia bacterium | reverse complement strand
GGACGGGTCCGCTATCAATTTCCATCTATTCAAAGAACGTGTTCAGGCTACCAAAACCATCTCCTAAAAAAATGATTCCTTCCCCGAGCTTAGCGAAGAGTTCCCTCTCCATTTTCATCCCCGTATGAGACTCAAAAACCTGTCCCAAATCAGACCAACCCGATTTGGGAGTGCAAAGATAACAGTCAGTTGGGCTTCTGCAAATAGTTGCGGAAAAGATTTTCAGAGGGCTAAACACATAAAAGAGCTCTTTTGCTGGCTTGTGAGGACACAAACCAAGGTTTTGATTTGAAAAACAGAATTAATCTGTCTTTGACTTTTTGTAAAGAGGTACCGTGCTGCAAGCTTCGCCATACATAATACTGGCGGCAATAGGACGGAGACGGTTAGTAACCTCAACATAGGCGGAGACTGGAACAACCACTTTGCTGCAGCCTTTGATGACAACCTTTGCGCCTTTATACTGCTGCCAATCAATTGCCGAAAGTGATTGCTGAAAAAGATATGACTCAAGTTCGGCAAGACTTCCAAAAATTATCGCGGAAGCAATCGGTTGAAGTGCAACGGAAAGTAACATATATGCCCAGGTAGGCACGATTGCATCTGCTGAGCAAATAATAGCTATGTTCTTACCCTGATATTGAGACCAATTGTGATTTTTTATGAAGGCTCGAAAATCTTTTTCCTTTAGGATTACACCTTCGAAGAGCTGATCTTTTATATCAAATACTATTCGATCTCCCTTAGTGTATAACTCTTCGAGATCAAAAGTTATCAGTGGACTTGCTGCTACGCGATTAATGATTTCATCCATGGCTTTGCAACACAATTAAACTGATTTTGGTTTTTTTGCAACAAAATCTTTTAAGTAAAGGGGCTCGAATGAAGATAAATTCTCAAACTGATTTAGTTGGAATTTTTTATATGCCAATTCACCCAACCTGGAAGCTGATGGAATTATATTTTCAATAAATCTTGAATTCTTGTGGGTGATTATGCTCTTGCATTTGATTGCTCCATTACCAAAAAAGTAAATAACTTTTTTCTCCAGCCAAGTATCAAAGCTCAATTCATCAATGACTTTGGCATTTGTTTGCTCTAAAACATTCAATTTTTGGTCGGCTATTAAACAATAGACTTCCATTCTTCGGGCATCCAGCATGGGACAGAAAAGGATCTCAATAGCCTCACGCTCTAGCCCCCTCTCCACAGGAGAGAGGGAAGAGATAACCTGATAGGCCATTAGTTCCAGTGTATTTACTGACAGAAGGGGAACGTTCAATGCAAAGCAAAGACCTTTTGCTGTTGCAACGCCAATTCTAAGGCCCGTATAGGAACCAGGACCGGCAGAAACAATTACACCTTTAATCGTATCGGGTAAAATATCTGTTGTTTTAAAAAGTTGATTGACCATCACGGCAAGTTTTGAAGATGCCGACTGAGGAATGTGTAATTCCGAACTTGCCAGAAGCATTCCATCTTCGTGCAGTGCTGCTGAACATACTGAAGTAGAGGTCTCGAGACTTAGTACTATTGACATTATTGAGGCGACAATAATTTTTTATAAACATTGTCGTCTGATAGCACTCTCTTTGCCTCTTGGATCTCGGAATCACTATCGAGGGAAACTTCTGCCTGACCCTCATCAAGTCTAAAATGAAAGGCAATCTGTAACTCAAGTGCTCGCTTAATTTCGTCTTTAAATCTTACGAGATCAGTCGTTCTGGCTGTTGTTATTTTCTGCTTGAGGGAGGTCAATTGATCCTGCAACTCCGCATATGATCTTTGGTTTTTCGCTGTCTTTATCAATTCATCCATTTGCCGTTCCAACTCAGAAGTATAAGTAAAGTCTTTTTTAGTAAGCCATGCCTTGAATTTCTCATATTCGACTTCTGTGACTTTGAAATTCTTCATTGATGCTGGTACCTCTTGATGCTCACTGCAATATTGTGTGGCATATTCAAAAATCATTGCCCTATTCACCAACTCAAACGTAATCGCTCTGGCAGGCTCATGTGTGACAATAATATCTGGATCTAAGCCTGCTCCATCAAATACTTTCCGCCCTGCTTTAGTCTTGAACTCCGTTTTTAATGAGTCGGCAAATTTTTCCACTGATCCATCCGTTTTTCGATGGGCATAATCAATTGCCTGTATGCATCTACCGCTGGGGATGTAATACTTCGCAGTCGTGATTTTGAGTTGAGTGTTGTAAGAAAGCTGACGGGTTGTTTGAACCAATCCTTTGCCAAAAGTTTTTTGTCCGATCAAGATTGCCCTGTCATAATCTTGTAGCGAACCTGCAACAATCTCTGAAGCCGAGGCACTGCCTGCGCTCGTAAGAACTGTCAGTGGAATTTCAGTATCAGCCGGGTTATTTAAGGTAGTGTACGATTTATTCCAATCCTGAACCTTGCCTTTGGTGGCCACCACTTCGAGGCCTTTCGGAATAAAAATATTTACAATATTGACTGCTTCGTAGAGAAGACCTCCCGGATTGTCTCTCAAATCAAGAATTATCTTCTTTGCGCCTTTCTCTTTCAATTGAACTAACGCATCCTCCACTTCTTTTGCTGCACCGGGTGTGAAGTCATCCAATTTTATATACCCGATGGTTCCCTCAACAAGACCTTGGTAGCTGACATTACTTATTTTTATTTTCTCACGAATAATTTTAAAATGGAGCTCTTCTTTTTGACCAATTCTTTTAATGACCACGTCAACTTCTGTATATGGCTTACCTTTCAGTAAGGCGCTTGTTTCGCCAGTTCCTTTACCCTGCACCTTTTGTCCATCTACCGAAATTAGCTCATCCCCCACCCGTAAGCCTGCCCTGTGTGCCGGAAAGCCTAGGTAAGGTTCTGTCACTACTGTTTTCTTATTGACAATGCCAATGAGTGCTCCGACTCCTGCATACTGCCCGGTAGTTTGGATGCTGAATGCTTCCAAATCTTCTTCGGGAATAAAATCAGTGTAAGGATCCAGTGATTCCAACATCCCTTTGATACCTGTATTGATTAATTTCTTCGGATCAACTTCATCCACATAGTAGGCGTTGACTTCTTTAAAAAGCGTGGCAAAAATATCCAGGCTCTTAGCAATGTCGAAATACTTTTCACCCGGACCGGCAAAAGCAAATAGTCCCAGTAGACCGATTGCAAAAACGAAGCTTATTATTCTAACCTTATTTCTCATTTTCTTTTTTGAACATCTTGTCAAATGTCATCGGCAGCTTGTTGTGAATAACCGAAGAGGGCTCTATTTTTTTTCCTACGTAAATATAAGCAATGAGCCATTTACCCCTGGAAGACAGGTCTGGTTTATTAAGCCGGTACGCTTCCCGAATGCGTCTTTTTATGATGTTTCGATCTACTGCTTTTTTGAAGTTTCTTACCGACACGGAAATCAACACTTGATTAACCGGATACTGAGAATCTGGATGAGGAAGGTAAATAACGCGGAAAGGGTATAAATGAAAAGAGGAACCCTTTTCAAAGAGTTCCTTTATCCATTTTTCTTTATTGAGTCTTTCTTCCTTTTTGAAAGTAAACTTCCCCATGAGATTAAAATTAATCCCTTTCAGGGAGACTTACTCCCAAGCGGGCTACTTATGCTTTAGGGTCTTTTCGTCAGAAACGGTAAGTTTCTTTCTTCCTTTTCTTCTGCGGCTGGCTAATACCCTCCGGCCGTTGGCGGTTGCCATACGCTCACGGAAACCATGCTTGTTCTTTCTTTTCTTGCGGGAAGGTTGATATGTACGCTTCATAATATTGTCTAATTACCTATTGGCTAATGAATAAAGGGTTGCAAAAATGACCACGATTTTCCGGATTTGCAAGATGCGCTCTGAATGATTCAATGGAAATTCAATCAAATCTGCACTAAATGCTGAAAAATAGAGGTTTTAATTCATTCTAACTTCATCAACCCATCTCAATTAATCCAACTTAAATACTGCCTCCTCAATCACCGGGTTTATTTCCACCTTTATCAACTCAAACTTAAAGCTCATCGGTCCTTGATTTTGGGACAATGTGTGAGGGATCTTTATCCCATTGACTTCTTTATAATCAAGGTACCTGGTCGATGAAGTAACCTTGCCTTGTGGGCTTTCAATTGACTCAAGCTCCTGTATTTTTAAACCAGTTTTTCTATCATAGTAAAGAGTGGACTTAGCTCCCGAAGGAAGAATTAATTCAATGGCATAGGCTTCAGTTCCTTCTACAGATTCTATTCCGGTTAACGTTGCTTTGACCGCACCCAAACCTAGTTCTGGGATAATGGCACTTTTATAGATCGTCTTTTCCTTCATGTTAGCATCCACAGGTGGCTTTTGGCCCATGGCCGAAATGGAAACATCTTTTCCATCACAAACCACCTTCTGAAATGTCAAGCCATTACCACTGATCTCCAGCGTGCTCTTATTGCCAGATTTCTTGGTGACCATCATATTCACTTCCATCCCCATGGCATTGGCCTTATAGGAAGTTTTAATTCCTTTCACTTCCAGCAGCTTCTTACTTCCACCAATTGCCTCAATATAGTTGGCCAAAACTTTTTCTGCTGTAAGCCCTGCGGGTAATGGAGTTGTTTTTGAGAGGACATAATTGTTTCCCTCTACGTCATAATAACTGACTTCTCCAAACCGTTTCAACTTATCGGCCACGTCTGCGCCTTTACCCACTACCACGATATAAGCGTTATCCGGCTTGATAAATTTTTTGGCTGTTGCCTGAACATCAGCTATTGTAACTGCATCAATACTTCTTAGGTAATTATTATAATAATCTTTAGCAAGATTGTATTTGGCCGTATTCAATGCAAAGTTGGCAATGGTCTGCGGGCTTTCGAGAGATCTGCCAAAGGCACCCGAAATCGATGCCTTTGCATCCGACAATTCTTTTTCGGTTACTGGTTCTGAACCAATACGCTTAAGTTCATTTAATAATTCGAAAATGGAACTATCTGTCACTTCATTGCGGACACTGGCACTTGCATTGAAATTACCGATCAGATGATCAGCTGAAAGTTGAGAATTCGAACCATACGTGTATCCGTGTTTCTCACGAAGGTTCTGGTTAAGGCGAGCAGAGAGGCCTACTCCCAGTATTTGATTGGTAACTCTGGCCTTAATAGCATCCAGACTTCCTATTTTCAATTCTACAGGATAAGAAACATTGATTACCGATTGAACGGAAGTGGGACGATCTACCAGTGCTACAAATGTTTTGTTTGGTTCAACCGGTTTTATAAATGTCTGTGTCTTAACTTCTCCACCTGCCCATTTCGTAAAATATTTCTCCGCCAGAGTTTTTGCGTTCCTAAAATCCACATCACCAACAATTACCAAATAGGCATTGCCGGGTTTGAAGTACGTGTTGTGGTAGGCTTTGCAATCTTCCAGTATAATTGACCCAACACTTTTTTCAGTTGTTATTTCTCCATAGGGGTGTCCTTTACCATACACCAAAGCTCCCCGCACGTTTGCTGCAATTGCATTGGGATTGTCTTTACCTGCTGTTATTCCAGAAAGAGTTTGTGTCTTCAATTTATCTAACTCATCCTGGGAGAAGGCAGGATTATATAGCACATCCGTCATGAGATCAAGTAATTTTCCCGTATGTTTCGTCAGACTAGATGCAAAGATTCCTGCGGAGGAAGTATTCATCGAGGCTCCTATAAAATCAACTTCTTCATCCAATTGAGCTTTTGTTTTTGTTTTTGTGCCAGTCCCCAACAGGTCTCCTGCAATGGATACATAGCCTGCTTTATCACCTTCCAATAAGGGATCATTTTTTAATTCTAGTGTAAACTGTACTCTCGGGAGTTTATGGTTTTCAACTACAAAAACCTGCAAACCATTCTTGAGCGAAAAGGATTGGTAGTCTCCAATTTTTATCTCGCGAGCAGGAGAAGGCTTAGGAGCTTTGCTGCGATCTACCTGTGCCTCTGCGGCTGTAATTAGCAATGCCAGGGCGATGATTAAATTTATCTTCTTCATGGTCAATTGTCTTTTTTGATTTGAGTATCTCCCGGTTTGTTTTGGGCCGACTTGGGTAAGTAATGAAGCACCACTCTATTTTCTTTATTCAAGTATTTTTTGGCTACACGCTGTAAATCTGCCGGGGTCACTTTCATGTACTTGTCTATCTCGGTGTTGATTAGATTAGCATTTCCAAAATAAACGCGGTAGTTGGCCAGTTGCTCAGCAATCCCTACGGTCGAGGAATTTTGCTGCACAAACTGACTTTCCACCTGATTACGAATTTTTTGAAATTCCTTATCGGCAATGGGTTCGTTTTTTACTTTTTCAATTTCTGCATCCATGGCTTTTTCAAGGTCGTCTACATTTATGCCAACGTTAGCGAGGCCGAAGGCGAGGTACAACCCAGGATCTTCTGATGAAAATGGAAACGACTGAACCGTATAGGCTTTCTTCTGCTCATCTACCAATGCCTTATACATACGAGAACTTTGTCCTCCGCTTAGTAATGTGCTTAACATATCCAATGCGTAGGAATCATCTGTTCCCTGGGCAGGCATATGATAGGCTTGCACTACTGCGGGAAGCTGTATGTTATCGAACACCACATCACGAACTTCTTTAGTTTGAGCAGGCTCAACTATGGTAGGCCGCGGAATCGCTTTACCTCCTTTTGGAATGTCCTTAAAGTATTTTGCGACAGCAATCTTTGTTTGCTCTAGATCAATATCTCCTGCAATAGAGAGAGTTGCATTCTCGGGAACATAAAATGTTTTATAAAAATCTATGAATTCCTCCAACTTGGCCTGATTGAGATGATCAAGAGAACCTATCGTTGGCCAACGATACGGATGAACCGTGTAGGCGCGTTTTAAAATCTCTGTGAGAATGCTGCCATAGGGTTGATTGTCCATTCGCTGACGTTTCTCTTCTTTCACAACTTCCCGCTGGGTTTCAACACCGATCGGTTCAATGTTAGCATGCATCAATCGTTCCGACTCCAGCCATAAACCTAATTCCATTTGATTGGAGGGAAGGATTTCATAATAGAAGGTGCGATCGTTAGAGGTATTGGCATTACTTGTACCACCCGCTGAGGTGATGTACTTATCAAATTCACCACGCTTGATATTCACGGTGCCTTCGAACAACAAATGCTCAAAGAAGTGCGCAAACCCCGTTCTTTCTGAATTTTCATTTTTTGATCCCACATGATAGAGGACAGATACTGCCACAATGGGTGTAGTGTTGTCCTTGTGAAGAATAACGTGCATTCCATTATCAAGATCATATTCCGTAAACTCAATCTTGCGGGCCTGGCCAATACCAACGTGAACCAATGCTAGTAGGGCCACAAACGACATTACTATTTTTTTTATCATAGTTTGATATTTATATAAAAGAAGTATTGTTAAAACGGTTAGATCAGAATCTTTGTTTAGGTTAGCAATCTAAATTGTCCATGGTCCATCGTCAATTGTCCGATCGACTAACTCCAAAAATGCTTTTCCTTAAACCTGTTATGAGGATTAGCTATTCTCTTCCATTCAAATTAAATCAGCCATCACCCTTTTTGCCTGATCCGGGGTTAATCGTGGACCCCATTGTGTCACCACATGAGATGAAGCGAGGGAAGCCAGCTTACCGGCTTCTGCATAACTATGCTGATGAGTGATCCCGTACATGAATGCACCGGCAAACATATCACCTGCTCCGTTTGTATCAATGGCCCGTACTTTATAAGGTTCAATCTGAATAAAGGTATCTCCATCAAATATCAATGCACCATTGGCGCCTAGTGTTATCACAAACCGCTTGGCTACTTGCTTCAGTTTTTCACGCGCTTCCTGTAAACTATCCGCGCCCGTAAATATCATCGCTTCTTCTTCATTGCAAAACAGCAGGTCAACACTGGCGCCCACGATTTCTTCCATCTGTTTGGAGAAATATTTTACCATACTGGCATCTGAAAACGTAAGGGCAACTTCTACTTTATTTTTCTCTGCCAATTTTTTTGTCTCTTTCATCGCTTCCAATCCTTTGGGGCTTGCTACAAGATAACCTTCCAAATAGACATAAGATGATTGTTTAATCACTTCCTCATCCAGATGTTCTGGCGAAAGAAAAGAACTCACCCCAAGAAATGTATTCATGGTGCGTTGTGCATCAGGTGATGTCATGACAAGGCATCTCCCCGAGTGGCCTGGAGGGCATTGCTCATATCGCAAATTAGTATCGACACCATTCCTTTTGAGGTCGTCTAAAAAAAATTTACCCAACTCATCATGGGCAACCTGAAATGAAAAAAAACTCTTTCCCCCAAATTGATTGAGCCCCACCAGTGTATTTCCTGCAGACCCGCCACCGGACATCTTGCTTCGCTTCATATCAATGACTTTCATTAGCTCAAGCTGTCGTTTTTCATCAACCAATGTCATCACTCCCTTCTCCACACCATTTTTTTCAAAAAAATCATGCTCTACCTCCGTCACTATATCGACAATGGCATTACCAATGCCGTATACATCATATTTCATCACTTATAAATTTAGGCCGCAAAGTAAATAAAAAGATACTTTCAATGCCTACCGCTTTTATCAAATCAATTGATTGTCACATTAGAATTACCTAATTATGGGAAATCAATTCCCAAAAAAAAATGAAAAAAATATTTTTCCTGCTGTTTGTAGTCATCAGCATGCAAGGCTTTGGTCAAACCACAATTATCAAATGTGGTCAATTGATTGACGGCCGATCGGATCAATCCCTTGGGAAGAAAGCAATTGTGGTGGAGAGCAATCTCATTAAAGATATTATAGAGTGGGATAAAATTCCTGCTAAAGCAACTGTAATTGACTTGTCGACAAAAACGGTGATGCCCGGACTTATTGATTGCCATACTCACGTTTTGCTGCAAGGCGATATTACTGCTGAAGAATACGATGCTCAACTCCTAAAAGAAAGTATTCCTTATCGCACCCTGCGCGCAAGTGTTGCCTGTAAGATTGCGCTCATGAATGGCTTCACTACCATTCGTGATGTGGAGACAGAAGGGGCCATGTATGCCGATGTTGATTTAAAAAAAGCAATTAATAATGGAGTGATTCCGGGGCCACGCATGTTTGTATCAACCCGTGCGATTAATACAACGGGGCATTACAGTATTGGAAATGGTGAATACAGTTGGGAACTGCGTATGCCCAAAGGCATTCAGGAAGTGACGGGTGCTGATGAGGCCCGGAAGGCGGTAAGGGAACAAATTAGTTATGGTGCTGACTGGATTAAGATTTACGCTGACCGAAGCTATTTTCGTAAAGCAGATGGTACGTTTGGGAGCCTACCCAATTTTACGCCTGAAGAAATTACAGCCGTTGCCGATGAAACCATAAAATCGAAACGCATGTTGGCCGCCCATGCCATGACTCCGGATGGAATTATTTATTCACTGAAAGCCGGTGCGCGATCCATTGAGCACGGCTCGGCCATGAATGAAGAATGTATGGATTTGTTTGTGGCTAAAGGTGCCTTTTGGGTTCCAACTCTTACCGTCATGGATTATGTAGCAGAGGGTAGAGCCAAGTTGGGCGCAGTAAGCTATTTGCAGATGTATCAGGCGGTGCCGCAGCTCTTCAAAAAGGCAATGCAAAAAGGAGTGAAGATTGCGTTCGGTACGGATGCGGGTGGTTTTGATTGGCAAAAAATTCAGCAAGCAAAGGAGTTTAGTTTTTATGTCAAATTTGGAATGACTCCCATGCAGGCGATCAAGACGGCCACAACTGTTGCAGCCGAACTTCTTAATAAGAGTGGTCAATTAGGCGAAATAAGTAAAGGCGCTTACGCGGATATTATTGCGGTTGATGGAGATCCATTACAAAAAATTGAGGTCATGGAGAAAGTAATCTTTGTGATGAAGGATGGAAGAGTGGAGAAGCAGTAGTTTTTAAAACTTATTCAGCTGATCTACTTACTTCCGGATCTGCCCGTTGGTTTAATATTCAAAGTCCTCTTAAACTTTGCTGCCCGGTCGGGATAATCAGTAATAAACCCATCGACACCCATACCCTTTAAGGCTAGCATTTCTGCGGGATCATTTACCGTCCAGGGTATTACGCGCATGTTTAATGTATGACAGTGCTTGACTTCATCTTTACTGAGTAACGTATAATCCGGACTATAAATAGAAGGTGTGAACCCCAGGTCTTTTATATTCTCATCAATGGTATTTAAATTTTCTACCAGCGCGGCCAGTCGCACGTGCGGATATTTTTCATGCCAGTATTTCAATACCCGAAAGTCAAAAGATTGGATGACGATTCTATCTAAGGGTAAATATTGATCGATTAAATTATAAACCAGATCAGAAAATTCATCTGGTGCCGGTTGAAACTTTCCATCTAGTTCCTTTTCAGATTTTATCTCAATATTATAGTCCACTTCATAGCGTGTGAAATTCTTAATGTGATTTTCTGCCGCAATAATTATTTCACTTAGCAGCGGTTTCGACACGGCCATCTTCTCTTGCTCCGGGAATCTGGTATTCCCACGCGTACCACAATCAAACTGCTTTACCTGACCATAGGTCATCTTATAAATATTGTATTTCTTTTCTTCCTTCTCTGAAACAGGCTTGCCGGAAGGATCAGAACAAATACCGGCAGACATCCAGGGCTCATGGGAAACGATTACCACTTTATCTTTTGTAATCACTACATCCAACTCAAGCGTGGTTACCCCAGAATCAAGCGCAGTCAAAAAAGCAGGAATAGTATTTTCCGGCTTCAAGCCTCGTGCTCCGCGGTGGCCTTGAATGTCAAATTTAGGAATGTAAACTTGGGCTGATAATGATGTTGGCATTAGTAAGATGAGGTATAATAAAGAAATGCGCATGCACAAAGATAAGGGTATTCGCTAATCTCTATTGTGTAGTTCTCTATGAAGTGATTAGATTTGTTTGGCAACCAAAAACAATCATCATGACCGACTGGAAAATCAAGCTCTCCCTCTTTCTCAACTACTTTGTATTTGCCATTTTGTTGAATAGTGTGGGGACCGTGATACTGCAAGTACAGAGTAATTATGGAGTGTCCGAGTCTTCCGCCAGTATACTCGAAGCCTTCAAAGATTTAAGCATTGCCCTTGTTTCGTTTTTGGTAGCCTCTTACATTACCCGCATTGGTTACAAGAACTCCATGCTAATAGCGCTTGGCTTTGTTGCCTCGGCTTGTCTGCTCATGCCTTCACTTGGCAGTTTTACGATGACGAAAGTTTTGTTTGCCGTCACGGGAACTTCTTTTGCATTAATAAAAGTATCTGTCTATGCTACCATCGGCATCATCACCACGAATAAAAAAGAGCACGCGAGCTTTATGAATTTTATAGAATCATTTTTTATGGTGGGCATTCTTACCGGTTACTTTATTTTCAGCGCCTTTGTGGACGATCAGAATCCACAGTCCACCGCATGGCTAAGTGTTTATTACCTGCTGGCGGGAATCGCGAGTGTTGCCTTTCTGCTTTTGCTTAGTACAAAACTTGATGAATCAAGTGTTACAACAGATGCATCAAAGCCCTTTCTCGAAGATTTTGCAGACATGATCAGATTGGCCATCACGCCTCTGGTTTTAGTTTTTATCGTCAGTGCATTTACCTACGTATTGATAGAACAAAGTATTATGAGTTGGTTGCCTACCTTTAACAGCAAAGTACTCCACCTGCCTATAACATTGAGTATTCAAATGGCGAGTATACTCGCGGCCTCCACTGCACTAGGACGATTTACAGCTGGCTTTGCGTTGCAAAAAGTTCATTGGTTTGCCGTTTTGATTGTTTGTCTGCTCGCAGCAAGTGTATTGGTGCTGGTAGCTATTCCATTAGCACAAAATAATGGTGGCGAAGTAACCGGCTGGGGCAATGCACCCTTGGGGGCTTTTGTTTTTCCGCTGATCGGACTATTCATAGCGCCCATTTATCCGGCCATCAACTCTGTTATCTTGAGCACATTACCAGCGAGACAACATGGGCCGATGTCTGGATTGATTGTGATTTTCTCCGCTCTGGGGGGAACAACGGGTTCGATTATTACCGGAAATATTTTTGAAGCGTATGGTGGCCAAACAGCTTTCTATTTTTCGTTAGTGCCGATTGGAATTTTAATGCTCTGTCTTTTCTTCTTTAACAGGATTCAGAAAAAATCGGAAGCGAAGATTGAGTTCAGTTCGAAAGGCGGACACTAACAAAAATTACTTATGAAAATATCTCAGGTCCATGAACTTGGTCCCTTGTTCGAAGAGGTTCAAATAGCAAATACATTTGGGGATGGTAAAACTTTCCCCGATTGTATTCCCAAACGTGCGCTTGATAAAATTAATGCTGATTACTTAGGAAGTTATCTATCAGAAGAGTTTGAACTGAAAAAATTCGTAGAAGAAAATTTCTCTTTACCCAAAGCCTATTCCTCAGATTATAAAAGTGACGTTTCCAAATCTGCAACACAACACATTGAAGCATTGTGGAATGTTCTCACCCGAAAGCCTGACGAAGAAGGCGGATCACTGATTGCATTGCCGCATCCCTACATTGTGCCCGGTGGACGCTTTCGCGAAATTTATTATTGGGATAGCTATTTCACCATGCTGGGGTTGCAAGTATCCGGTCGCGTGGATATGATTCAGAATATGGTCGATAATTTTTCTTTTCTCATTAATCAGATTGGCTACATCCCCAATGGTAACAGAACCTATTTCATCGGTCGGTCGCAACCTCCTTTTTTCTCGTTAATGGTAAAACTTCTGCGTGATGAAGACGAGAAACTTCAGAAGGAAGGTCGGGAGGAAGAAGAGGGTGTGCTCGTAAAATATTTGCCTCAGCTTGAAAAGGAATATCAATTTTGGATGAAGGGGGCTGATTTACTCAGTGCTGCAACTTCATCGCAACAACGCGTGGTGCGCATGGAAGATGGATTTATTCTCAATAGATATTGGGATGAGTACGACACACCAAGACCAGAAGCCTACAAAGAAGACGTAGAACTATCGCATCAGTCCAAACAAAAACCGGAAGAACTCTTCCGTCACTTGCGGGCTGCAGCCGAGTCGGGATGGGATTTTAGCTGTCGTTGGTTTAAAGATGTAAAATCATTTGGCACTATTCACACCACCGAGATTATTCCGGTTGATTTAAATTGTTTGCTCCTTCATCTTGAACAAACCCTGTCGGAAGCCCACCAACTTTCCGGCAACAGCAAGAAGTCAACGGAGTATCTGTCGTTATCCAACAAAAGAAAATCTGCTATTAAGAAATATTGTTGGAGCGAAGAGAAAGGATTCTTCTTTGATTATGATTTTGTAGCTCAAAAACAAAAAGAGCATTATACCCTTGCGGCAGCCTTCCCTTTATTTTTTGAAATTGCCTCACCCGATCAAGCTATTTCAACAGCGAAAATTCTTGAAGAAAAATTTCTCAAGCCCGGTGGCATGACGACAACACTTGAATTCAGTGGCCAACAATGGGACGCCCCTAATGGTTGGGCACCCTTACAATTGATCACCTATAAAGGATTGCTTAATTATGGTTTAGATAATTTAGCCAATCAATTAAAATCAAACTGGACGAATGCTAATCTTAAAGTCTACCAGGAAACCGGAAAAATGACGGAAAAGTATGATGTCTGCAGTGATAACGCAGAAGCCAGTGGCGGTGAATATCCAAACCAGGACGGCTTCGGTTGGACGAATGGAGTTTTTCTGGCGATGACTTCGACAAGCTCAGTCTGACTTGTCCACCGAAACGAAAGTGATGGTGGAGAAGTCCTTGAAACAATTATCCTTATTTGGGCGGCTTAAACCCGCACATGGGGGAGCCGCGAGAGCTCAAGTGATAGCACCTTACAAAATTGAACTAATAATCTAGTTGGTGAAGAAGAACAGTAAGGGCGAAGCCATCAAATAGTCCTTCGCTGACTATTGATGAAGTCGTCAATTTTTTGAATGCGATAATTCTTATTGCAATAGTCGCTAAGTAGTCGAATGCGAATCAATGTGTCGCTAGTAAGAGAAGAGCCCAAAACCATTAAACTGAATGATTGATTTAATCTTGCTTTCATTCCCTGAATATGAAAAAAGAAACCTGAAAATTGAATGCCTGTCAAAAGATTATCTAATTCGGGGTCAATTGATTTAGAACGCGTGGATACATTAAGTACCAAGTCGTTATAATAGATGTAAAGGTCTAAGATTTGCTGCCCAAGTGTGTATGTTGGATTGTTATAGAATTGGTTGCCGCTATTCATTGGTGTTGATTGCTTGAATATTTCTTCTATTTCTTGGTTGTCTTTAGGCATTTTGAACATCCCTTCTAGATACTGAGGTTGCCCACCTTTGTGAACTAAATTGTATTTCATCGCAGCAAATAAATTTCCGAGTTGAATGTAAAATTCTTTCATCTGATGATTGAGGTAATTTGAGAATGATCTTCTAACCCTCAGGTCAGGCAAGTAAACAACCAAATAATAAAGGGGCATTGAAACTAATGTTGCTTGACCAAGTTCATAGAACAGCTTTTCAAATTTATGTCCGCCCTCGAAAGGTTCAGGTATCTTCATAGCATTGAAGTATACCGCCAGTACTGCGTATGTCGAAATAGTTATGAGGATCCAAATTTGCCAGGGAATACCAAGGTAGTCCCTAACAAATTGTTTGACTGCATGCCATTTGTTCATAGTTGTAACAGTTAAATATGTGTTCGGGGCCTGCTTCACCCAAACTTCGTACCCGACCGATAGACCGCTTGGCAGTATGTTTTGATGAAAGATATACAATCTTTTCTTGTCGAGTTCATTAACATGGAGCGTATAAGTACCGATATCAACCTCTAAGGTCGTCTTCGTATATTGGTAGTTACCAATGCCTTGATATTTGTTTGTTTTATCTAAAAAAATTGTCGCCTTAACGATTCCCTCCTCATAGTGTAGCTGTGGTATTTCGTACTCTCTAAACCCCTTATAGTTCATAGTTAGTTCTGGTACTGCGTTATAGGGGATAACTTCTTTATATTTCGTGTCCACCTTAGCGTCCTTATTAATATTGTGGAATGATTCACGCCTGTATCTTCCAGCTAAGTAGCCATAAGTCAACTTGTCGTTCACAATCTCCCTGAATTCAATAAAGACTAATAGAAGGAACGAGGAAACTATTCCTATTAATAGATCCTTGGTCATTTCAAAGTGTGGGCTTGAGCCGAATGGTACAAACCAGAGAATACCACCAAAGACAATTAATCCAATTAAATAGAACTTAATGTTTCTCATTTCCGAATTTACGCATAAAAAAGGGGCTGCTTGAATTCTCTCTGGATTACTTTATTTGTTCTTCGCAGAGTCTCCGTTTCGTGACTCTGCGATTAACACACATTGTCTGCCACCGCCAGAGTTCCCCGAGGCGGGAGACTCTGCGGAGAAAGAAATGGTCTCTCTATTTTATCTTCTTTTGAAGCCTTATCTCGGTCTTCTACGAATTTAATTGCTTCTGCCTTTCCAAAAATTGAGTAATCGTTAGGGCTCACCATTCTGGCCAGGTATATCATAGTCCTTCATTTTCGAGCATCGTCTCCGCTTCGGGACGATGCGATAGATCAGCATAGCGCATCGTCCTCTACGAGAGACGATGCTTGACAATGGGGTCTGCATCCCGCGTGAGGGATAGAAGCGGAAAGCCCGAAGTGCGAGGGAAAGTGTATGGCCGGACTTGTAGCGTATAGCCCGACCCCGATTGCATGTGCGCGGCCTTCGCGCATCGGGGGCACGCCCTGACGCTTCGACAAGCTCAGCGGGACAGTGCAATGGATTGGGGATTGCTTCGGTCGTTCTCTGTCTACGGAAACCTTCGGCAGATAAACTCCCTCGCAATGACGGACTGATAAAAAAAGTGGGCTGTACTGGGTTCGAACCAGTGACCCCTACCTTGTCGAGGTAGTGCTCTAAACCAGCTGAGCTAACAGCCCAATGAGGCCGCGAAGATAGTAAAATCAATAGATGAGAGAAATGAGTTTTTGTCTACCCTTGAAAGCCTATCTTCTTATGCGAGCCATCGCATAAGGGCTTGTTGGAGGATCCGCCACAGCGACAAAAGGCAGTAACCTTATTTTTTTTCGTAACTCCACCTGTACTGTCTTTAATGGATACGTTTCCATACACCATCAACGGACCGTTGGGCACAGTCTCTACGATGGTTTCCGCTTCTACCTTCACTTCTTCTTTGGTTTCGTCTGTATTCATATAATAACTAAGTGCCCCGGAAGGGCATTTCTTTATTTGTTCTATAATCTTTTCTGTAGTAGAATTTTCGGGTGTAATCCACGGACGATTGGCGGGATTGAAAACCTCGCCTAACCCATGAAAACAAACTTCGGAATGAATACACTGATTGGGCTTCCAAACAATGGTCACTTCTCCGTTGTTATATTTTTTTGTAATGTCTTTCATAGAAAAGAAGTTAATTAAGAGTAAGGATTATATTAGCTCACACTAAAGTTGTCTGAACTTCAATTGGGTTTGTTAAGGTCTTATGCACCGGGCAGGAGTTGGCAATCTGCAGCAAGCGCTTACGTTGATCATCATCTAGTACCCCTTCAAAGGATATCTCTCTTTTAAAAAGCGTTTTACGATCAACTTTTTCAGAAGCCACTTCCACTCTGATTTTATCAACACTCCATTTTTTCCGGTCGGCATACATACGAAGCGTGATGGCAGTGCAAGAAGCAAGAGAAATCATTAAGAACTCTCCGGGTGCCGGCCCCAGATGAGAACCTCCTATTTCTTCAGGCTCATCAGCAATAATGGTATGGCCGCTGGTCAGCAATTCTGTGCGGTAATGATCCCTGCCGATGATTGCGGTAACCATATTAAAACGTTTTGTTCATTACAAAAGCACTTTGTCGATATCGCTCACGGGGAGAAATTTCCCGTTCTTTTAAATTTTCAGGAAGCATACCAGGGTCTCCCGAATATCCTACGGCTATCATCACAGCCACTTCATGAGTATCTGGTACATTCAAATTTTCGGCTGCGCGTTGCCGGTCAAAACCTCCCATCTGATGAACATTAAGTCCTAAGTAAGTAGCCTGCAAAGCGAGGAAGGCATTGGCAGCTCCCAAGTCATATTTAGCGGAGGCATTAGGCTTTTCATTTCGTACAAAGTTCTTCCGGATTAAACTCATGATAAGAAGAGGAGCCCGCTCAGCCCAGATTTTATTGCCCTCTACAAGAGCATCAAAAAGTTTACCCCAAAGTTCGGGCTGGTCTTTGGTAGCGTAGATATATACCCACGGTTGTTCATTCGAACTGGAAGGCGCCCAGCGCGCAGCTTCAAATATCGATTGTATTTTTTCAGGTTCAATGGGCTTGTCGGAGTACGCTCTTTTACTTCTCCTTATCTGGATGGTCTCCAAAAGAGGCATCTCAATTTCTGTTGATTTTTCCATCTAAATTATTTTCACCTAAGGGACACGTCATTCTGAACGCAGTGAAGAATCTAATTGTAGATTCTTCGATCGTACCTCAGCATGACAATAGCAAGTTAACACCAAAAGTCTTCTTAGAGTTTATTTTGAAAATTTGGGAATACCCCAAATACCCAGAAACCCTGAAATAGCGTGCATAGGACCTACCAAAAGTGGAAAGGTACTATCCAATACAGTTCCGTCAGGCAATTGAGGGGTGTTGAATACCGGGAAGAAACTTAGCAAGGCGAATCCGATGGAAAGTGCCAACCAGATGACGGTACCTTTTGACGTATATTTTTGAAGAAGAAAATAAATGACGGCACCCACCAGCAGCGGAAAGATGGATGACATCGTTACGGCCATGGCAAATCCGGGAGGAATAGTGGCTCCCATTGCGTTCGCAATTAAACTCCAGATGTTGTTGAGGCCAGCTCCGATAAGACCCGCAATAGCTCCGCCCTTCAGGGCCTTCAAAAAAGTAAAATTCTGTGTTTCCATTTACGTTTGGTTAAGTTGGTTTTATAGTCGGAAAGAAAGTCGTTTAGGGTAATTATTCTTCAATCAGCACACCCATCTTCCCCATCTGGTAGTCACGCATGGCTTCCATGATTTCAGTTTGTGTATTCATTACAAACGGGCCATGGGGCACTACTTTTTCATTCAACGGTTCCCCGCTCAGAAAAAGCACACGGGTATTTTCCAGCGCTTCCAGCGCTATTCCCTCTCCATCATTTTTAAAATGAACAATGTGCAGTTCTTCCACCATTCCATATCCGGAGACATTTAATTTGCCATCCAGCAAATAGATAAGAGAATTATGTGTAGGTGGAATCGGAATTTCAATTTTTCCTCCCTTTTTAAATTCCAGAGTTGATGCATTAACAATAGTCTGTGATGGAATAGGTCCTTTTACACCCATTACTTCACCAGAAAATACCCTTCCGCTTACGTTGCCATCGTTACTATTAATGACAGGCGCTTCCTCCGCGCCTAGTGGGTAGTAAGCAGGCTGATCCATCTTGTTCGCTGCAGGTGTATTGATCCACAGTTGAATAATTTCTTGTCGCCCGCCTATCTCGTGAATATCGTGGGGAGGTCTTTCGCTGTGAAGCATTCCCATTCCGGCATTCATCCACTGTGCGCCACCGGCATAAATGGTGCTGTCATTACCACGGCTATCGCGATGATGAACACCTCCTTTAAAAATAAATGTGACGGGAGAAAATCCGCGGTGAGGATGAGGCCCTATGCCTGCATGATCGGGATCAATATGCATTGGCGCTTTTATATCTGCATGATGCAGAAGTAAAAATGGATCTATTTGCTCAACCTGATTTGTGGGAAGTGGCTGACGAACCGGGAATCCTCCCATGTCAACCATCTCTGCATAAAGTAATTTCGATACGGTTCTTGCTTTCATAAAAATTTAGTTGTTCGTTGTTAGTTTCTCGTTATTCGCCTATTCGAACAACCAATAACGAGCAACGATTAATTATTCCATCGGTACTTCCATCAATAAAATTTCAGCATCACTATCTGCTTCAATTGAAATCGTATCAGTTTCCGACACACCCAATCCATCTCGCTTGTTAAGCTTCTGTCCATTAATTATTACTTCACCCTCAATCACAAAGGCATAAACTCCATTTCCTTTTTTGTTGAGAACATACTCCGTTTTAAAACCCTTTTTCAAATTACCCAGGTGAAACCAGGCATCCTGATTAATCCAAACTCCCTCATCGGTCTTTGAGGGACTTACAATTTGCTGAAGTTTGTTAATCCGGTCTTCCGGTTTGAAGGTGATCTGATCGTAGTGAGGCTTGATATCCCGCTGTTTGGGGAATACCCATATCTGCAAAAAGTTGACCTTCTTATCTTTGTTCTTGTTGTACTCGCTGTGCTGAATACCGGTACCTGCGCTCATGATCTGAACATCGTTTTGCCGGATCACAGTCACGTTGCCCATGCTGTCTTTATGTTCCAGGTCTCCTGACAAAGGGATGGAGATAATCTCCATGTTATCATGAGGGTGTGTGCCAAAGCCCATGCCACCATCGACAACGTCATCGTTAAGTACGCGGAGTACTCCAAAATGGACTCGCGCAGGATCATAGTAATGAGCAAAACTAAAGGTGTGGTTGGTATCCAGCCAGCCATGGTTGGCATGGCCGCGGGTAGTGGCTTTGTGTACTACTGAATTCATAAGCATAACATCTTAGGTTAACAAAAATAGATACAATTGTTGTATATACAAGTATTAGTTCTCTTTAGTTCCACATATGGCGCTGAAAAAAGGTTGATCTTATCGGGCTAAACAATTGATTCCCCATTCAAATCCGTGGTGAGCACCTCGCTCATGTAATCAAAAAAAGGACGAATGGCTTTGAACGTCTTATTCATTTGATTTAGAAAGTCCGGTGCCAAAACTTCTTTGTCGGTAAAGGAATGCTCAAACCAATATTGCTTGTAGCGAAGTAAGTGAATGGCAGGATGATTTTTTGAAAATCCTCTTGGAGCCGAGGCTACTGTATCGCCCTGCATTTCACCAAATATTTTTTTAATCGGCTTTGAGTTAAGGAGCTTGTTCCAGTCTGTATAGTTATCCTGAATATCCAGGCGGATTCTTTTGAGATCTTCAGGATTGGGATACGTAAAACCACACCCTACACGAGACGCGCCCGGTTTAATCCAGAAATAATAACCGCCTCGCAGACTTGGCTTGCTGCGTTTGAAACTTCCTGCAAAACGTGGACTATAGGGAGTCTTGTCTGTAGAGAAGCGAACGTCATTGTAAATTCTGTATAAGCACTTCTTACCTGAAGGTGTTTCAATCTGATCATGCTCATTCATTTTCAAAAGAAGCTGATCAAGAAATTCAATCATGTTTTCCTGAGCTAACAGGTAGTGGTCTTTGTGGGTATTGAACCAATCCCGATTATTATTTTTAGAGAGATTCTTTAAAAAATCAAAGGTCGATTTCTGAATGATCATGGGAACTGATATTTACCGTTAAGTTCAAAATGACGAGGATGGAAAATTTTGGAAAGCAAGTAAGGAATTGTTTTAGAAATTTCTACATTGAATAAAAGCAGAACTATGCACGCTGGTAAAAATTATACATTCAAGGAAGTACTTTACTGGACTCGCAGGGATATCTTTAATTTGTTAATAATCGCTGCAGTACCCACCATTTGTTACCGGGCGTTTGGATGGACCTGGCTTGCTTTGCCCTGGCTGCCCATTGCTCTTTTGGGTACTGCTGTTGCCTTTGTGGTGGGATTTAAAAATAATGCTTCCTATGATCGCATGTGGGAGGCACGCAAGGCATGGGGAGCGATTGTCAATGCGAGCCGGGGATGGGGCATTATGATCAAGGACTATGTTACCGACAGGCAGGCGGTCTCTACCATCTCACAAAAAGAGTTACGCGAAATAAAATTGCAATTCATCAACCGTCATTTTGCCTGGCTTGTCGCACTACGCTACAATTTGCGCGAGCACAAAGTATGGGAGGCTATTTCCAAGAAGCACAACGCAGAGTATAAAGACAAATGGTTTAGTGTACCGGAGCAACCGGGAGATTTAGCGAAGGAGCTTAGTCGCTATTTAAGTGCCGATGAAGCCGCGTTTGTTATGTCCAAAACCAACAAAGCCTCACAGATTATTGCTATGCAGTCCGATCAGTTAAGGCAATTGCTGGAAAAAGGTCTTATTGAAGATTTCAGACATATGGAACTTGAAAAAATGTTGCTTGAGTTTTTAAATCAACAGGGAGCCTCTGAGCGGATCAAGAATTTTCCTTACCCCCGACAATATGCCACCCTGAATCTTTACTTCACCAAAATTTTTGTGTTTCTCGTGCCGCTCGGCATGTTGAAAGAGTTCAACAACATGGGCGATTACTTTTTCTGGCTTACCATTCCTCTCAGCGCCTTGTCTGCCTGGGTATTTACTACGATGGAGAAAATTGGTGAATCGACAGAGAGTCCCTTCGAGGGAAGCGCGAACGATGTGCCGATTACGGCCATTAGCCGGAACATTGAAATTGATTTAAAAGAAATGTTTGCCATGGAGAATATTCCTGCGCCACTAAAACCTGAAAACAATATTCTGATCTAAAATGAAGAAGAAAGATAAACTTGCCATCATCCATCAGCACTATCCCAATGCGATGACCACTATTGACAGTGTCAATCAATTTATTGATTTTGTGGAGCGTGAATTAGACTTAGAACCTTCTCAGGTTATGCTGGCCGACAGTATTTGCAGTGATGATGTTAATAGCATTCAGTATCCTGCCAGGGTTCAAGAATTTTTAGGGCCCTTTAAAATGGGTGGACTGGATGGATTTCCATTTACGGGATTGACTGGAATGGGAGCTTTTGCAAGTCATGTGCCTAACGAGGGGGCTGTCAGTATTTATTACGGACCGCACATTGGTATATCCAAAAACGGAGCGATTGGTGAAATCCATCGATACGGTCAAATGAAAAACTCCGGCTGCTGCGGAGCAGCAAAAGGGGCATTAAATAAGTTAATCAGTAATTCAATCGAGTCGGGAAAAATGACTACGATGGATTATCAGATGAATACCCTTGAACAAATTTTAAATAACCAAAAAGAAAGAATTCTATCCGCTGTTGTTCCCCTAAAAGAAGCAACTGAAGTAATCTACGAAGCCATTGATAAGCGGATTGAAGAGTTGGTAGCCGGCACAAAATACAGTTGCAAATACCTTATTCCTTTTGGAGCCATCCATATTAACAGTGATACCGATATGGGTTCGTTTAATCTCGCGCGAAAATTTGATTTTATCGATTTAAAAACCAATAAGAGAACAAACTATTTGAAGACGATGTGAGTATGAATTACCTCCTCACTGGCCAAGAGTCTTCCCGATTGCTCTTCAGAAAGCTAGAGATCAGTGATTATGATGTCTGGCTTGAATTTTTCAAAGATCCATTATGGTCGAAATACTGGATCATGAAAAAACAAACTCCTGAAGAGCATTGCCAACAATGGTTTGATAAAATTTTCCATCGTTATGCTAATAATCTGGGCGGGATGAATGTACTCATTGATAAACAATCCGAAGAATTTATCGGTCAATGTGGGCTCCTGATTCAAACGGTGGATGAAGTCGAAGAGCTGGAAGTAGCGTACTCCATGATGCCGCAGCACCGGGGAAAAGGTTATGCTCCCGAAGCCGCTAAAAAATGTATTGACTTTGCATTCGCTAATCAATTACGCGATTCCATCATTTCCATTATTCATCAAAATAATACCGAATCTCAAAAAGTAGCGTTGAAAAATAAATTGAGCATGGACAAACTCACCACGTTTGACTACAACCCTGTACGGATTTATAGAATAAGGAGCTAATCGACTTTTATCCCCTCAGCTTATCTAAGACCCGGTTGAGCTCCCGGGCTTCCGCTTTAGTAATGCCCTTCAGCATGATTTGCCAGCGTTCTGATTCTTTGTCGACTTTCGCTAAGAGATCAAGACCTTTAGCCGTAATGCTAATATCGACTTGTCTTCTGTTCCCTTTACATATTTCGCGCTTCACCAACCCCTTGATGCGCAACTTCTCCACCAGGCGTGTGGCATTACTGCTTTTATCAATCATCCTGCAGGTGACATCGGCCAGCATCAATGCCTTGGGATAGCTTCCCCGAAGAATTCGAAGTACGTTGAATTGTTCGGGTGTTATACCAAAAGACTTTAGATGAGCAGCATTCGTATTGTACAGCCAACTGCCGGTGAAAAGAATGTTAACGGCTGCTTTTTGAAATTCGTTCTCAAATTTTTCCTGCTTGATATCTTCTTCTATGGACATAGTAGCAAATGTAGTAACTATTGTTGTCGCTACAACTAACGAGAATCCATCATGGTGCCTTTCACACCTCCATAAAGTACATCCAAGACAGCCGCTTCATTGAAAAATTTATGCGGGAACGGCAACTCAATTTTAGACACTTCATTCAATTCGGCCATCACGTCCAATGTCAATTCAAACTTTAAGCAATCCAATACATCTTCTAACTGCGCCACTTTGGTAGCGCCTACAATAGGAATAACACTTTGCCCCTTGTGCTGACGAGTCCAGTTAATTGCAACTTGTGATGGAGACACCCCAATTCGTTCGGCCACCTCAACTACTTTTTTTGTCAGCATCGTTGCTCGCTCACCGAGGCGGATACTTGCCTCTGTCAGCCGACCTTTATCTCCTTTTAAATATTTACCGGTGAGTGCTCCACCTGCCAAAGGTGCCCATGGTGTCACTGTCATCCCAAAGGCTTTGGCCATTTGCATTAGTTCAGGTTCTACCGTGCGCTGAAACAAACTGTACTCAATTTGCAATCCAACAAACTGATTCCATCCTCTTAATTGTGCCAGCGTATTGGCCTGACTCACTACCCAGGCCGGTGTATCACTCACACCGATGTAATGAACCAATCCTCTGCTAATAAGATCTTCTAATCCTTTCATAATTTCTTCAGTGGGCGTCCAACTGTCCCAGGCATGAACCCACAACAAATCAATGTATTCCGTATTAAGGCGCTTCAGGCTTTCGTGCACACTGCGCATCATGTTCTTGCGATGATTGCCGGCAAAATTTAAATCCCCGGCACGATCGCGCAACGAATACTTAGTAGCTACTACAAAATGATCACGATCCGAAGCAACAAATTCGCCTACGAACTTCTCAGACGTTCCTTCGGTATACCGATTGGCCGTATCAATGAAATTGCCTCCCGCAGTAGCATAGGTGTCGAATATTTTTTTACTCAACTCTTTATCAGATCCCCATTTCCATTCTGTACCGAAGCCCATCGTACCGAGACTAAGTTCTGAAACACGCAGGCCGGATTGGCCTAATAATTTGTAGTTCATGTGTTGTTTAAGTTTATTGCCAACGCTAAGTAACTGATGTTACACAAAATAACCATACGAAATTTGCGAGTGCTTGCGCTGGGATGTGTGATGGGACGAAGCAATCCCATTATAATTGGGGATCGCTTCGCGCTACCCGCCTCCTTTCGCAGATACTCGCGATAACGGAAGATTATTAGTTTTGCGTAACACTAATAAGTAAATATCTCACCAAAAAGTTTATCCAACTACATAATAAATGAAATCCATTGCCATTCTCTTATTTGACCATGTTGAAGTGCTCGATTTCGCAGGACCTTTTGAAGTTTTTTCTATCAGTGGCCAAAGAACAGTAGGCGAGCCCTTTCGCGTCTTTACCGTAGCGGAAAAGAAAAGTATAACCGCCAAGAACAACCTGATCATTCAACCTACTTATTTGCTGAATGAATGCCCACCGTGTGATCTATTTCTCGTACCAGGAGGTGGTGGTTTCCATGCGGACGGCAAGCCATTTGGCACACGCTATGAAATGGATAATGCCACTCTTCTTTCGTGGGTCAAAGCAAGAGCAGAGAAGGCAGAACTTGTTTTATCCGTTTGCAGTGGCGCGTTGATATTGGCCAAAGCCGGATTGCTGGAAAACAAAGAAGCAACAACTCATTTCATGGCAGTGGATTTATTGAAGTCCATTGCCCCGACTACTAAAGTATCACCGAAAAAACGATGGGTCGATAATGGTCAGATTGTTCTTTCGGCAGGAGTTTCAGCAGGCATTGATATGGCGCTCTATATAGTAGAGCGATTGCAAGGCAAAGAGGTGGCAGACGAAGCTGCGTGCTATATGCAGTATGATTATTGGGGTCAAAAGACTGCCTGAAAGATTTTTTTGCACAAATAGATTTCTATTTTACCTTTGCAGTCCTCAAATAAGGGAGTTTATCCCGATTGCGATCGGGATGGTTCAGTGCATCATTGGGAGCTTAGCTCAGCTGGTTCAGAGCATCTGCCTTACAAGCAGAGGGTCGGGGGTTCGAACCCCTCAGCTCCCACAGAAAGCCACTCAAGTAGTGGCTTTGTTTTATTAAGAGAATCTGATTTTGGAATTGGTTATCAATCGTTTATCTTTAGTTACGCTTAAAACCAATTTATTCGAAAAACCGTTATTGAAGCATGGTTGAAACAACCCAACAATCTACTCTTGAAGCCTGGTTTGACAATTTAATAGGAACTCTCCGTACACACCAGGTACAATTAGAAACTGATACCGCTAATTCAGAACAAAAGAAGTTTTATGAAACAATTTTTGCTGGCAATGCCGATGAGGTCACTCATTTAGGTAAACTAGCTGCTCAACAACATTTTGTTTCAAGAATTATTGTTGACTATGCAAAGCTTATGGCAACTGCAAAGCCTCAAAAATTAGCTTTTGATTACAATGACTCTGAAGTGTTAGTTTGGGCAGAGGTGAAAGACGGTGATCTTGAATTAGAAAAGAAGTTATTGAAAGCTGAGGCAATGATTAACTCTAAGTATCACAAATTTGGATTTGACATGGAAACTACCATCGTTGAATCGGGTGACCAATTGCCTGTTCCTAACCACTACACGCTTTACAAATCCTAATCTTAGCAACGCTTGGCTCAATTTGAAGATCACATCGCCCAGGCCAAGCGAAATCTCAATTTTCTATCGGCCATTAATACAAAACTATCTGATTGCTATGATTGGCAAGTGACGGTTTGTTTTTATAGTGCTTTGCATTTTGTGAACGCTCACCTTTCGAAATATACGCTTCAATACAGAAAGCATAAGGATGTAAACTATGCGTTGAATTTCTCCAATTCCTTGTCGCCTGCCCGATTGCCTGAAGATGAATATCTTGCATATACTGCTTTACAGTCTCTTTCGCGAAGGAGCCGCTATCTGGTGAATGAAAAGGATAATAACCTTTCTTCTACTCAGGCTTTTCTCACCTACGATAAACACTTTGCCCGGTCGCTAAGACACTTAAACCTGCTCTTGCAACATTTTGAAAGCCGTTATGCGATCGGATTAAACGCTGTAGAAATAAAATGCACTGAAATTAAAGCAGGTGAATTAAAATTCTTCAAGAAGGCTTAGCCCTCAAACCGTACACAATCATCGGTAATAAATTTTTCTTTGCCTTTGATATGCTCCGGCCAGCCGGGTGCCTGCACAGGTTCTTGTTTTTCTTCTTTGGCGGCAACGGAAAGATTTAACTCAAGCAATTGACTGAGTAGGTCTTTCTTCTCATCAAAACCATAGGCATCTATTACCGCTTTGTCTAAAGCTGCATGTAATTCTTTGATAGGATTTTTGCCGGGTTGCTCCAGCAGGCGATAGAGATCGCGCAAGGTCATGTTGTGATCTTTCAATGTTTTGGTACGCTTGCGGTGCAACTTCAAGGCTGCCTCGGCTATTTTTTCTACCTGCTTTTGTGTTGGGCCTTGTGGCCAGGGGAAGGTGTCCCAGATAGCAGCGGAATTATAGTTAGGTGTTTCGCCCAAGGTTGTACATTTTTCTAAAAACCATCTCCAGTGAATGTTTGATTGGATTAATCCAAAGGAATAATAATCCTCAAAACAAAAAGCCATTATTTTGTCATTGGGGCGAATATCTGTATCAAAGAATTCGAAGATTGGGCGTTGAGTAACACGAGCGCAAGCGACAAATCTTTTTCTGCTTTCAAGCTGTGTAAGCATATCTTCTCTTCCATAAGAAAGCTTCCACCAATTATTCAAAAAGTTAATATGGTGCTTATTTACTTTAGCTTTTAGATTTGCTTTTAATGCTTTCTTATTTTCTTCTTGCTGGGCTTCACCTTTTTCCTTTCTGTCTAGCAAAACCATCAATTCTATTCGCTGAAAAAGCTCTTTGTAGGTAGCGGCCTGATTCACATCCATCAATGTAAAGTCAATTACAAAGCGGGAAGGTTGCGCACCTGGGGCGGCCACTAATTCATCGCCAATCAAAAACGGTTTTAGTACCTCGGCATACTTTGGATATTTCTTCAAAATTTTTAAGCCTTCATTCTTTTCCAATAAAAATCCCTCATGCCCATGCGTTTGTCCCTGAAATACACGTTTCGGTTTTTTGTTACACACCAAAACTTTTGCTTCTGTAACATCCGTTTGCAAACTAAGGCTTGAGTTTATGGTGGGTTGCTTCGCGCTTTTCAGTTCTTTGTCTTGATAATAATAAAGCACTTTATCGCCACTGTACTTTCCTTTCTTCCAGTTAGCAATAGAAACAAATACGGCAGCCTCACCACTCCAGTCTTGTGAGGAAACCGCATTAAAAATTTCACCACCATGACGCACTATGTAATCCAGACTTCCTTCGCGGCTATAGTTCTGTCTTATGGTGTTAGTGCCTACCAATCCTGCGTACGCATTGGGTTTTAATTGCCGATGTGCTTTATAAAACCAGTACACACAAAAATCGGCACGGCCGGGTACTTCGGGGTAGGCAAGGCGAAGTTTGTTCATATACTCCACACCAAACTCCTGCTGCATCTTATTCTTACTCTGAAAAGGTGGATTGCCAATGATGGCATCTACCTCTGGCCAGTAGTGCTGGGTGCCGTCTGCATTCAATAAGGCATCGGTGCAAATAATATTTTCGTCAAGGTTATCAAGCGGTAGCGGGCTAAACTTGTTGTCGTACGATTGGTCTTGTTCTAAAATAGAAAGCTCCTTGGCTACCATGAGTGTTACTTTCGCAATCTCCACGGCCGTGGGATTCAGATCGATGCCATAAAACTGTTTAGTGTTTACAAACGGGTAGGTAGTTAGAAATTTGTGGAGCTTATTCTTATCGCCAGGTTTGCTGTTTTCAAAAATCAGGGTAAAGATTTTACGTTCCAGCAGTTTCAATTCGCGGAAAGCCACAAACAAAAAATTTCCGCTGCCGCACGCAGGATCCAACACCTTGTAATGTGTTAGCTCAGTAAGCAATTGGAAATATTCATCAAGACTTTCGGCCTGCTCAATACGCTCCATCCACGGTTGCACAATTACCGGATTTACAATTTTCTTAATATCAATTTCATGTGTGTAGTGAGCGCCCAGTTCGTGCCGAAGGTCTTTATCCAGATTGCCTTCAAAGAAACTTCCAAAGATGGCGGGGTTTACATGGCGCCAGTTTTTGTTGGCGCTCCCTTCCAGCATATCAATTTCATAGCCTGTAAGTTCTATGGCTTTAATTTCTTTGAACAAACCCCCATTGAAATAATCAACGCCTTTATAATAACCAGCCGGAGTAATGCCGGGTTTATTCATTTCATTAAACAACCCACCAATCAAATCGTAAGGACTTGCTTTCTTTTGAATACATTCTTCAATGATGCGCGTAAATATTTTATCAGGCAGCAACCCAACGTCTTCTGAAAACAAACTAACAATACACTGTAAAGCATAATGTAATGCCTCAGCGGGGCCAACCCTACGCTTCACCATACTTCGATACATGGCCGCCACCTGCTCGGCAGCTCGTTCCGTAACATCTTCTTTATCCTTACCAAAGATGGGCGTTATCGGCTTGGGCAACAGAAAACCAAAAGCTTCTTTACGCGATGGAAGTTCCAATAATTTAACAATATCAACTGGATCAAAAACCTTGAGGTTGAAATCGTAAATCCAGAACTCATCGAAATTGCAGAGGATAATATATTGAGGACGGTCGCCTGCAAGCTTAAACCAATAGTCCGTTGCCTGCTGAAGATGCACCGCCAAATTCTCATCCTTCTTTTTCATTTCAATGAGCACACGCTTTTTCCACACGAGGTCTCCAAAGCTGGTGGTTTTCTTTCTGGTATCGCGTACCCTAAACTCACACTCCGCGCCAGCGCCTTTTAATCCTTCCGGATAACCCATTGCCGTGAAAAAGCGATCCAGAAAAATTTGAGCTTCGCCTTTTTCATCACCTTTTATGTGGCGCTGGCAATAGTCAACAAACTCCTGAAGTGTATCCGTTTTGGCCATTCCTTAATAAAGCTTTAAGATAAAGGATTAAAATAAGAATTCATTTCTTTGGTTTAATAGTTGTGGTGTGTAAACCATTTTTTCAACTTTGAAAACTCTTAAGAAAATCCAGTTCTACTTTACCCTGCCCGTTGTGGTTAACGTTACTCGGTCTGTGTTTTCAAAGACCGGAAGGTAAGAGACGAGCAGCAAAAGTGGTTTGTGAGGACACAAACCACGGAAAAGGAGTTAGATGTTTTCTTTGGATGGAATCATTTTGAAAACATTTAAGAAAGCCCAGTTCTACTTTACCCTGACCATGGTGGTTAACGTTCCCTGGTCTGTGTCTTCACAGACCAGAAGGTCCGAGACGAGCAACAAAAGTGGTTTGTGAGGACGCAAACCACGGAAAGATTTAATTCTTTGGATTGAATTTTGTCCTTTAGCTTTGCCAAACCGGATTCAATCACTTTGAAAACTCTTAAGAAAGTCCTGTTCTATTTTATCCTGATGGTTGTGGTGGTGCTTATTGCCTTCACTGCCTCGGTCTTTCTTTTCAAGGATCGCATCATTCAGGAATTTATCCGCGAAGCCAATAAAAGTCTTAACACGCCTGTCAAGATTGGAAAAATAGAAATTGCTACCTGGAGCGATTTCCCTAACCTGGCCATTGTGTTCACCGATGTCTATATCGAAGATGGGCTGCCCGATGAAAGTCCCCTGCTCACAGCCAAGACTATTTCCTTCTATATGAATCCACTGGAAGTATGGAGTGGAAATTATGCCATCCGGGGTTTGCAAATTACGGACAGCGAAACCAGTCTTAAGATTAATGCAGCCGGGAAAAATAACTACACGATCCTGAAAAAATCATCGGACTCCACCAAAACCGGATCCATTCGCTTTGATCTTAAAAATGTGAAGTTGAAAAATACAAAAGTCACTTACGAGGATAGACAGGCTCAACAATCTCATCTCTTTTCCAGCGAACAATTAACAGCCTCCATCGCTATCATCGGTCAACTGTACACCATCGCAGGCAAGGGCGATGTTACTACAGGGCAAATCGGCATTGGAACTAAGGTGTTCTTAAAAAATAAATCATTTGACGTCATCTCAACGCTGACGTACGATGATCACCTCAAGCAGGTAGTGATTAATTCCTCCACTATTAATGTCAAGGAATCGACCTTTAACGTAACCGGTAATTACACGTTTCTTAAAAAGAATCTTATCGATATCGCTGCAACGGGCGAAGACACAAATATCCAAACGCTCCTATCGCTCTTACCTGAGCAGCTCACCAAAAATTTAATTCAATATCAAAGTGAAGGCGATGTCTTCTTCAACCTTAAATTAAAAGGAGAGATCAGCGATCATTATAGTCCGTTTATTTCGGTCAGTTTTGGCTGCCAGAATGCTACACTATTCCATCCCGACTATAATACGAAGATTGAACACGCTAACCTGGACGGTTCCTTTGCGAGTGCTTCCATGACTGATTTGTCGAAAGGAGAATTGTTTTTGAAGAATATTACAGGAGAGCTAAATAAGCGCGCCTTCCAGGCAAACCTATCCTTACAAAACTTTGAAGATCCCTACGTCAATTTCGATTTCAAGGGTGAGCTCGATGCCGCATCGCTCCTTAATTTCTATCCGATTGAACAAATCAAGGAACTCAACGGAACAATTACAGCTGACGTTTCTTTTTTAGGAAAAATTGGCTTGCTAAAAAATAAGTCTACCGCACAACAGGTTCGAGCCGATGGTTCTGTTGAAATTAAGAATTTAAATTTTAAAGCCGGAAAACATGATCTTCAATTCAATCGCCTTAATGGCTCACTGCAGTTTAACAACAATGATCTGGCGCTAAGCAATGTAGGAGGCCAATTTGAAAACAGTGATTTTATTTTAAATGGTTTTTTCAAAAACAGCATCACGTTCCTTCTCTTTGAAAACCAACCCATCGGCATTGAGGCTGATTTGAAATCCAATTTTCTGGATCTTGATCAGTTGTTTGAGATTGGTTTGCGTGAGAATGGCGCCAATGACTTTGGGTTTACTATCTCATCCAATGTTCATCTGAATTTTAATTGTGAGGTGAAGGCCATGAAATACAAGCGCTTTTCACCTCGCTTCATTAAAGGAGATTTATTGGTGAAAAATCAAATGGCTGTTTCTCGCAATATCAATCTGAAAGCCATGGGCGGTGATATTACACTGAACGGAATTGTGGATGCAAAAAATCCAAAGGCCATTGACGTTGTCAGTGGAATCAAACTCAATGGCGTTCATGCAGATAGCATTTTTTATGTATTCGAAAATTTTCACCAAAACTTTATTGAAGCCACTCATTTAAAGGGCCAGGCCTTTGCCGACATCAGCTTGGAAATGATCTTGAATGAAAAGCTTAAACTCTTTCCGGAAACGCTGGTCGCGGATATCAGTGTCACTGCCAAAAATGGCGAACTAAATAACTTTGCTCCACTTCAAAAACTAAATAAATACCTGGATGATGAAGGATTGAATAGTTTACGTTTTGCTGACCTTAAAAATGATATCCATATTGAGAATAAAATAATTTATATTCCACAGATGGAGATCAAAACAAACGTGACCACGCTACTTCTGAGTGGAACACATTCTTTCGATCAGCAAATCAACTATCGCGTTATCGCCCCACTACGCAACAAGAAAAAAATTGATCCGGATGAAGCCTTTGGAGCGGTGGAAGAAGATGGAACAGGCAAATCAAAAATCTTTTTAAAAATTACAGGAACCACGGATGACTATGAAGTGGGCCTGGATAAAGAAGCTGTGAAAAAGAAAATCGCCAGCGATTTTAAAAAAGAAGTTCAGGAATTGAAAGATGCTTTCAAACAGAAAGGCAAAAAGAAAAAGAAAGAACTGGAATTATCGGAAGAGGAGTTTGATTGGGATAATAACTAAAGTTTCTTAGCCCGCTCCCAATATTCATCCATTTCGGCCAGTGTCATCTCTCCCATTTTCTTGCTGTCTCTAGCAGATTCTGTTTCCAGGTATTGAAACCGTTTTATGAATTTTTTATTCGTACGCTCGAGAGCTTCTTCGGGATCAATATTGATAAAGCGGGCATAATTAACCAGGGAGAACAGAAGATCACCAAACTCACCCATGGCTTTCTCGTGATTGATGGTTTCGTTCAACTCTGTATTAAACTCACTTTTAAATTCGCGCATCTCCTCTTCTACCTTCTGCCATACTTGTTCCTTCTTTTCCCAATCAAAACCAACACCCCGCGCTTTATCTTGAATTCGAATTGCTTTCACCAACGCGGGCAAAGATTTGGGTACACCTTCCAGTACTGATTTGTTCCCGGTTCTTAATTTTATCTTCTCCCAATTTTCTTTTACCGTCTTTTCATCATTGGCCACCACATCACCATATACATGAGGATGTCGTTCAATCAGCTTCTCACAGATTGAATCAAGTACATCAGCCATATCAAATGCCTTTAGCTCAGAAGCAATACGTGCATAAAAAACATTATGCAGCATCAAATCGCCCAATTCTTTTTTCACCTCTTGAAGATTGCCTTCCAGGATGGAATCCGAAAGCTCGTACGTCTCTTCAATGGTAAGATGACGCAGGGTTTCGAGCGTTTGCTTCTTGTCCCAGGGGCAATTCTCCCGCAATTCATCCATGACCGTTAGCAAGCGGTCGAATGCTTTAAGTTTTGCTTCGCGATTTAAATCCGGGGCAGAATAGGGCTTTTTCATAGAATCAGAAACTTACCAAGCTTATTAGGTGTTGACGTATTATCTTTGCAAAAGATAGTCGCAAGGTAAAAATCAATACCGTAAATCGCAGAATCCCATGACAGTCTTCTTACTCTCCCTTGTCGTTTTTGGTCTTTTCTTCGCTTTAATGTCGGTGCGACTGCTGTTCATCAAAAACGGTGAATTCAGAGGCACGTGCGCTTCGCAAAGCCCATTTCTGGCGAAAGAAGGTATTACCTGTGGCTATTGCGGAAAAATAGTTGGAGCTGGAGAAGTTTGTGGCGATCCGGATAAAGCAAAAGCAGATTCCTTTCCTGAAATAACCAAGGCCTAAAGTTAAGGTGTAGGACACCTCAAAACGGTTAGCTAACTTCGCGGTCACATTTTTATCTATTTTTCTTCGTGACCTTAATCAAATCTATTTCCGGTATTCGTGGTACTATTGGTGGTCAGCCAGGCGACTCGCTTACTCCTGTTGATGTTGTAAAATTTGCAGCTGCTTTTGGAACGTGGATCAAATCCCGCAAAGGAAAAAAAGTGGTGATCGGCCGCGATGCCCGTTTGTCGGGTGAAATGGTAAGTTCTTTAGTGAGTTCCACACTTCAGGGACTCGGTTTAAATGTGATCGATCTTGGGTTATCCACCACACCAACAGTTGAAATTGCTGTCACTCTTGAAAATGCAGGAGGCGGAATCATTCTTACAGCAAGTCATAATCCCATTCAATGGAATGCTTTAAAATTACTTAATGAACGAGGCGAATTCATTTCTGCAGCCGATGGTGCGCTGGTTTTAAAAATTGCAGGTGAAGAACGATTTGACTTTGCCAATGTGGAGAAGTTGGGTACCTATGAAAAGAATGATAACTACATTCAAAAACATATCGAGCTTATTAAAAAACATAGGCTCGTTGATGTCAAAGCAATTAAAAAAGCAAAATTCAAGATTGTTGTTGATGCGGTGAGCTCCACCGGAGGAATCGCTATCCCTCAATTGCTGGAAGCACTCGGTGTAAAGAAAATTAAAAAACTTTATTGCGAGCCTACCGGAAGGTTTCCGCATAACCCCGAACCTCTTCCTGAACATTTAAAGGAAATTTGTAAGACGGTTAAAAAAGGTGGTTACGATTTGGGTATCGTTGTAGATCCGGATGTGGATCGCCTGGCATTGATTCAGGAAGATGGTAATCCGTTTGGAGAAGAATACACTTTAGTAGCAGTAGCTGATTATATCTTAAGTAAGAGAAAAGGAAATACGGTTTCCAATCTTTCTTCTACACGCGCGCTGCGTGACATTACAGAAAAGGTGAATGGCAAATATACTGCTGCTTCAGTAGGCGAAGTGAATGTGGTCAACACCATGAAAGAAACCAAAGCAGTGATTGGTGGTGAGGGCAACGGGGGAATTATTGTTCCAGATTTTCACTATGGTAGAGATGCCATGATCGGAATTGCCTTGTTCTTAACACATTTGGCAAAATCAAAATTGAAGGCTTCCCAATTGCGCCTGCAATATCCTGCGTATTTCATTTCTAAAAATAAGATTGAACTGACACCACAAATTAATGTAGACAAAGTATTAGAGGCGGTACAGGAGAAATATAAAAACGAAAAGATCAATACGGTAGATGGTGTGAAAATAGATTTTGAAAAGAAGAGAGAGTGGGTACACTTGCGCAAATCCAATACCGAACCCATTATTCGCATTTATGCAGAGTCGCAGTCAGAGCAAAAGGCAGAAGAGCTGGCTAACCGTATTATCAATGACATCCGGGAGGTCATCAAAAATTGAAATTGTAAATTGCACTTCGTAAATCGTAAATCATTATGAGAGTTTACCTAGATAATGCCGCCACCACTCCGCTCGACCCGGAAGTTTTTGAGACCATGAGGCCTTTTTTGATGGAAGATTTTGGTAATCCTTCCTCTACGCATGCCCATGGTCGGAAAGTGAGAGCCGCCATCGAGTCTGCGCGCAAGCGAGTAGCGGAATTGATCAATTGCACTCCCGGAGAAATTATCTTTACGTCCGGAGGAACCGAAGCTGACAATACGTTGATCATTAGCGGCATCCAAACGAATTCCATTAAGCATGCCATTTCAACTCCTATCGAACATCATGCCGTTACGCACACACTCGAATTATTAGAAAAACAAGACGTGATCCAACTTCATTTTGTACAGCTCGATGAAAAAGGTCATGTAGATCTGAATCATCTTGAAAAATTATTGAAGGAATTCCCGGGATCTCTTGTGTCATTAATGCATGCCAACAATGAAATCGGAAATCTTCTGGACATTAAACGAGTCGGTGAACTCACTGAGCAATACAAATCATTTTTTCATTCCGACACCGTACAAACCATGGGGCATTACAAACATGATATGAAGTTAATCAGAGTTTGTGGAATGACGGCAGCAGCTCATAAATTTCATGGGCCAAAAGGTGTTGGATTTATGTACATCCGCAAAGACAGAAAAATAGCCCAGTTTATTCATGGTGGAGCGCAAGAAAGGAACATGCGAGGTGGAACAGAGAACACGTATGGAATTATTGGATTGGCGAAGGCCCTTGAAATTACTTATCGCGAAATGCCAGAGCATGAAAAGTACATCAAAGGATTAAAAACCAGGATGATTGAAAAACTGAAAGAAAATATTCCTGGCGTTACTTTCAATGGAGACTCTGCTAATCTTGATAAAAGTTTATATACCGTACTTAATGTTAGCCTGCCAGAGTCGGAGGAGAATGAAATGGTCCTCTTCAATCTTGATATTCAAGGCATTTCTGCTTCCGGAGGCAGTGCTTGCTCGAGTGGGGTCAGTTCAGGGTCTCATGTCTTAGGTGCATTATATCCTGAATCGAAAAGAGGCGCTATCCGTTTTTCGTTCAGTAAATACAACACTCAGGAAGAGATTGATTTTGTTGTCGATAAATTAAGTGAGGTTATTGGGGTTAAAATGACAAAAGTCTGAACAACAACAATTAATGAGCAGCCCTTGCTGCTCTGCCTAAATTCTTAATTGCTTTGATATCTTCAAATACTTTGTAATAGGCATTGACTGCCGGTGCGCCACCCAAGTGGACATAGAGAGCTTTTGATTTCTTATCGATTGCACCTTTTCTACAGAGGTCAATAAGCCCCGCAATGGACTTCCCTTCATAAACCGGATCGGTAATCATCGCCTCCAACTCTGCGGCCATTCGTATGCTCTCAATGGTTTGCTCATTAGGAATTCCGTAGGCCGGATGACTGTAATCCGGATTTATGATGATGTCATTCTCAATAAGCTCTTTCGCAAAACCACCCTTATCATTGATGGCCTTGATCGTTTGCAAACAACTATTTGTCACTGCCCTTCGGGTCATCGCGGCATTATCTGCTGTATCTATGCCGATTAGCTGGCGTGGTTTTGATTGATTAGCAAATCCAACAACCATTCCTGCCTGTGTGGAACCCGTACACGTTGCCGTTATCACTGTATCAAAAAATTGATTCGTTGCATTTTCCTGTTCAACCAGTTCATCAGCAAAATGAGCATAACCAATTCCACCCAAGGGATGGTTGGATGCGCCAGCAGGAATGGGATACGGCTTGCCACCTTTCTGTCTCACCTGTTCCATTGCCTTTTCCCAGGTATCCTTTTCAGAAGTAGAATAACCATAGCCCGCCATGATTGGGTTGCCGCCCATCATTCTTGTCAATAGTATGTTGCCAACTTTATTATAAACCGGATCGTCCCACTCTGCCCATGTCTCCTGAACCGTATACGATTTCAGCCCCAATACCGCAGCTACAGCAGTTACTTGTCTCGTATGGTTGGACTGAACTCCACCAATAGAGACTAATGTATCACAACCTTGCTGGATGGCGTCTGCAGCCAGCCATTCTAATTTACGAACCTTATTCCCACCAAACGCCAAACCACTTGAGACATCATCTCTCTTAGCCCAAATTTCAATACCGAGTGCTTTAGAAAGACGGTTTAGCCGATGTATTGGAGAAGGGAAAAATCCTAAACTGACACGGGGGAAATACGTTGGTAAATTCAGCATTTCGTTTTTTCTAAATTTAGAAAAATTTCAGTCACCTTACTTTCTCTCTAATTCATTGTCGTAATTTTCAGGCCGAAAGGTATAATTGACTTCTGGCTTAATCAAGGATATCTAATCCAGGGTAGATTCTTCACTGCGTCAGAATGACCGTGAGGTTATAGAGATGCCTTCAGGTAATTTGGTTAATTTTATTCTCATGGCATCACACTCGTTTGTTTCGTTTATCGGCTCTGGCAATTTGGCATGGCATCTTGCTCCTGCTCTTGATAATGCAGGTTTTGTTGTCAAAGAAGTCTATAGTCGGAATCCAAAACACGCGGAAGCATTGACAGAGCGATTGTATCAGGCGGAAGTAAAGGCTTCACTTGATTTTTCTACCAGTCCCTCAAGGATATTTATCATTGCCACCAGTGATGATGGTATTGAAGGGATTGCTCAGGAAATCATTTTGCCCGAAGAATCAGTATTGGTCCACACTTCGGGAAGTCAGCCCTTGCAGGCCTTGCAATTTGCAGCTACCGGTAATATTGGAGTTTTCTATCCTTTACAGACTTTTAGTAAGTCTAAAAAAATAAACTTCAAAGATGTTCCTGTCTTTATCGAAAGTAATACGGCAGAAGCAGAAACTGCTTTGATGGCGGTCGCGAAGGCGATTAGCAATAAAGTTCAAAAGATTGGCTCAGAAGAACGTAAAGCGTTGCATATCGCTGCGGTCTTTGCCGCCAATTTTACTAATCACATGCTCACGATCTCTAAAAAGATACTTCAGCAAAATAATCTCGACTTTGAATTACTAAAACCATTGATTACAGAAACTATTAACAAAGGGCTGTCCCTCGGACCTGAAAATGCACAGACCGGCCCTGCCATGAGAGGCGATCTTGAAGTATTGGATAAACACATGGAATTTTTACAGGAGGATGAAACACTGAATGAAATTTATAAATTGATCAGTCAGCACATATTAGATCAATATCAACCCGATTAAAAATCTATATGGAGTTTAATTTTTATAATCATGGAAAATACAAGGCGAATTTATAATCCCATTCAAAAAGATTATGTCACTTTTTTAAAAACTTCCAATGAAACGGATGGACAAAGTACATTGGTAGAAGTTGAATTAGCTCCAAAGGGTGGTGTGGGCCTACATTATCACAAGACGTATTCAGAAAAATTTGATTGCCTTGAAGGCGAATTGAAAGTGCAGGCTGGAAAAACAATTCATACGCTGTCACCAGGGCAATCAATCACTGCTTTACCAAATGTCAATCATCGGTTCTTTAACACTTCAAATAAGGTGTGCAAATTTAAAGTTGAGCTAAATCCAGCCAGCCGAGGTTTTGAACAGTCACTGCAAATTGGGTATGGCCTTGCCAATGACGGACAAACGAATAGCAAAGGATTTCCCAAAGACCGCCTTGCGCTGGCCTGGCTTTTTGAAATTAGCGAAAGCAATCTTCCTGGATGGATGAGTGTTTTTGAATTTATTCTGAGAAGGCAAGCCAGAAAAGCGAAAGCCAGAGGCCTTGACCAGGAATTGATTCAGAAATATGTCAGGTTTTAGCCTAAAACAGAAAAAGTCAAACCTACATGGCTTGACTTTTCTTTATAACTAAGTAATGATTAGTTGACTTCAGCAGAAACTTCTCCCTTGATAGACAATTGCATAAATCCAGGGTCAACATTTGCCGTTACCGTAACTGTCTTATTAAATGCGCCTGCTGAGGCGGCATTAAAAGTGGCTTTGATAAAACCTTCCTGTCCTGGAGGAATGGGAGCTTTTGACCAATCCGGAGTAGTGCAGCCACAGGAGGCCTGAACATTAGTAATCACCAAAGGCACCTTGCCTTTGTTGGTGAACTTAAACTCGTGTGTAACGGGAACGCCTTGTTTGATTTTACCAAAATCATGGGCCTGACTTTCCCAGGCAAAAACTGCCATGTCTGATTTCGCAGCCTCTTTGGCTGCTTCTGCGGTTACTTGCTGGCTGTAGCCGATCGTTCCGAACGCTACAAAAGCTAGTAGAAAGAGTAATTTTTTCATCTTCTTTTGAATTTTAGGTTAAACTTAGGTTGTTCACTCGAACAGTACAAACATCGCCATCAAAAACATGCCAGTCTGTTAACAAAGGTCTAATAAATGTTAAAGACTTGTTAAACTTTCAGCGTGTGTTTTTAATACTTAGTACCTTTGAAAGGTGAGCCGCACCACCCTTCGAATCGTTATTATTCTAGCAGCCTTGAGCATCGTGGGCATCACCATGACTCAAATTTACTGGGTAAGACGTGCTTTTGATCTTCGGGAGAACCAATTTAACCACGATGTCAATGCGGCTCTCAGTAATGTGGCGCGGCAGATTTTCCAGATTAATAAAACCCCTTCTCCCTCTAATACACCCGTTGAACAGATTTCTACTAATTATTTCGTAGTCAACATCAGCGGACCTATTGACTCAGGACTCCTTGAGTTTTTATTGATTACCGAGTTCGAAAAAAACAACGTTACAGCTGGCTTTGAATATGGAATTTATGATTGCATTGACAAATGCATGGTGGGTGGGAATTCAATTTCTCCGAAAAAGGTAAAAATGCACGTACAAACACCCGCGCTGCCCGCCATGAATAATGACGGATATTATTTTGGTGTGCAGTTTCCAGGGCTTAAAGCCAATCTGATTAGTCAAATGGGAATCTGGGGATTCTCTTCAGCTGTGATGCTGATTGTAATTTTCTTCTTCGTGTATACATTATTTGTCATCCTTAGGCAAAAAAGACTATCTGAAATTCAGAAGGACTTCATTAATAATATGACCCATGAATTCAAGACTCCGATATCTACCATTGCCATCTCTACGGAAGTGCTGAGAGACCCCGGCATCATTCATACTCCTGAACGGCTTCTCAACTACGCTACTATCATTCAAAACGAAAACAACCGGCTGAAGCAGCAGGTTGAACGCGTACTTCAAATGGCGCGTTTTGAAAAAGAAGATATCGGGTTGAAGAAAGAGATTCTGGATGTTCATGAGGTAATTCGAGAAGCTACTAAAAACATTTCGCTTTCACTGGAAGAGAAAAAAGGAAAAATTGAATTACTTCTGGAGGCAACTTCCAGTAAGGTCTTTGTAGATCGCCTTCATTTCACGAATGTATTTTACAATTTACTAGACAATGCGATCAAGTATACAAGAAGTGCTCCTGAAATTTATATTTCAACAAAAACGATTAATTTTTTTATACAGATAGAGATCAAAGACAACGGTGTAGGTATTAGTGAGGAGAATCAAAAGAAGATATTTCATCGGTTCTATCGTGTGCCTACTGGCAACCTCCACGACATTAAAGGTTTTGGTTTAGGATTAAATTATGTAAAGTCGATCATTGAGGCGCACAAAGGGAAAATCTCTATTGAAAGCGAACCGGGAAAAGGAAGTACATTTAAATTATCTATACCTACTGCATGAGTATCAAAATTTTACTCGTTGAAGATGATCCAAGTCTGGGTTTTGTGGTAAAGGATAACCTTAATCATAAAGGCTATGAAGTTACACTCTGTGCGAATGGTGAGGAAGGCCAAGTAGCATTTGATGCCGGTAATTTTGACCTCTGTATTTTTGATGTCATGATGCCAAAGAAAGATGGCTTCAGTCTGACGAAAGCTATTCGTGAGAAAAATACTCAAGTCCCCATTTTATTTATTACTGCTAAATCCATGCTGGAGGACAAAATTGCCGGCTTTAATTCCGGGGGTGATGATTATATTATCAAACCTTTCAGCATTGAAGAGTTATGCCTGCGCATTGAAGTTTTTCTCCGCAGGTCAACAAGGCAGGTTACGAAGGCAGAAGAAATTTTTGCGCTTGGCAATTTTCAGTTTGATTGCGCGAATCTGATGTTACAACATTCTTCGGGCAATAAAACCCTAACACAAAAAGAAGCAGATGTCCTGAAGCTGTTATGCGAAAATAAAGATCGGGTGCTCAAGCGCGAAGAAATTCTAAAAGCCGTTTGGGGTAATGACGATTATTTTATGGGCAGGAGCCTGGACGTTTTTATTTCGAAACTTCGAAAATACCTGAAAGAGGATCCCAGTATTGAGATTATCAATTATCATGGTGTCGGTTTTCGACTTGAGGCGCCATTGGTAAAAGCTTAAGTAACTTATTCAATAACCTGTCGAGCTGGCCTGGAGTCCGGTTCTCTTTTACTTCCGGCATATAACTCATATTCCAATAGGCGGCAATCCAACTTAGCAGTGTAAAATTCAATTCTCTGGCTGGCTTTCAATCCGATTTTCTTTGCAAGCTCCAAATTGCCAGTAAAAATATAGCCAGTATATCCCTGACACTTCTTCTTCATAAAATCACCCATTCGCGCGTAGGTGCCCTCAAGTTCACTAACCTCTCCAAGTCGTTCTCCATATTCGGGATTAAAATAAATCACGCCTGGCGGTTCGGGAATAATAGTAGATTCAAAATCACCTACAGCAAACTGAATTAACTTTTCAACACCAGCCAAGCCAGCATTCACTTTTGAAATCTCGATAGCATCTTCACTGATGTCAGTTGCAATGATGGTAAGCCCCGCTACTTCTTTAATTTGATCATCCAACTTACGGTATTCAGCATCATAAACTTCTTCCGCATATTCTTTCAAATGCATGAACGCATAATTATGGCGAAGCAGTCCGGGACTCCGATGGGTGGCAATTAAAGCAGCTTCAATTGCTACCGTTGCTGACCCGCACATGGGATTAACAAAAGGAGATTTTTTATCCCATTTCGTGGCCATTACAGTACCAGAAGCTAGTGCTTCAAGCATGGGTGCCTTGCCGGGTATTTTTCGATATCCGTGTTTGGCCAAGGTCTCGCCTGATGTGTCAATAAATATTTCTGCGTTCTCCTCTTTCCAGAATAAATGGAGAACCGTATGATCTAGTTCCGGACCAGAATTAGGACGTTTGCCGGTTTGCTCGCGAATGCGATCAACAATAGCATCTTTCACTTTAGCATTGACAAATAAATTATTGTTAACCGTAAAATGATCAACCGTACTGGTGACCGATAGATAGCCGTCCTCGGGAATAATTTCCTCCCAGTTCATTTTAAATAAAGTGGAATAAACGTCTTCAGGGCTATTGGCAAAAAAATCCTTTAGGGAATAAAGCACCTGGCTGGCACATCGTAAATTCAAATTCAATCGGATACAATCATTTACGGTTCCTCTTAGCTCCACACCGGTTGAAAATGCACGCTCTGGAGTAAACCCTAAGTCAATCACCTCTCGCTGAAGATAGGGTGACAAACGTTTGTTGCAGGTAATGATAATGCGGCTTGGAGTCGTGAATACGTTCATCGTGAATTAGTGAAAATCAAAGGTAGGCACTTTTGATTTCATCCCAGCACTTCCCGAAGTACTTGAACGGATCGTACTTCTCCAAAATTTTCAATATGCAGTGCATAGAATTGGAGGATGATATTCAGTATTGACCTCCGTTGAATATTATTCATAACTACTTGCTCTGAAAAATCTGCGACAAGCAAATTTTTCAAAATAACTTCCTCTTCAACATCTATTATCCTACCAGCCAAAATTTCATCTGTCGTATGTGGGCCAAAACCGAGGAACCGACTTAACTTGATTAGAAATATCAAATGGAAGTTTTCATAATTATGATTAAGTCGGTCCAAAAATTCCAGCGAGTCAAACAAGAAACTACAAATTTCTGCTGCGTGACTTTGTTCACGAATGGACTTATTCAATATTTCATTGAGGAACAGGGATAACGCAGACTTCTTCACATCGGTATGTAAGGTGGCAAAAGGATGTGTGCATTGGACTTCTTTGATCCGGGCAATAGAAACATTTTCTTTATGATAAACAACAAGATCGAGAAGCGTCAACGGCTGGTACAAAGCAATTCTGCTTTTGGCCGATTTCGTTCTTATGGAGTTTACAATATAGCTTTGAAGTCCAAACAGTTCCGTAAATATGTTAACGATAATGGAGGTGTCTCCATATTTAGTAAATCGAAAAACAATACCACGGGTTTTGTGAAGCATGTAGAGACTGGATTCTGGATACTAGATTGCAATTAAGGCTATCACTGCTTATGCCTCATTTTCATTCCCTCCACAAAAGATCTTCTGCTTCGGGCTTCATATTGATCCTTTTCTCCAAGCATAACCTGGGAGCTATTTTTATTAAGTCGAAAAGAAAATGAAGCCAATTCACCACTCTCCGCACAGATGGCATGAACTTTTGTAACAAACTCAGCCACGGCCAGCAACTGCGGCATAGGCCCAAACGGTCTGCCTTCATAATCCATATCTAGTCCGGCTACAATTACCCGCTTACCACTATTAGCTAAGGTATTGCACACCCCAACAATAGCTTCATCAAAAAACTGAGCTTCATCAATGCCCACTACATCGCAGTCACCGGCAAGAAGCAAAAGGTCATTGGCAAAATTTACAGGTGTAGAGCGGATGGTACGCTCACTATGCGACACAATCTGCTCTTCATGATAACGAGTGTCAATCGATGGCTTGAATATTTCAACTTTCTGTTTGGCAATCAATGCCCGATTGAGTCTGCGAATCAGCTCTTCAGTTTTCCCGGAAAACATACAACCGCTGATCACTTCAATCCACCCGGATTTTTCTGCCTTATCATTTCTGCCAAGATGAGGTTCAATAAACATAGTGCAAGTTACAAGTCTGGGAAGGATTGATCATTACCTATTCACTGTATTTCACATGGGGAAATTTATTTTCCTCCGGAATACGGACTACAATGTTTCCGGATATAAGAGTTTGGCAAGCCAGACGTTCTTTATCACCCAGCGCACGCTGATGCTTATATCTCAATTCAGCTTCCGTTAAAGGACTTAGGTATTCGTTACCCGCCACGACAATCATTTTACAGGTGGTACATCGCCCTTTTCCTCCGCAGGCATGCATCCAATCTACAAAATGACTATGCACCTGCCGCAATACCGTATGGGACAGGTCGTTTACTAAAAGCTCTTTTTTACCGAGGTTTTCTATTACTATCTTTACCATCGCCTCCAACTTAAGGGAAGGGCCAGCGTTTTACAAGTATGGATGAAAAAATCAGTCTAAAAGCAGTAGATCTCTACAGCGAAGCCTGCGCTGCCAGGATAGCGGCTACTTTTTTCGTCAAAAAGGAAAAAATCTCCGGCTCCGAAATCGTAGACCTCTGTGAGGTGAAGCAAGTCAATCTTTTTGTTATCCGTGAATTGTTAAAAGCCTGGAGAGCGGAAAGTCAAAAATTAAAGAGTCCCTACTTTGATTACCAGGCAAAAGAAGTGACTGAGGCTCTCACTACTTTTCAAAATACCTTATCAAATCATATTCTAATTTCAAAAGGAGATTTTCTTCCCTTGCTGAAAAAAGCTATCAGCGAGACAATTTACCTCGTGCTGGACCCCTACGATTTTTACTCAGATACCTTAGCAACGAGTGGATCAGCGCAAATCAATGTAAGGGAATTAAAAATTGACATTAAGTACTTGAAGATAAACAGGCCTCCTCTAGAAAGATTGGTTCACAAACTTGAAGAAAAGAAACTGGTGACCGTTTCCGGCAATGAAGCCTTTGCACTGCTGGATAGTATTTTAGAAGAAGTAAATTTTACACCGGAAGATGTTGAGCTTTATTTACCCTACTTCTCCAAAATTCTGCCCTTGGATCTGGAAAAATTGTATGACAGCAGGGAAACAAATCCAGTAAAATCAGTTGAAGTAAAATCAACTCCCCCTAAAAAGCAGGAAGTAGGTCCGACACCAAAGCCGACTGCTAAAGAATCAAAAGCCACCCTTGCTGATAATTTCCAAAAGATCACTCGCATTAAGGACAGTCTCACCATCAACCAGAAATTCATGTTCACTAAAATGCTTTTTAATGGTGATTTTGAAATTTTTTCACAAGCCATTGATCGATTAGATACGCTGGACAACCTCACTCAAGCCAATGCCTATCTTGAAAAATCGTACCCCGAGTGGGACAAGGAAAGCGAAGAATACGAAGAGTTTATGGAGATGGTGGAAAAACGATTTGTCTAATTCACAAACCAAAATTTAAGGTGTCCTAAATTCGTTGGAGCACCTCACTTCTGTGGGCATCCAACTTCAGAAAAACGAATAAGAAGATTGTAAATCCCCAAAGCGAAGATCCACCATAGCTGAAGAAGGGCAAGGGAATACCTATTACTGGAAATAATCCCACCGTCATACCAATGTTAATGGCAAAATGGAAAAAGAGAATACTTGCCACACTATAGCCCACTACCCGTGCAAAACGATTTTTCTGACGCTCTGCCAAAAATGTAATGCGCAGCAATAGCGTAATAAACAGGCCCACAACAATTACACTCCCTATCCAACCTTGCTCTTCTCCGATGGTGCAAAAAATAAAGTCGGTGCTTTGCTCTGGTACAAAATCAAATTTTGTTTGTGTGCCCTTTAGAAACCCCTTCCCTGAAAATCCTCCGCTGCCAATAGCAATTTTTGATTGGGTTACATTCCATCCATAACCCAACGGGTCTGCATCTGGGTTGATCAATGCCTTAACACGATTTTGTTGATGCGGTTTTAATACATCCGTAATCACATAATCAACACTTTCTATGACGCCCATGATCATCACCGCGCCAATCGTTAAAAAGACAATTCTTTTACTTTTCTTTTTACCAAATGAAATGAGCAGAATCAAAATAATCACGATGGCTCCATGCAAATACCACTGGTTAGGAATAAGGAGGGTAAGCACAAAAATAGTGGCAGCGCAGATTCCAACAATGATTAAGAAGGGTGACATCCCCTCACGAAAAAAGACTAATACAAATGCCGTAAAAACTAATGCAGTACCCGTGTCTTTCTGTACCAGGATAAGTGCCATCGGAATTCCAATGATGGCAAATAAGGTCAATTGACTCCGCAGATTGTCCATCTTAAAACCAACCGAACCTATGTATTTGGCAATCGCCAAGGCCGTGGCAAATTTGGCAAACTCAGAAGGCTGTACACCAAAAGAGCCAATGCCTATCCAGGCTTTATTTCCACCTACCTCTTTTCCAATAACAGGAACCAAAATCAATAAAAATAAAATGATTCCGTAAATAAGATAAGCGAACGTTTCATAAAATCGCATATCAATAATGATGATGCCAATGATAATGAAAATGGCAGCGATGATAAATAAAAGCTGACGTCCTGAATTGAGGGATAAATCCCACATGGTTTGCTTGACAGTATCATCATATACTGCTGCAAAAATATTGGCCCAGCCAAGAATTACCAGAGCAAGAAATAATGCGATAGTAACCCAGTCCAGTTTTCCCGATATATCAATATCCCTTCTCAATTTCTATTCTTCGTTAATCCAGAAATTTTCCATTCAATACATATTGCTCGATATGAGGGCGCCTAGTTTGCCCTATTAAATACTTTTCAATCATCAAACTCGCAATGGAAGCCGCTGCCCGTGCACCTTGGCCTGCATCCTCGACATACACTGAAATAGCAATCTTCGGATTATCCTTTGGAGCAAATGCTATAAAGACGGCATGTGCCGGATGCGGATCGTTCTCTACCGTTCCTGTCTTTCCACAAACAATAATATCCTGAAGTTTTGCCCGATATTGACCTGTACCCTCTTGCACTACTTTTTCCATGGCATCAGCGGCAACTCTAAAGTGCGCTGAATCAATGGTCGTATAATGTCTTTCTGTATAACTGGGTAATGGCTTTTTATCTTTACCAATAGCTTTGATTAAATGAGGAGTATAATAGAACCCACGGTTGGCAATTGTAGCAGCAAAGTTGGCCATCTGAATCGGCACCACCAGGTTCTCTCCTTCACCTATAGCAATGGAATAGATGTTTGAAAATTTCCACGGTCGATTATCATAGGCTCTGTCATAATAGCTTGGCGTTGGAATTAATCCTCCTTTCTCGTTTGGCAAATCTATACCGAGTTGACCTCCAAAGCCAAAACTCATGATGTGCTTGCTCCACTCTTCAAGCCCAATACGCGTATCTTGAAACGGATCACCTGAAATTCCTTTGTTTAGCATTCTCCGAAGCACGCCATGAAAATAGGGGTTGCACGAATTGGCGATAGCACCTCTTAAATCTTCATTTGAATGTGCTCCATGACAATCAATAATAGAGCGATCGCATCGTATTCGTGTTTCAGGAGTAATCACTCCTTCTTGTAAGGCTGTCATCGCCTGAGCAATTTTAAAAATGGAACCTGGCCTGTACTGAGCCATCAATGGCCTGTTAAACAATGGCTTATTGGTATCATTACTGATCAGTACAAAATTGGAACTGTACTTTTTGCCGGTAAGTAAAGTTGGATCATACGATGGGCCAGAGACAATTGATAAAATTTCACCGGAAGACGGTTCTATGGCTACGACACTTCCCGCTTTACCTTTCATTAAAAATTCACCATACTGCTGGAGGTCTAAGTCAATTCCTGTCACCAAATCCTGGCCGGGAATAGAAAGTGTATCATACTCGCCATTCTTGAAAGAGCCTTTCTCAATACCTTTGACATTTCTCAACTTAAAACGAACCCCTCGTTTACCTCGAAGCTGCTCTTCGTAAAAAGCTTCGATGCCACTTTGACCCACATAGTCACCTTGCTTGTAAATCTTCGACTCATCTTTTTCAAGGCGGCCCTTGCTGATTTCACTTACATAGCCCAGTGCATTGGCAAGTGCAGACGATGTATAGGCACGTGTTGTTCGGGCTTGAATGTAGAAACCAGAGAACTCGTCCAGATTGTCTTGAATCCTGGCAAAGTCATAGTTCGATAACTGATCAATAAATAAGGTCGGCTTGAAAGCTGAATACTCCTTTCGTCTCTTTAGTTCTTTGAATTTTTCACGGAGCCCTTCACGTGACATTTCAAATACAACACAAAATCTGGCGGAGTCAAAATTCTTTACTTCCCTTATTATAGCATTTAAATCAAATTCAGGGGTATTGTACACAATGAGTTTCCCTTTTCGATCAGTAATCAACCCCCGAAAAGGATACTCCACTTCACGAAGGATAGCGTTGCTATCCGCCAGTTCTGCATAGCGGCTATCCAGAACCTGAATGAAGAATAGTTTTACAACAAAAACTATCCCCACTAACACAAACATAATCTGCACTATCTCTCTCCGGCCTTCGTTCATATTCTTCTGCGATCTGGCAGTAAATACTGAAGTAATACAATTACCGTCATGGTGAAAATGAGACTTGTGGTAACCTTCTGCATGGTATACCAAAAAATAGAAAACCCAGAAGCCTCAATAAAAAATAATACGAAGTGGTGAATAAATACCAATGGCAACGAATAAACCAAAAACCATTGAAGTCCATTCACGGCCAAGGTCGGCCCCATACCGGAATCATAGCCCCCCTGCGGAGTGATCACTGAAAGCCAGTAATTTCTTAAATAAGCAATCAACACCAACGTGGCCGCATGCAAGCCCAAACTATCGTAGAAAATATCAATTGAAAACCCAAGAAGAAAACCAATCAGCATTAAAATAAGGCCATTGGTTTCAATCGGAAGCAAAAGAATAAATACTACATAAAGAAAACAAAATGAAGTGTTGAACAAGACCAGATTCTTAAGCAACATCACCTGGACTACAAGGTAAAGGAAAAAGGAAAGAAATTGCAGTATACCTGACCGGGTCATTTTGGATTTCCAATTGTTACGTGTTCCAATGAATCTTTTTCGTGCTTAAGGTTGCTCTTTACAATTTCAACAAAAGCAAGTCTGCTAAAGTCCTGCGCAAGCTCAACTTTAATTATATGAAATAAAGCTTCCTCACTTAAGCTGACTTCCTTAATTACGCCAATCAATACGCCTTCCGGAAAAACAGCATTGTAACCTGATGTGACTACGGTATCTCCAACGAGAGGCTTTACATGCCTGGGAACGTAACGCAAATCAATCAGTCGGGGGTTTGTGCCATCCCATTGGGCAGTTCCAAAATATCCCGTCCTCTTGATCACACTCGAAACATGCTCATCAATATTGAGAAGAGAAATGATTACTGCATATCGTTCCGACACAGACTTCACTTTTCCCACCGCTCCTGCAGAACTAATCACAGCCATTCCCGGCATAAGTCCTGCATTATGTCCTTTATCGATCGTGATAAAATTCTTAAACAAAGCGGTAGAGTTGTTGACAACCTTAGCACTTACATAATCAAATCGATTGATGATAGCAGGGTCTTTAATTTCCCGGCTTTCCAGAGAATAAAGGCTTTGGTTCCGCTGTTCCAGTTTTTTGCGAAGAATCGCATTCTCATCGGCAAGCTCTCTATTGATTACACGAAGTGAAAAATACTCGCGAACACCTTGGGAAAATCCAATAATGTTAGCCGCCAGCCGATTGGAGGAGTTGAAAAATTTTGTGCTTTGGTACTGATTGTTCTCTACAATCATCCAGGCACATAATAATTCTAAAATGAGGAAGGTAAAAAAAGCCCTATACTGATAAAAAAAGTAAAAGAGCCTCTCCATGAAATCAAGTCATCAATACAGAACGGAAATGCTTAAGGTTTTTTAGTGCCGCACCAGTACCTCTTACTACGGCACGCAAAGGATCATCGGCAACATGAATGGGTAACTTGGTTTTTAGCGCTAATCGTTTATCCAAACCTCTCAACAAAGCACCACCCCCGGTAAGATAAATTCCCCTTTCGTAAATATCCGCAGAAAGCTCTGGTGGAGAAATCTCCAATGCCTTAAGTACTGCTTCTTCTAATTTAGAAATTGACTTGTCCAAAGCAAAGGCTACTTCGGAGTAAGAAATTTTAATAACCTTCGGAATCCCAGTCATTAAGTCTCTTCCACGAATTTCATAATCATCGGGGCCATCATCTAATTCGGTAAGGGCAGAACCTACTTCTATTTTAACCCGCTCTGCAGAACGCTCTCCAATTAATAAATTATGCTGCCTGCGCATGTAATCCAGAATATCCCGATTGAAGGTATCTCCTGCTATTCGAATGGATTGGTCACAAACAATTCCTGATAGTGCAATGACAGCGATGTCGGTAGTACCTCCACCAATATCCACAATCATATTACCAATGGGCTGTTCAATGTCAATACCAATACCAATGGCGGCTGCAATTGGCTCATGAATCATGTAAACTTCTTTCGCATTAGCATGCTCCGCTGAGTCGCGTACGGCACGCTTTTCAACTTCTGTTATTCCAGAGGGGATACAAATCACCATTCGAAGCGAAGGTGGGAACAACCGTCTGCCGGTATCAATCAGTTTGATCATTCCCCGAATCATCATTTCAGCGGCATGGAAGTCGGCAATTACTCCTTCTTTAAGAGGGCGTATCGTTTTGATGTTGTCGTGGGTCTTCTCATGCATTTGCATAGCTTCGCGACCGATAGCCAACACTTTATTCGTGTTTTTATCGATGGCGATGATGGAGGGCTCGTCCACTACAATCTTATCCTTATGAATGATGAGTGTGTTTGCTGTACCGAGATCTATGGCAATATCACTGGTGAAGAAATCAAAAAGTCCCATTAAGTTAGTCCTCCTCTAAGTTGAATTAATTAAAGCGCTAAAATTACATAAATATTGCCGTGAATTTTATGCGCAGCCAAACGAAAAACTTACACGAATGATCAATGTCGGAGTAATCAATGCTTGAAGTGCCTGAATCCTGTGAACACCATAGCCACGCCATGTTTATCGCAAAAGTCAATAGAGTCCTGATCTTTAATGGATCCTCCCGGCTGAATCACGGCCTGAATTCCTTGCTGGTATGCAATTTCTACACAGTCTGGGAAGGGGAAGAATGCATCAGAGGCCATGGTCGCACCTTTTAAATCAAATCCAAAATTCCTGGCTTTTTCGATGGCTTGCTTCAAGGAATCAACGCGGGAAGTTTGACCAACTCCACTTGCCAATAATTGCCCTTCTACTGCTAAAACAATGGTATTTGACTTGGTGTGCTTGGCTATTTTACTTGCAAATAATAGTGCATTGATCTCTCCCGCAGAAGGAGCCCTTTTAGTCATTACTTTCAAATCCTCATTGCTATCGGTCTTGCGATCCTGATCTTGCTCGATGACCCCGTTGAGCAGAGTTTTGAATTGCTTCTTTGAGTTGATCTCACTTTTTTGCTTAAGGAGAATCCTGTTTTTCCTGGATTTCAAAAGATCCATAGCTTCCTTGGAATAATCCGGAGCAATAAGGATTTCGAAAAAAAGTTTATTGATTTCTTCTGCCGCTGCCTGATCAATTAAGTGATTGGTGGCCAAAACACCTCCAAAAGCCGAGATAGTATCAGCCTGAAATGCTTTAAGATAGGCCTCCTTGACAGATGCAGCAGTGGCCACACCGCAGGCATTTGTATGCTTAATGATCACAAATGCGGTTTCTCCCTTGAATTCGCTCACGAGGTTGACAGCCGCGTCTACATCCACGAGATTATTGTAAGAAAGCTCTTTCCCATTTAATTGATCGAAGATCGAATGAAGATCTCCATAGTAGATACCTTGCTGATGAGGGTTCTCTCCATAACGAAGTATCTCTCCCTTTTGGAAGCTTGCCTTCAAACTTGGAATGTGCTGCTCCTGGTTGAAGTAAGAGAAGATGGCAGAATCATAATGAGAGGTAACGTCAAAAGCGAGTGCCGCAAACCGTTTCCGTTCGGCTAAGGTGGATGTCCCATTTCCTTTCTCCAAAAGAGCAAGTAGCTCGGTGTATTGGTCGCGAGAAGAAACAACTAATACGTCTATGAAATTTTTTGCGGCTCCACGTATTAATGAAATTCCTCCGATGTCAATTTTCTCAATGATCTCTTCTTCATTGCCTCCCTTCTTTACAGTTTCCTCAAAAGGATAAAGGTCTACAATGACAAGGTCAATCGGTGCAATGTTAAACTGCTTGGCTTGTTCAATGTCATTTTGATCGTCTCTGCGAAACAGAATACCTCCAAAAATAGAAGGGTGCAAGGTTTTTACCCTTCCTCCAAAAATAGATGGATAGCCCGTGAGCTGCTCTACAGGAGTAACTTTGAAACCTAATTTTTCAATAAAGTCCTGTGTGCCTCCTGTGCTCACAAACTCCACCCCTTGGGCGGCAAGAGTTTTTATGATTGGCTCCAGATTATCTTTATAAAATACGGAGATAAGGGCCCTTGCGATTTTTCTGGATTGCATTGAAAACTTTTTTTATTTACTGTAATTAAGGGTGAGGAGACGAGGTCATGAAAGAAACACAAAAGTCATCTCAATAGTCTTCTTCAGGTACTTGTTCAAACTCAATCGAAAAATCATCTGCGTCCATGAACGCAGGGAACCTATCGCGGTAAGCTTGAAGAGAGTTTGCACTAATTGTAGTAGTGCGAATAGCCTCAATTCCCTCTACTGAGAAGATGGTATCTCCTTTAGGACTAATAATTGAAGATTGTCCGTTGTATTCAACATTGTTGCCATCGTTGCCCACGCGATTGACACCCACTACATAGCTAAGATTTTCAATCGCTCTTGCTCTTAATAAAGTCTCCCACGCATTAATCCTTACTTTTGGCCAGTTCGCAACATACAACAGCAAATCGTAAGAAGCTTTTTTTAATGATGGATTCCATCGGTTACGGCTCCACACCGGGAAGCGAAGGTCATAGCAAACTAATGGACATATTCTCCAGCCCTTCCAATGTCCAATCAGTAAACTTTCGCCTGGAGTATAAATATGGTTTTCCTCTGCCATGCGAAAAAGGTGTCGTTTATCGTACGTCTTGAAGTTGCCTTCCGGCTCCATCCACAAGAGGCGATTGTAAAAGCGATCATGCACATTGGCAATAAAGCTTCCTAAGATCAACGCCCCTGTCTGATCTGCCATCTGCTTCATCCATTTGAAGGTGCGCATATTCATCATTTCAGCCAGTTTATTGGCTTTCATGGTAAATCCTGTGGTGAACATTTCCGGCAATACGATCACATCAGTTTGTTGCCCTATTTGCCAGATTTTTTCTTCAAACATGGCCAAATTGGCCCCAATATCCTCCCAATGAAGATCTGACTGAATGATCGTGATTTTTAAGTCCTGCATAGTAATTGAAAACGTTCCGCAAAGAAAACAATCAAAAGCGGAATAAAGGAGGGGTTTCTTAACAAATTGTAGTTAAAGCCTTTTTAATAGTTGTCCGGCCTTCTCCAAGGTCTCTTCTTTTTTGGCAAAACAAAAACGAAGCAGCTTATGATCAGTTTTATCGTTGTAAAATGGAGATACAGGAATACTGGCCAGTTTATGCTCTTTGGTAAGCCATTCTGCCATTTCCATGTCCGGTTTATCCGATATTTTCTTGTACGATAACAACTGAAAGTAGCTACCGAAACAAGGAAGAGGTTCAAAGGATGAGCCCTTGATCTGGTTCAAAAAGAAATCGCGTTTCTGCTGATAAAATTTCCCCAGCTGGGTGTAGTTCTCCGGCTCGGTCATGTATTCCGCCAACGCCAGTTGGATAGGTGTGTTAACGCTAAAGGTGATAAACTGATGGGCCTTGCAAATTTCTTTGGTCAGCGGTTCGGCTGCCACCGCATAGCCAATTTTCCAGCCCGTGGCATGAAACGTCTTACCAAACGAAAATACTGCTACACTCTGTGATGCCAATGCAGGATATTTCAATACGCTCTGATGAGTAATGTCTTCAAAGATGATACGCTCATATACCTCATCACTTAGCACAATGATTCCATGGTTTAACGCAATCTTTTCAAGGGTCTTCAAATCAGTTTCACTCAACACAGCACCACTTGGATTGTGGGGCGTATTGACCATGATCATTCTGGTCCGTGAGGTAATTTTAAGCCTCACCTCTTCCCAGTCAATAGCAAACGTAGGAGGGCTTAAATTGATATGAACTGGTATTCCACCATTTAAGCGAATGGCAGGATCATAGGAATCATAGGCCGGATCAAAGACAATAACTTCATCGCCCTGACTCACCAGCGCAGCAATGACGGAGAAGAGCGCCTCAGTTCCTCCATCGGTTATTGTTATTTCTGTTTCCGGATTGACAGGTCTTTTATAGGTTGTTGAAATTACTTCTGCAATAATTTTTCGGAGAACCGGAACTCCCGGGCTGGGCGCATATTGATTATGACCTTCTCGCATGTTCCGATGAATCAACTCAATCAACTTATCTGAGACGGGAAAATCCGGGAAGCCTTGTGAAAGATTGATGGCCTTATGCTCCAGCGCCAGCTTTGACATCACCGAAAAAATGGAGGTACCAACTTCAGGGAGGCGAGATACTAATTTCAAATTGAAACTATTTTTTTAAAGGAGCTAAAATACGGTACTCTGTATCCACTTCTCCTTTACTAATGTTATTGAGCTTTCCCTTGAGCATTCTCTTTTTTAAAGGGGTGAGATAATCTATAAATAATTTACCCTCAATGTGGTCGTACTCATGTTGAATGATGCGGGCCTTCATTCCATCGTATTCTTCTTCATGCAGCATCCAGTTTTCATCTACATAACGGATTCTGATTTTCTCTTTTCTGAATATATCTTCCCTGATATTGGGGATACTCAGACAGCCTTCTTCAAAATTCCATTCCTCTCCATTCTCTTCCAGTAGCTGAGGATTAATGAATGCTTTCTTAAAACCTTCTAATTCAGGCTCGTCTTCAATCGTTGTTCCATCGACCACAAACAGTCTAATACTTTTGCCAATCTGAGGTGCGGCCAGGCCAATGCCTTTCGCCCCATGCATTGTCTCGAACATATCCTGAATGAGTGTCTTGACGTCAAAACTTCTGTCTATATCCAATGCTTTCTTTCTAAGCACCGGATCGCCATACATAATAATCGGATAAACCATCTTGGATCGTTGAGGTACAAAGTTAGGCACGAATTACGATTTAGAAAAAGGAGATTTATCTCCTCGTTTCCAGATAGGATTGCAAAATAAGAGTTGCGCTGATCTTATCTACATTCCCTTTTACCTGGCGATCTTTCTTCTTCATTCCTCCATCGATCATGGCCCGGTGCGCCAGAGCACTGGTAAACCGCTCATCCGCCAAAAAAATCGGCTTCGTTGAAAATGTAGTCTTAAATTGATCTACAAATTTCCTTACCTGTGGGGCAGTTTCAGAATCCTGATTATTCAGGCGTTTGGGCATTCCAATGACTACCTCATCCACCTGTTCTTTTTGAAAGTAACTTGTCAGAAAATTGATAAGGCGAGCTGTTTCTACCGTCTCTAAACCTGTTGCAATAATCCGCAACGGATCAGTTACGGCTAAGCCCGTTCGCTTCAACCCATAATCAATGGCGAGGATTCTTCCCATGGACTACCTTACTCTTTTAGAGATTTAATTCCTAGTTGAATTTCACTTTTTCCAAAAACGATTTTTTTACTTTGTTCTCCAATGCAAGGGCTTTGGGAAAAAGTATTTCGTTTTCAATGCGGGCGTGCGTCTGTAGGTTTTTTTCAAACTGCATTAATTCCGTATAAATCACCTTCACATGAAGCGGGGCATCGGTGGTGAGGTAATAGTGGTTGGTGATTTTCCGGATTCCCTCCATCTCATCATCATGCGCTTCATGTTCCATAGCAAAACGCTGCAGCGAATTGCGCTCCATCTTATAAAAAAGCTCTGACGGATTATACCGTCCGCGGGAAGCATTGTCCAGTAAACGGATGTAGGTGAACAGCGTATCCTCCTCTTCGTAGATATGATGAATAAAATCTTCTACAAAAAGTGGGAGCACTACTTTTAAATCTTTCTCTACCAGGTCATAATTCTTATGGTTGGCTTTAAAGCTCTCCACCAGTTTCGTGATGTAAGGCAACTTGTGTTTAACAAATAAAAAGTGAGCGTGCTTCAGGTATTCGATGATAAGATCAATCGGATAGGAAATCAGGGGAAGATCAGCTTCTTTAAAATTCTCGGTCGGTGATTCAAGTTCTTTGACCAGCTGATCAACTTGCAAATCTTTTTCCTTACAAACCTGCTCCAGCGTATGCCCTGAATATTCGTAAAACTTAATGCCAAAATAATAAAGCACATAGGCGCGAATGTTATTCTGGTCCACCAGTTCCCCGATTCTTCTATATTTCAGCCCTGTTTGCCCCATGTAAAGTCTGTAAAGATAAAAATCAATCTGCAATAGCCAATTGCTGGGGTGCGTCTACTTTCGGGCAAGCCTCGCCTACACTATTGTTTTAAGATCAAAATTGAAACTAACTTTAAGGCCCGAAAAAGCGTTAGAGCCTTATATTATTACCCGAAAGAAATGAGCGAACCGAATAACACCAAATTTCAGATTAGTCTTCCTATTGTATTGTGCATCGGATTAGCAGCCGGGGTTTTGGTCGGGGCCAGCTTTGGAGGAAAATCGGCATCTGGAGAAGTGGGCGCTGATATTCAGAAACTCCGAGAAGTACTCAGCCTGGTGAAAAATGAATACGTAGATGAAACAAAGACCGATGGCTTAGTAGATGATGCCATTCAGCATATGCTCGCCAAACTCGATCCGCACTCGGCTTACATTTCTGCCGCAGACCGTGAAGAGGCTAACGAAGATCTGCGTGGCAACTATGAAGGCATTGGTATTGAGTTTAATATTTTTCATGACACACTTGTCGTGGTGGCTCCCCTGAGCGGAGGACCCTCCGAGGCGGTAGGCTTAAGGTCAGGAGATAAAATCATTAAAGTAGATACTGCTGTTATAGCCGGCATCAAACTTTCCAATGCGGATGTTATGAAACACCTCAAAGGACCGAAGGGGACAGAAGTAAAAATTGAAGTACTGCGAAAGAATGTAAAGAATCCCCTAACCTTCACCATCATTCGTGATAAGATTCCACAATATTCGGTGGATGCCGCTTACATGATCGATCACGAGATTGGCTATATCAAGGTGAGCCGGTTTGCACAAACTACGTTTGACGAATTTCAGGAAGCGCTCACGAAGCTAAAGAAGGATGGCATGAAGAAATTAGTACTGGACCTTCAGGGGAATCCGGGAGGCTACATGAATCAGGCCATTGATCTGGCTGATGAATTCTTACCTGCTGATGAAAAAATCGTTTTTACCAAAGGCAAAGACACCAAATATAATTCAGATGCACTTTCGACAAGCAAGGGTCAGTTTGAACAGGGAGATTTAATTGTGTTGGTCAACGAAGGAAGCGCTTCCGCCTCTGAGATCCTTGCCGGTGCGCTTCAGGATAATGACCGGGGGTTAATCATCGGAAGAAGATCTTTTGGTAAAGGGTTAGTGCAGTCTCCGTTTGATCTCACCGATGGCTCAGAACTTCGCTTAACTATTTCGAGATACTATACACCCAGTGGAAGATCTATACAAAAGCCTTACACCGATGAGCAGGAGTACGCCAGAGATATTGTTAAGCGCTATAAGCATGGTGAATTTTTTACAGCTGACAGCGTAAAGTTTAATGATTCACTAAAATTTAAAACTGCCAATGGCCGCACGGTGTATGGAGGCGGAGGCATCATGCCCGATTACTTTGTGCCTTTGGACACTGTGCTGAACAGTCGTTATCTGAACGAACTTTACAATACCAACTCCTTGCCGGAATACATATTTAACTACGTAGGCGATCACCGATCTGAATTGGAAAAAGCAGGTTACGAAAAGTTCTATGAAAATTTTATAGTAACCGATGTCATGCTTAATGATTTAGTCGCCATTGGAAAGCAAAATAAAGTTCAGCCGGATTACAAGGATCTGGCGAAGAACAAAAAAGTATTTCAGGTTCACGTAAAAGCACAAATTGCCCGTAAGCTCTGGAGCAATAACGGGTTCTATCCTATCTTTAATGAAACGAACGAAATTCTTCAACAGGCCATTAAAATGTTCGATCGTATACCGGAGATCAACCGAAGAAAAATTTGATATGTTGACACAGGCTTAAGCCCGTGTCAATTGATTTTCATTTAATGGACTTTCGTCCAAAAGGTATTTTTCGAAATTGGCCGCAGATAATTTTCCGTAACTTTACCACCAATGGAAATGATTTATTTGGCGAGTGGTACTGTGCTCGGAGTGGTTATTGGCTGGCTGATGGCGCGCTCAAAGTTCTTGGTCTCCTCTTCGCTTGTTATAGTAGAGCAAGAAAAAAATAAAACCTTACTACTTCAGATTTCCGAACTCAAACAAGAGATTGATTCAGAGCGCAAAAAAGTATTAGACCTCGCTAATAGTCTGGCCTCCACGGAAGCTGATTTTAGAAACCTGGAAGAAAAATTTGACGAACGAAAATCAGAAATGGTAGAGCTACAAGAACGCTTCACTTCCCAGTTCAAAAATCTGGCTAACGATATTTTCGAGGAAAAAAGTAAAAAATTTACCGATCAGAACAAGTCCAATATTTTTGATTTGTTAAAGCCATTGGGTGAGAAGATTGTAGAATTTGAAAAGCGCGTAGAGGAAACTCATCGCGACACGATCACAAGAAACTCTGCCTTGCGTGAGCAATTGGAAAATCTTCAACGGCTAAACATTCAAATGACCCATGAAGCAGAAAATTTAACGCGTGCTTTGAAAGGCGACTCGCAAGCGCAGGGCGCCTGGGGTGAATTTATTCTGGAAAGTATTCTGGAAAAGTCCGGATTAGAGAAAGATCGTGAATACACGGTTCAGGAATCGTTCACGACAGCAGAAGGAAGACTTCGCCCGGATGTCATTATCCGGTTGCCAGAAAACCGCCATGTGATCATTGACTCCAAGGTTAGTCTGACAGCCTACAATAATTACGTCAACAGCACAACGGAAGAAGAAAAGAAAATTGCGTTGAAGGCACACTTACTCTCCATACGCCAGCACATGAAAGGGTTAAGCGAAAAGAACTATCAGACTATTTCTGATCAGGGTTTGGATTTCGTGATTATGTTTATTCCCATCGAACCTGCCTATATTTTAGCCATTCAAAGCGAAAAACGTTTATATGAAGAGGCATTGGAAAAAAGAATTGTTTTTGTTAGTCCAACGTTATTGATTCCTTCTTTGCAACTCATAAAGAATGTTTGGAAGCAAGAATATCAAAACCGAAACGTAATCGAAATCGCCAATAAGGCCGGTGACTTGTATGATAAATTTGTTGGCCTCACCGATGATCTCACCAACCTTGGCCGGCAATTAGATCTGACAAAAGAAACGTATGTAAAATCAATGAACAAACTCTCTGTGGGCAGTGGAAACTTAGTTCGCAAAGTGGAGGAATTAAAAAAGTTAGGAGCAAAAGCAAATAAAACTATTGATCAAAAACTATTGTCTCGCTCAGAAGACCAGCCGGAGTTGTTTTAACTATTTTGTAAATGAATATTACTGCTGATAACAAATTAAAAAAACTAATTGTTGTAGGGGATCGTGTTTTGATCCGCCCCGCGAGACAAACGGATAAAACAGCCAGCGGACTGTATCTCCCTCCGGGCGTTCAGGAAAAAGAAAGAATCCAAAGCGGGTTTGTGATCAAAGTCGGCCCTGGCTATCCACTCCCTATGCCTGCCGATGAAGACGATCTGTGGAAAGGCAAAGAAGATCAAATCAAATATTTACCGCTGCAGGCTCAGGAAGGCGACCTCGCTATCTTCCTTCAAAAGGGTGCAATCGAAGTAATGTACGAGGGGGAAAAATATTTCATTGTTCCTCAAGCTTCCATCCTCATGCTCGAACGAGAGGAGGAACTGTAATGGCAGGACTTTCTTTTGATGTGCTGCGCAACGGCAAAAAATATCGGCTGGTCAATCACGGAGAGCACCACGATTTTGTAATTGAGTATATTATGGTTAACGGAGATTTTAAGGTCAAAGACCTCTATACTATGGAGCGGTACTTACTCAAAGACCTGATAAAGTATGGGAAGGGTAAGGATTTTGAGTTAAGGGATTTGGAAGAATAAGGCGTCAGACACCTCGCAGGTATCATGACGCCTAAGAATCTGTTTTGGGGATCTCTTCGCGCTCGCACATCCTGCCCTGATGCTCGCGATAGCAAAAGGATAACTTATTTATCGAATGCAAGAACAGACTTCTCGATGATGTCACAACATTCGTGGAGCTGATCTTCGGTGATCACCAGTGGAGGTGCCAAACGAATGATGTTGCCATGAGTTGGTTTTGCCAAAAGTCCATTTTCAGCAAACTTCAAACAGATATTCCACGCGGTTTCACTTTGAGGTGTATCATTGATAACAATGGCGTTTAACAATCCTTTGCCTCTCACTAAGGAAACAAGTTTCGTTTTCTTCATCAGTGCAGTCATTCGCTCGCGGAAAATGATTCCCAGCGTATAAGCGTTCTCTGCCAACTTTTCGTCTTTTATTACCTGAAGAGATTCCATAACAACTACGGCTGCCAGGGGATTTCCTCCAAAAGTAGAACCATGTTCTCCCGGCTTAATCACCAGCATAATTTCATCATCAGCAAGTACGAGAGAGATAGGTAAAACTCCTCCGGAAAGAGCCTTGCCTAAAATCAATACGTCAGGTCGCACATCTTCATAGTCAGAGGCGAGCATCTTCCCTGTGCGGGCAATGCCGGTTTGGATTTCATCCATCATCAACAGCACGTTATGCTGGCGGCAAAGTTTTTCTGCTGACTTCAGATAACCCTCAGCAGGAACATATACACCTGCTTCTCCCTGAATAGGCTCAATCCACAAACCGCATACATTTGGATTAGCAAGTGCTTTTTCCAATGCTGCAACATTATCATAGTCAACGATCTCAAAGCCCGGCATAAACGGACCAAATCCCTTTTGAGAAGAGGGATCGGTAGAAGCAGAAATGATCGTGGTCGTTCTACCATGAAAATTATGTTTCACTGCTACGATAACCGCTTTGTTATCAGGAATTTCCTTTTGGGTATAACCCCACTTACGGGCAAGTTTGATGGCCGTCTCATTGGCTTCTGCACCACTGTTCATGAAAAGTGCCTTATCATAGCCAAACAATTCACAAACATATTTTTCAGCGATGCCAAGTTTATCGTTATAAAATGCTCGTGAGGTAAGTGTTAATTCCTTTGCCTGATGGATTAGCGCATTAATTATTCGGGGATGGCAATGCCCCTGATTGACGGCACTATAGGCAGAAAGAAAATCATAATAGCGTTTGCCCTCCACATCCCACAAATACACACCTTCTCCTTTACTCAATACTACCTCGAGTGGGTGATAATTGTGCGCTCCGAATTTTTCTTCCAGTGAAATTGCCTCGTGGCTTGATGTAATTGTCTCTACCATAAAAATTAAGTTTTCTGCCTGTTCAAACGATTACAAAGATAGCCATTCGTCCACAAATGACCTGTAAGTTTTATAACTTTACTTCTCAACAAAAAGTGCCAAAATATGTACTATCACCGCCTTGGAAAAATTCCGCCCAAACGCCACACTCAATTTCGTCAACCTGATGGAAGTCTGTACAAAGAAGAACTGGTTAGTTCTGAGGGCTTTTCCGGAATCTATTCCAACCTGTATCATATCAATGCGCCCACCCGAATCAAAGCTTTAAAAGATCCTATCAAATACGGACCTTCCATTATTCAGGATTACGCCTTGCGGCAAACGCATCTCAATACCTCCAAAGTAACAACGACAGGCGATGATTATTTAAGCGCACGAAAAGTATTGCTGATGAACAGCGATTGTTCCATTTCCATCTGCTCACCGAAGCAACGAAAGATGGACTACTTCTACAAGAATGCAGAAGGCGATGAAGTCTTGTTCATCCACGATGGCAAAGGAGCGTTGATCTCACAGTTTGGTAAACTTGAGTTGAAACAAGGGGACTATGTGGTTATTCCCCGAACGGTCATTTACAAACTTGAATTTGAAGAAGGGCCATTGCGACTGTTAATCGTTGAAGCATCATCACCAGTTGAAACCGTGAAGCGCTATCGCAATGAATTAGGTCAATTGGGTGAACACTCTCCTTATTGTGAGCGTGATATCCGTCCACCGCATGAGTTGATCACCGATACCAGCAAAGGTGAATTCTTACTGAAGATTAAAAAACAGGGTTATCTCCACCAGTATATATACGATTATAGTCCGCTGGACTTAGTGGGTTGGGATGGCTTCTTGTGGCCTTATGCATTTTCTATTCATGAGTTTGAACCCATTACGGGAAGAATCCATCAGCCACCTCCTGTGCATCAAACTTTTCAGGCGCACAATTTTGTGATTTGTTCTTTTGTGCCACGTTTGTTCGATTATCATCCATTATCGATACCGGCACCGTACAACCACAGCAATATTGACAGTGATGAAGTTCTTTATTATGCAGAAGGGAATTTTATGAGTCGAAGGGGAATTGAGCGTGGCTCCTTTACACTGCACCCAGGAGGCTTGCCGCATGGCCCGCACCCCGGCACGGTAGAAAAAAGTATTGGCGCAAAAGAGACTCATGAATTGGCGGTAATGATAGACACCTTCCGTCCTTTATTCCCAACTACCGATGCCCTTGAATTTATTGATTCAAAATACCCGATGAGTTGGACGGATAATACAGAGGGATTTCATGAGGTGAATACACCTTAGGGTGCATATATTCAGATGTTATACACAATGCCGCGGACAGTGACTGTGCTTCGAACATTGGCACTTTTGCTTGCCGCTCATTCCCGCGCGACACCAAAACAAGCAAAAGAGCCAAGAGTCTCCATATTTTTAAATTGATTTTATGATAAAACAATTTTTGACAAAGAAGTACGGAGAATATGTGACAGGTAAATTTCTGACAACGGAGAATGAAGTAATTAGGGATAACTTAAATAAAGACGGACTAACCGGACAATTAGAGATTAAAAAACACCTTAAAAGGCTCGTGGACGACAAGGGAGTAAGAATTGTTCCAGACACTTTTCTTAGAGCTGACGTGAATTGGGGAATGGATTTTTCAAGTTGGATTGGGAAATTTGACAGTAACAAGGAATACTTTATTATTGGTGCAGAGCCTCATTTAAGAAATCAATATCAATTAATATACGGCTTCGGAAATCAAAAGGGAAAAGATGTAAGGCAAACGGCTCTAAGTTACTACGGTGACAAATCAGACATTTGGTACTACCTGACAAAGAATTTTGTTAAAGAAGTAAATGACGATAGTGCTATCGCGTTTCTACAAAAGTGTTACATATCAGACTTATGCCACCTTGTACCGACTAACTGTTCTCAGGTCAAGGTTATATGTGAAAGACTCGCAATTTCAGAAAGAGATTGGCAAAAGTTCAGGACGACAATTGCCAAAAACTTCCTTGTTGACGAAATAAGACTTGTTGACCCTAAATTTATAGTGCTTCATGGAACGAAAGCGAGAGAGTTTTTTGAAAGAGAGTTGAATGTTAACTTTTCAAGAAGAAAGCAAATAACAAATTGGGACGGCTATGTATTTAAGGGAGAAATGAACGGTCAAAAAGTTATTGCAATACCTCATCTCAGCGGACAAGTTCTCAATGAAGTGTGGAGATGCAAAAAATATCCAGAGCGACAAGAAAGTGTAAAAGAGATAATACAGAGTTTTCTAACGGACTAACTACTCTGTCTCGTCCTGGAATAGGTTTACAGTTGGGGGTTTAGAATAGGGACAAAAATAGTTTTTGTTTTCAGTAGTTGAAATACATTTCTTTGTTCGTGCCACAAAGCGTAAGCAGGCTCTGCAGAGGTGCAACCTGTTAGG
>JANMYO010000055.1:0-78286 GCA_031382175.1 Bacteroidia bacterium | reverse complement strand
CCACAATTTTTCTCAGAATTTTTATGAGATCTTCTTGGTCGTGAATGGTTCTCGGGTAGAGATAGTCGTATTTGATTATTTTGTTCAAGGATTCAATCATTGAGTTTGACTTCAAGATGTCCTTCATAGCTACCAATTTGTCCACGGGGTACTTTTGGAGAAGGGTCGTCACGGCTTTGTTATTGTTCTCTGTTCCTCCATCAACAATCAATTCGGTTTTTTCCTTTCCTTTTTGATTTTCTTCTATCCCTGCGTTAATGATGGTTTCCTCAAATGTTTCAATTCTCACTTTAGCGCACACCTTGTCCGCCACGCGCCACGATGTGATGTAACGCGAAAAGTTGTCCATGACCAGATAGATGTAGGAAGTTTTTCCGTCTGCCGTTTTTAATTCTGTTATGTCCGCGTGCCATTTCTCATCTGGTGCTGCGGCTCGAAGGCCGTCATCATAGTCTTTCTTTGGCTTTCTGAATTTCTTTCTTTTCAGTTTCATTAGTCGGGCGTACTTGTACCATGTATTCGGGTGAGCTTTCAAAATCCCTTCTCTCATTCCATGATACGCTACTGAAATAATTGGCCAATGAATGTATTCCGGACTCGAAAGTACTCGGTGCATCTTGTGGACTTCCTTCACTGTTAATTGTTGTGGATAAGCTGAACTGCAAAGTTTGGCAAGTGATTGTCCGCAACGGAAATACGACTCCATTGCCCAAATTCTGAACGTGCTTTGGCTGATTCCGAAAAGTTTAATCCCCCGCTTTATTCCGATAGTTTTCTTGTTTCGTTGAATGGTGTCAACAATTTGATGCTTGAACTCTTTGATTTTCTTGATGTAATCACTTCCAGCTCCGATAATATCCTTCAAGGTTTTGTTAACCCTGTAAAATGCTTTGATAGTTCTCAATAACCTTTGGTCTTCCGCGATTTTCTTCATCAGTTCATAAAGCTCCTCAATGTTGTCGTTGAGTTCGTAACCCGTGTATTTGTCGGGCGACTCCTTTCTCCATTTGCTAATCAAACTCTTGTGAATTTGTCTTCGATACAAATCGGGCAACAATCCTTTCATCACAAGGTATTTTACCCTTGTGTCGTACGTTTTTCTTTGAATCATGAAGCTGTAAAAACAAAAAAGCCCTGAAACAGGGCTCGCAATAATAGTTTAAAAAAATTTATTTCAGTTTCTTTTTCGGTTTGCCTTCAACGATTTGCTTGGCGTTTAACTTACTCACAACCTTGTCTCCAGTTCTTACTTCAATCTCTTTTCGTGCATTTCCGGCAACAGCTCCACCTTGCTTGGCAATTACTTTACTTTCATCCAGTGTGATTGGTTTCTTCTTTTTTGAAATCTCAGAAGTAGTCGCCTCTGCCAGCATGTTCAAGACCAATTCCAAGTTGGTCATGTGGTCGCGAAGGTTTTCTTTCTTTAGGTCCTTATGTTTCTTGTATTGTTTTACAGACTTACCGCTCCAAGCTTTGGTAATTATGTCTGTGAGTATGGCAAAGTCCATTCCTTTTTGTACTCCTCGTTTTTCCCATTCATCAGTAAGCTCTTTACGAACTTCAATGCTTTTAAGCCGTTGGTTTATCCATGACTTGGTGTAACCCTTTGCCAGATACGTTTCCATTGCTCTGTCGAAACTCAGTTCGGGGTCTTCGGTTTCTTCAATTCGTTCATATCCTACTTGGGCTAACCATTGTTTGAAGGGTTCTGCCTTGGGTGAAGGAATTGACTGAATTATCCGAAGCAGTGTAGGAACGTTGGCAGCATCAGTTTCTCTCATTTTACCATCAGTAGCCTTCATTTTCAACTGTCGACAAATTGTCGACAGTTCAAGTCCGTCCTCGGTTTTTACTCTGTTTTTCATCTTAAACCAATAGTCGCGTGGGTTCGTGCTATCGGTTAAGGCTTCAATTACATCAATCACTGAAAAGAACCACTGCTCGGTTTTCTCATCCCAATGGGTTCGTACTTTCTGGGATTCAAATAATTTTATGTCGCTCACTGTTGCTTAATTATACTTTACGGATGGGGTAAGTTACGCCATATACTTTGGTAAAATTAATGGATTTCACAAATGTTGAAACTGTAAATCTATGCACACCCATTATTCTGCCAATGGCACTGTGGGATACTTTTTTGTCAAGGTATTGTCTAATCTCCCTCTCCCTGCCTGTGAGTTTTGTGTACGTTGACTTTCTTCCTTTGGGTCTTCCCAGAATTACACCTTCGGCTTTTCTTCGGGCTAATGCTTCCTTGGTTCGCTGCGAAATCAGGTTGCGCTCTATCTCAGCAGAGAGGCCGAAAGCAAATGCCAGCACTTTGGAATTGATATTGTTACCTAACTCATAACGTTCTTTAATGGTGTAAACCATTACATCTTTCTCCATGCAATCGTGTAAAATTTTCATTATCTGCATCAGATTTCGTCCTAAGCGTGAAAGCTCGGTGACTATAAGTACATCTCCTTTTTTCAAGCTGTTCAATAATTGGCCAAATTTCCGTTCCTCCAGTTTTTTGGTGGCACTAATTGTTTCTTCAATCCACTCTTGAATATCAATTTTTCTTTCTTTCGTGAAATTTTTGATTTCAAATTTTTGATTAGCTGTAGTTTGCTTGTCTGTACTTACTCGAATGTATCCGTAATTCATATCTTTTCTCTCTAAGGTAAGAGCAAGCGTGATACGGAGTTGGCCTAAAAAAACGGTGGTTTAAACTCGACAATTGGTTTTGATATTGTAATTGGGAATCCACCCTATGTAAAGGTTCAAAGTATACCAAAAGACCTGACCATTTGGCTTAAGAATAGATTTGTTTCCTCAACTGGAAAATATGATTTGTACGTTCTTTTTATTGAAAATTCATTTACTCTTCTTAAAAAAGGTGGCTGCATTACATTTATCAATCCACATAGGTTCCTAATTTCCGAATATGGAGAAGGGCTAAGAAAGTTTTTGCGTGAAAAGAAGGCTATCAAGAAAGTAGTATATTTTGGTACGGAACAAATATTTGATACAGCTACAACTTATACTGGTATTTTTTTATTTAAGGAGTTTTCAGATAAATTGAGTTTTGCACTTCCCAAATCAAAGAATTTAAGCTCTCTTATTTACTTTGATAAAATTTATAATTCAGATTTCAATTTCAATTTCTCGCTTGATGATGATTCAAACCCCATCATTGATAAAATACATCAACATAAAAGAGTATCAGAAATTTTCGGTGGGGCCTTTCAAGGTATCATACCTATGGGAGATGATATACAAGTATTAAAAGGAGAAATAAAGGGAAATATTTTCTACGGCTATTCAAATGCGCTAGGTAAAGAAATAGAAATTGAAAAGGGAATAGTAAGGCCCTTATTAAAGGGAGAAAACATTCAACGATATACTCAATGCAAGTCAGACATTTATATTTTCTATCCCCATTTTGTCGATAAAAAGGGGAAAACCAAACCATATACGGAGCAGCAACTAAAATCAACCTACCCACTCGGGTACTCTTACATATCAAATTTTAAAAAAGAATTAAAAAACAAAAAAGAAAAGTATAAAACCAATCCTGACTATTGGTTCTCATTACATAGAAGTAGGGAGCAGTATATTTTTGAAAACGAAAAAATAATAACACCGCAATTACAAAATAAGCCTTCGTTCACATTGGACAATGGAAATTTTTACACTGACGCGGGCGGGTATATAATTATGAACGCAAAAGGACGAAAACTAAATTTAAAATCCTATCTCGGTATTTTTAATAGTAAATTGTTTTACTACTATATCAAAAAAACTAGCACGCCTTACAACAACAATTATTACTATTTCAAAACCAATTATATCGAACCATTCGGTATTCCTAATTTATCTACTGACTTAACTGAGAAATTTTCGCAAATAGTTGAGTGTATTTTACAAACCAAAAAAGAAAATGCTGATACAAGTGAAATGGAGAATGAAATGGACATCAGGGTATATCATTTATACAACCTGAGTTTTGAAGAAGCGAAACTTATTGATGAAACCATTACTGAGAAGGAATTTCAGAAATTCAAATAGAAGCTTCAATTATCCTAATTTCCTCATCGCTTAGCTCGTATAGTTGGTAAACAAGACCATCTATTTGCTTTTCTAATGTTATAGTGTCAGCATCTCTTTCTTTGGCTGATAAGATATTGTCAATCAATGTTTCAAATTTTTCTGTGTCTTCTAGGGTAATTAAAGGAATATTAAGTAAAGGCTCTTTATCAATTTGATAATTATTGCCTTGCATTTTTCCTTTGTGCTTTAGCCAATATGCAATGAGTCTGGAATTGAGCAGTGCTGTTAAATATTTCATATTTAGTCGTCTTGTCCGAACAATATTAAATGACATCATTACATATGCTGGCGCTTTTGTATATATAAATGTAGGAGTTTGGCACTTCCTTACTGAAAGAATTTTTTCTCCCTCTTTAAAAAAAGATTCATCTCTTGGCCAATGAAGATGAAAGTAATCTAATCTTCCATTTTGGTTTTCACGTCTTTCATCCATTATTGCTTTGAATTTTTTCAAATGCCTCAATAGTGTTGGAGCATCTTTTTTATAATTTAATTTAGTTATATAGATAATTTCTTTTTCGAATTCCCTTACAAAGGAATACTTATTGACTTCTTTGGGCTCAAATATTTTTTTTAAATATTTTGTTTCGACTGAACTAAGGCTTTGGAAAAAGCCAATAGGAACCACAAACACACCATCACCAACATTAATTTCAGAATTATTCAAGAGCTTAATGTTTCTCGAATTTACAACATCAGGATTAGGCACAATACCTTGAGCAATTTCCTTTTCTGTTAGATAAAAATTCGCTCTACCTTTAATTTTTTCAAGAACATCAGAAGCAGTGTCATCATTAAATGTAAAAGGCTTTCCCTTTACAACTTCTGGCTTTAAAACAAACAAAAATTTTGAGGCGTTTACGCTCGTGTTTTCAAAAGTAAGAAACTCTTTTAGTTGCGCTTTACCTATTTGGTCATTCAACAACAACGAGTACTTTACATCGTAAGCTTCTCTTGGCAAAATATTTTTAAGCACATATACCATTGTTTGAATACCTGCTGATTCAAACACTTTGTAATTGCCAAAATCTGTAAATAACTTAATCTCGGTTTCAGTAGTGACCTTTTCTCTAAAAAGCGAAGCACCTGCGCTTGTTATCCAATTGTTTTGGGCGATAAAGCATTCAACGCCTTCTTGCTTTAATAAATCAATCATTTTACAAGCAAAGCCATACCAAATATCCATCTTACCCTGATAGTATGAGGAATCTCTAAATCCGTCAAATGCTTCTCTGTTTGTGTACTCTTTAATGTAAGGCGGATTTCCAATAACTATATCGAAACCAATTGTCGAGTTTAAACCACCGTTTTCTTTCAGCAATGGGTTAAGCACTTCTGGGAAATCCAGTTTCCAATCGAAGTGTTCAAAAGACTCTTCCTTATTTTCTTTTAGGTTCCGCAACTTTGTTATGTTTTTGCTGAAACCGTTCACAATAAGCTCTCTTTCCGTGTTGTGCTTTATTTCTTTAGCGGTTGGTGCAAAGCCACCTAGCACGGGTGTTTTATTTTCGTAAGCTGCTTTGTTGTAGGACAGTTGGTTTATAAGCAGCTCTAGTTTTAAATCTCTGATTTCGGCATGTAATTTCTTTTTGTTTTTATTATCTGGTTTAAAGAACTGCTTTTGCTTTGCGGCAATATCCTTTAGCAACTGTTGCACATTTTTTACGTACGAGTCGGCTTTACCTACACTACTTTTTTTATCCCAATCAATTTCAATTATCTCACCTTCAAACTTGCTCACTAAACTATCGCCCACCACAATTTTGTAATCAAGGTTGGGTAGTGCCCTTGGTTTTTCTTCGTCCACTACCAAACTCAACCAAAAACGCAAACGGGCAATGTCCACTGCTCCCTTTTCAATATCCACACCATAGATACTGTTTTGAATAATGTTTTCTTTTACTTCAGCCGGTTTCCACGGCTGTTGCATTTCAAATGCGATTACTTCTTTAATGGATTGTATTTCTTGCAGTAAACCCATTGGGAAGGCACCAGAGCCAATAGCTGGGTCGCAGATTTTTACATTATCGAGCTTCTGGTCAATTTCTGACAACAGTGATTTAACTGCATCTGAAATTTCTTTACGCTTCACTAAGTAGGCTAAGTCTGTTTTCAGTTTCTCATCTGAAATGTTCAGCTGGGTAGTGAGATATTCAGTCAAACTTTCCTGGCACATGTAGTGCACAATTTCTTTAGGCGTATAGAATGCGCCTTTATCTTTATTGTCTTCCAAAAGATTTTCAAAGATGTGCCCGAGCATTTCGGGGTCAACAGCCACGGTATGGTCATCTGGGCTATCTTCATGCACCGTAAAGTTGAACGAGTCTAAGAAATCCAAAAAGCCTCGTGCACTATTTCTGTTTTTCTCGGTGAGAATGGTGTCTTCAAAATCAGCATTATGAAATAACTTGGCTGGAATGGTTAGTACCGCTTCATCGTATTCTTCTTTATCAAATAAACCACCATTGAGAAAGGGCACTTTTACTTTTTTGCCGTCAGGCATTTTAAAGTCATCGTTGGCTCTTTCTTTATTCAAAGTATCAAAAAACAAAATGGCAAGCCAACTTGGATAGAAGGAATCATTGCCCCCTGATTGGGTGAAAAGCTTTTTAATAAAATCAGTCAGCCCGTCATTATAGTCGGTATTACTTGCGCCCAACCAACCTTTTTTCTGCACGAAGTACAGAAACACTATTCTGCCTAAATGTTTTTTAACAAAATCGCGAATAGGTTTGCAGAGTTTGTCTTTTTCTTCCTGAGTGGCTTTATTGGGAATAGAAATATTGAAAACTGATTTTCTGAAATTGGACTCTTGTAAATAATTGCAAAACTTCTGATAGTGCAGCGTGTACTCATTAAAAAATACCTTGCTTAATTTTTCTACGGAGAACGCATTCACCAACGTTTGAAAGTTGATTTGCTTTTCAACGCTAAGCGCTTCAAAACGTTCGGCTGCTGTTTTGCAAGTTTCCGAAGGGCCTAAGAGATATGTGTATCGTTTGGCGTGAGTAGTTTTTTCTTTAACTCCCTCTTCCGTTAACTCACTGTCTTTAGCAACTAAAGTTAAGCGCCAAACATTCTTATTTTGTGGTGCAATAAAGTTTACCAGTGCCACCTGCCCAGCCACAAGCAATTTGCGCACGTAACGTTGGATAGCCACTTTACTTTGCTCGATACGCACCTGAGGCTGGAGAGTAATTTCATAACAGATTACTTTGCTGCCATCATCGAGTGTAATAGTTCCATAAATGACAATGTTATTAATGACTGCCTGCTCGGATTTATTGGGCTGCACACTGGCAGGCACGGGCAATGCGCTAAGTTCTAAACCGGAATGAAAGACGGGGCTCAATACTTCTTTCGCGAAAAGAATTCGGTCGTAAGGTTTGTGCAGAGCCGTTTGTAGTAGGTTACGATTAGCAGCCATGTATTAGGAGAAGCTTTGGGTTAAAACAATCTTAGGATTAACAATACCGCGATGCGCTTTTGATTCTTTAACGGGTTCGTCCAGATTAGCGGAAAGGTCGTAGCGGTCTAAGACATCCACAAAGAGTTGATTGATAAACTGCTCGGGGGTGGCAAATAGTTTTTGATTGGATGTAAAGAAATCGTTTACAGATTTAGGCAAACCCTTTGAACCATAAGTACCCATGTTTATAAGTTTGAGCGCACGTTGTAAGGCCATTTTCTTTTGCTCGGTTGGCGCAATTTTCAGCATAGAGTTCAGGTTTGTTATGGCTTTGTTTTCGGCAGGACTCAAATTCTTGCGCGATATTATTTGGACGTTTTCCTGATTCTTTTCTGATTTAAAATAGTCAAGGCCTTTCTGGGTTTGGGTGTGGTGCTGCTCATGAAGCGTTACGGGCTTTTCGTCTTCATCGGCTTTATAGATTTTAACGGCTTGCATGAAGTTCATTTCAATGATGTTCATGTCTGGCGTTATCAGGCAGAAAATGCCTGGATGGTTGTCGCTCTTGAGATAGGTTACGGAAGTGCCTTGAAGCGGGTAGTTTATTTCATTGGTGTCGGCATCCATCAGTATTAATTGTTTACCGGATTGAGCGGCACGACCACAACGCGCTTTGTTAGGTATTTTACTTATTTCATTAAAACGTTTGGGGTCTTTCTTTTTGAATTCGCGCAGTTCATTAAGGTACTTTAGTATTTCGCTTTCTTCTTTCTGGATTTTGTTACCGAACAAAGCGCCTTCGCCTTTTTCTTCCAATAATGAAAAGATGCGGTTGTCTTCACCAAAAGCAGTGTGGAAAGATTGCAGTTTGCGTAAGGCGTTGTTTACCAAATTTATCTGCTCATCGCCATGCGCTGACGGATAGAAATTGTACACATAGATTTGTTCTGCCTGTGAGCCAATTCTATTTACACGGCCAATGCGTTGCATCAGGCGGGTGGCATTCCAAGGCACATCGTAGTTAATGATTACGCTACTGCGGTGCAGGTTTATACCCTCGGCCAATACCTCAGTAGTAATAATGATGTCGTATTCGTGCTTCCATTTTTCAGGCTCGAGGTTAGCATCGAAATTCTCACGCAAGACTGTTTCCATTGCTTTGCGATTTTCTGCGCTGATGGTGAGAACTCTGTAATCAGTAATGGCTTTTAGGTTTTTGCTTAGTTGTTCTGCTGTTTCTTTTGACTCAGAGAAGATTACCAGTTTGGATGATGGGTTCTGTTTCTCTTTAAAGAACTCGTTTTTAATCTGCTCCGCGAATTCTTCGAGTTTGGGGTCGCGGGTTACTTCGCTCCAGCGTTGCACCAACTCGTCCATCTTCTCTTTATCTTCTTTTAGCAAAGCAATAAACTTTTTCTCGAAGGCACTCGCAGTAAACTCGCGGTTGTTACCGCCCTTAGCGTTTATCTTTTCTTCGATTTGTTCGTAGCTATAACCTTCTTCTAATAAGCTATTAATGTCAAGGTCTGGTGCTATGAAAATGCGGTCTTTTTCAAACATGGTAATCATGTTGTTAATCGCTTTTTGAAATCTTGAAATGGATTGCGCAAAGGCGTAAAAGCTACTTTCCAGGCGTTTCACCAAAAGTGTTCGCATGATTGCACTCAAACGACCAGAGATTGATTTTACGTTTCCGTATATTTTCTTGTCTTCTTCTTTTGTTAAGAACTCAATGGCGCGATATCGATAATAACCTAAGCCTTCTGTTTCGTTTCCTGCTTCATCAAGTCCGGTAATGAGTGAAACGGTGTCAAAGAACAGAGAACTAAGTTCGTTGTCTAAGTTATAAAAAACAGAAATTGGGTCGCCCACGCGAGGGAAAATGATTTTTTGATTAGTCAAGTCGTCCAGATATTCTTTATTGTTTTCAATGTCTGTTCGTGTTCTGCGAATTACTAATGGTTCAACAACATCGTTTCTAAGCTGCTGAAATAAAGCTTTTAGTTTTTTGAGGTTTAGAACTTTCTCGGCTGCCAGTTTTTTGTATTGTTCATTAAGCGGCTTGAAATAGTCTTGAAGATTTCTAATGTTCTCTAAAGTACTGTTGCGCTTGTCCTGAAAAAGATAAAGTTGGTTTTCAATATCCTGCGGACGGTTATTCAAAGGTGTGGCTGAGATAAGGATTACTTTTTTGCGTGTGTCTCCGTTCTCTGCGGGTCTTGACCGTGGCATTTTACATATCTCCTGCAATGCCTGATACATTTCTGTATAGTCATTACGGAACTTATGCGATTCATCCACTACGATTAAATCAAATTTGTCAGCATTGGAATATGAGTAATCTTCTTCGTTCTGAACTTTATGAAGGCTTCCAATGGTTATGAACTCAAAATGATTTTTGATTTGAAAGTCGTCTGTAGTTCTGCGCCAGTTTGGTTCAATGGCAGGGGGCACAACTACGAGAATTCTGGTGTGTGTTCCGTTCTCATAGATAAATTTCTTTATCACCATGCAAGCGATAATAGTTTTACCCAGGCCCACAACATCAGCCAGAATAAAGCCATTGTGTTTCATCATAATGGCATAGCCCTGATTGGCCGCATCGGACTGATACTTCAACCGCATGAAACGGTCAGGTAATAATAAGTCTATGTTGTATGGGTCGTAGTCAACGCGCTTGCCGAAATATTCGATAAGCATTTTGATGTATAACTCGAAAGGAGTGAAGTCATCTTTGAGATAGGTCTGTTCTTTTATTCGCTTGGCTTCTGCATGTAGGATTGGTACTGATTCATTCCAAAGGAATTCAAATTCCTCTGTCGCAAACTTTACATCTTCATAATCTCTGAGGCTTACATTAAATTCATAATTGGATTCTGTGTGAGCACCCAAGCCAGAGTCGGACATATTGGAAGAGCCTGTGATTACTTCGCAGGGAGCATGCTCATTGAAGGGCACGGGTCTGAAAATATAAACCTTTGCGTGTATTTTCTTTTTTGGGTGTGCTCTTAGTTCAATCTTTTCGTCAATCAAGTCTTTAATGAATTGAATGATTCCTTGCTCTGTTGTTTCATCATAGTCGGCTTCCTGAATGTTCTTTATTATTTCTTCAAGGAAATTGTCTTTCGTTTCATTTGGGTTCTCGATGAATAATTGTCCCTTGTCGTGATATTTCTTAATCAGTTGGTCAACATTTATGCCCACCAAGATTCTGATTTTCGGAATTTTGTCCAGAAAAGCCCGAACCTTGAAGTAGCCTGATGCCCTGAAATACCCAACCAGCGCATCGAAATGTCTAATACTCTCCACGTGGGTAAAAACCCCTTCAAACTTTTTTAAAAGGCTGTTATCCTCTCTGTTTGTAAAAAACTTCGTCTTCATTTTAGGGTTATGTCGATTAAGTGGGGTTTCGAATTGTCAAAATACACAAATTTCGACTTCAAAATATCAATCTGTCGGTTTGGGGCGGGTGGGTTTGGCTCTTGCCATTGCTTTGGATGTGGGCGGGTTTGCGCGGCAATGGCATGTGCCAAAAGCGTGGGGCATTCGGAGGAGAATCTTCTTAAAAAAGCGAAGGGTCGGCTGTATTACTTTTACTCAGTCCTATGTTTTGAGTCGGTCGTTTGTCAAACGTCTTGAGAGTCGTTCACTTGTCCCCGTGGGAAATGTTTGTTAGTAAGTCGTCAGCCATTTTGTTTGAAACCCAATTTGTCCTGACCCTATGGCTGGCAACGTTTGTGTTTATGCAGTGTGGGGAATAGGAGGGCTTAAAAATGGAGCGCAGCGGAATGTTAAGCCCGACCTGCTCCGAACTGTCCCCCGTGACCAAACTACATTGTGAAACATAAACTTTAATTTAACACCAAACCCCCACATTGCATAAACATTTTGTTGGGCGCTGTAATTTCATAGTCTAAACCTTATTGGTAATGTGAACTGAACTGCTACGTTTTGTCCACGTTCTTGTCCAGGTTTCCAAGTGGGCATCTCTCTAATAAGTCGGAGTACCTCGTTGTCAAAGTTTTTAGAACCCTCAACTGATTTTAATATTTTCGGGTCTTTAATTTCTCCATCGCTGTCCACTACAAACGTTACGAATACGTTTCCTTCAATTTTCTCTTTCTTTTCCCATTCTGGATAATTTAATTTTGCTTTAAAGTAAGAGTAAAGACTATCAAATCCTCCCACGAATTCGGGCATTACTTCTGCTATTATCCTAACTCCATTTACAAATTGTGGGTCATTATTCTCTGTAATCAATGAGTCTACAAGCATAATATCACCGACTAATTCGAATTCATCTGGAAGGAGGCTATCAATTTTACAAGTGGGGATTTCGTGTTTGCTATTTTCTTTAAAGCTTCCCTGTTGTCCGTTTATAACAAATGCTAACGAGTCAATTTTTTCATTCTTTTTTTGATTGTCATTTGTCGAGCAACTGAGAAGAGTCATTGTCCCAATAGCAAGCAGGTAAAATGATAGGTTTGATTTTTCATTCTTTTGAATGTATGAGTCAATCGTTAGTAATATGTCTTCATGATGGTAGTCCAGTTGTGATTTATAAATTCGTCCACAAACTTTATTGTTTTTGTTTTTTAAAAGAAAATGAAGAATCTCTTCTCTTGTCAGCTTGGTAAAATCTTGAACGTCTCTTTTACAATTGTCGCAATAGCGCGAAAGAAGGCCTATCTTCATTTTGTCCCAGTTCTCTGGACAATTAAATGTTAGTGTTGGTTTTATGGTCGTCATTGCTTTATCTTTTGACTATAATCGTCAACTTCCTTTATAGTCACAATTGTCCCGGAAATTATTGCGCCCAACGTTCGGTGTTTGTTTAGTGCCGACCTTAACCGATGAAACTAACTAAATACAGATACTCTTAGACAAAATTTTAAACAACGAAGCGATGGGTTTAACTACACCGGAAATGATAACGCACACAAACGCTCTTATTCAGTTATACCGTGACCTTTCTAAAAATGAGCGTGAAAGGAAGCGACTACATTCTTCAAGAATATCAGTTAGCAGGGAAGCCCGCGATATTTGTAACACGGCCTCAATTAGAATTAAAGCGTTTGACGATTTTATAGCACACTTACAGGGCTGTGTAAATCTCATGCGCGGTGGGGTTGTTTCAAATTTTGCGCACGAACTGAATAAAGAACCACATACCGAGGCATTGAACAAACACAATGTTAGCGGTTCGGTTTGCCTACACTGTGGTTTTGATAGAGAGAAGCATTCAATTTTAGCACTGTGCCCCGATAGAATGAACACCTTTGAGGCAAACTGACCGCTAACGTTCGTGTATGCGCAGTTTAAATTTACCTTTAAAAATAATTAATCAAATTTAAATTGCGCATACACATTGTTGCCAGCTGTTGGGTTTCGTCCGTCAGCGCTTACTTAGTCTCTAATTGTCCGTCCTTAATGTGTCCGCGGTCGTTGTCACAGGCCTGCAAGTTTTAGCTCATTATAATTTATCTCTCGGTTGTCAACCTTGGTTTAGGTTTTCCATATTCACTCATTATAACTTTGCCTTTATAGTCCTTTATCATTAGCTCTTTCAGTTTCCTGTAATTTCTTATCTCTAAAGAACTAAAATTTATTTTCCTGTTTTCAATTGTTTTAATCTTTAGGATCTCGTGTGTCGGTACGTGTAACCCGCCTACGCTCTGCAGAATTTCAACTTCATTGATGTCGTCTTTGTCAAACCGTACCGTTCTTTTTTGGAAAGGATAGTTAATTGTCCACACACCTTTGTCCCTTATAATAGTTCTCAGGCATATGAAGATACCTATTGGGAGTCCAATAAATACAAGCCCAATAAGGGGAGTCAAAATATAAACTGCCTCAACCTGATTTTTCGTCTTTGATGCAAAGTCCTGGTATAGCCACACCAGCGTCCATGTCCCAATGACAAGAAATAATGGAGTGAAAACTATTAGCCAATTTCTTGGTTTAAATCTTGTCATACTTTATTCGTCTTGACTACACTTTCCACGAAGCCACCCAATTGCTGGCAACGTTTGTGCATGCGCAGTGGTGGGTGTAAGTTGTGCGTCACTGTCCACGTTGCAAAAACGTATTTTGAAAGATAACACTTTTACCTTAAACCGAGCCCCACCATTGCGCATGCATTTTGTTGCCAGCTGTTGGGTTTCGTCCGTTAATGGTTAATGGGTCTAAGAATTGTCTGTCTGTAAATGTAAAGTCCGTCTGTTGTCGGTGGTCAAGAAACCATACTAGTTGATAAATTAGATTTGGAGCTCCCTTTTCATTCTGTTTATAATCACGCCCATGTCGCTGTCGTCACCTGTCAACCAAGTTGTCATGCCATATGGTGTGAAATAAATCTCGTCTTCATTTTTTATTTTGAGTTTATAAAGTCCTAAAAACCGGTTCAATTTAATTATCTCAACGTCTAACCAATTGTATTCAATCTCTTGTCCCCCTTTTTTAATTATAACTTTTGACTTTCCAATTGCCACGTACTTTAATTTGTCCTTTGCATTGAAGAAAAGTCCGAATAATAGAATTGAGATAAGTAAGGGAAACGTCATGTCCAATAGAATGTCCGGCCACATGTCTGGGTGGTCACTGATTACTTGTGGGATGAACCCAAAAAGTATGATTAGTCCACCCATAAGTGGTAAGTATTTCATCATTAAGAGTCTAGGAAAATTACACTCGTACAACATCTCATTAATTATTTGTCGTCATTGTCCACGAAGCCACCCAATTGCTGGCAACATTAGTGTAAGCGCAAGTTCGTTGCGCCTTTTATGGGAAAAGATGCGCTTATTTCGCTTTTAGCCGAGTGCTGGTGACTTTCAGCGCCCACTGCAACCACAAATGCATTTTTTTTCGCTTCCATTGTCAATTCTACCCATTCATGGCTAAATATCCAAGCTGTCGAGCGGGCTTTTTATCCCGCTAAGGGCTTTGCTGGTCACGTGCGTGTAAATCTCAGTTGTCTTGCTACTGCTGTGCCCAAGCAGATTTTGAATGTAGCGCAAGTCTGTCCCATTTTCCAGCAGGTGCGTGGCAAAGCTGTGCCGCAGCGTGTGCACTGTGGCGTACTTCTTTACATTTGCCCGCTGCAAGGCCTCTTTAACTACTGTCTGCATGCTACGCTCACTATATTGCCCTCCGCCCTCGCCTTCAAATAGATATTCCTTTGGGTGGTACTTCTTATAATAATCCCGCAACAGCGGAAGTATTTTTTCAGCCAATAGCGTATAGCGGTCTTTCTTCCCTTTAGCCCCTTTTATGCTTATCTGCATCCGATCGCTGTCTATATCATTGAGTTTTAGACTCAGCAATTCGCCTAACCGCAGCCCTGCCGAGTAGCAAAGCATAATCATCGTTTTGTGCTTTATGTTTTTGGTGCTTTTTATCATGGCTTGTACCTCCTCTACCGATAGCACCGTAGGCAGTTTCGTTTCCTTCAGTGGGCGCTCCAATTGGTAGAACTTGCGCGCCCCGCCTTTTACTTTTTCGTAATAAAACTTAATGGCGTTTATTGCTTGGTTTTGTGAGCTGGCCGATATGCCCCGCTCTTGCACCAGGTAGCGCGTATAGGCAATTATCTCTGGCTCGGTGATGTCATCAATCTTCTTGGTGTTATAATAATTGATGAACTCTTCAAAAGATTGCTTGTATACCTCGATCGTGCTGGGAGAGTAACGCATGATCTCCAACTTTTCCAACATTACATCTGGCCAGGTGCGGTAGTTGGGTATTTCATAAGCTCGAGGCTTAGGTTTTACCCCTTTTTTTTGCCGTTCGTCTTCCCATAATAGTTCCATTCCTTCCGTCTTGCAGAAGTCTTCCAGTGCCTTGTGTTGCTTTTCTTCAATGGCCACGCTCCACCATTTATCACCTTTGCCATACTTGGCAAATGGAAAACTTTTGAGTAGCGATACCAATAAGGGATGGTAATGAGCAATCACCCGAAACCTGCCGGTTTTATATTGCACCGCCTTCACCGTAAGTTTTTGTGCTTTCGCAGATGTGGCCGATGGCTTCGTTTTATCCACCAGTTTGGTTTCGGCACTTGGCTTCAAAGGCAGCAGTTCAGGAAAAGCTTCTTTTAGTTTTACAAAGACAGCATGTGAAGCCTCCACATGCCATGCCTTTTCCGTCTGGCTCCATTTGCAGGCAGCTATTTTCCTTAACTTTTCGGTGATTGACTTATCAATGGGGAATTTTAAGAACAAACGCTTCTCTCCCCGGTGCGTTTTGTCATAATAATGCATCATAACATCTATTTCGTTGCGCCTATACCTCCAAAAATAGGGAATAGGCGCAAGTTTTGAAAATGGATCCGTAATTCGCAAATTATGAAAACACAAAGTGACAGCTTCATCGTCACTCTCTGCGATGATGAGCTTTTTAGCCTCCACTTGATTTTTTTGGTTATAAATTTGCAGAAGTGTACTACTTTCCGATACAGAACCCGATGCCTCGGTTTGTGTCCAAACGAAATTTTTTTAAGTAGTTCGTAGACACGAACCACATCAATAATAATAGACACCAGTCTATTGCCCAACTCTATTTATTTCTCCAACTTAGTGGAATGTCAAACTACATCCATGGCTCTGCACCAGAAGAACAAGCTCGCCTCGCCAGGTTGAATGAACTTATCAATTCAAGATGTATAAATCTGCTCAACCTTCAGGAAGGTAATACAGTTCTTGATGTAGGCAGCGGACTTGGCCAGTTCACCCATGCGATGGCCTCCAACGTAGGAACGGCAGGCAAGTGTGTGGGCATAGAGCGCGATAAGAACCAGTTGAAAATGGCGCTGCAAAACCTGGAAGTTTCATTGGTGAAGAACGTAGAGTTTCGTCAGGGAAACGCAGAGAATCTGATGTTAAATGCCGGAGAGTGGGGGTCGTTTGATGTTGCTTATGCGCGTTTTGTATTGGAGCACGTAAAGCAACCGGAGAATGTGGTGGCCGGTATGGCGAAAGCTGTAAAGAAAGGTGGAAGGGTAGTATTGGCAGATGATGATCATGAACTCTTCAAACTTTATCCGGAGCCTGCCGGATTTTCTATTATCTGGAAAGCATATATCCGCTCTTACGATCGCCTTGGCAATGATCCCTACATTGGCAGAAGACTCGTGAGCCTGTTACAACAAAACGGACTTCAGCAGATCAGGAACAATGCAGTATTTTTTGGTGATACTGCGGGAAGTCCAACCTTCTCTGCATATGCACGTAATGTGATTGGAATTTTGGAGGGAGCAAAAGAATTGATGACGAAGGAAAACCTGATCGGTCAGGCATCTTTTGAAGAAGCCATCCGTAACATTGAAACGTGGTCCTCAAAGCCCGATGCAGCCCTGTGGTACACCATCAACTGGGCGGAGGGAGTGAAAGCCTGATTTACTATAGGGCATCTCTAAAAATCTTGTCAGGTTGAGCCTGTCGAAACCAATTTGGTACTTTTTTGTACTCCATAACGACTTCGACAAGCTCAGTCTGACAAACAATTTGGATTTTTAGAGATGCCCAATATTACTTCAACTTTCCTTTATAAGTCTTTTTGAATAATTCGTAGCGGGGAATAGATACTCCCATCACATACGGACTATAAGGATTGTGTTCAATGTAATTCTGATGATAACCCTCTGCCCTGTAAAATTCATTCAATAGTTTTATTTCTGATACGATAGGGTTCTTAAAGAATTTCGCAAAATCTTTCCTGGCTTGCTCTGCCAGCGTTTTCTCTTCAGGTGTTTTATAAAAGATAATAGAACGATAAGAATCTCCCTGGTCAGGACCCTGGCGATCTGGCGTGGTGGGGTCTTGTGACGTAAAGAATACTTTTAGCAATTCCGCATAGGTAATCACTTTAGGATCGTAGTATACCAATATAGATTCGGCATGGCCCGTAGTTTCCGTGTTCACCAGTTCATAAGTAGGGTTGGGCACATTGCCTCCGGCATAGCCTGAAACGGCTGAGTCGATACCTACAACGGCTTCAAAAATATGTTCCGCACACCAGAAGCAGCCTTCTGCAAAAGCCGCAACGGCTTTACTCGCTGGCGGTGTCAGACTAATTTTTGTATCAGCACCTTTCTTTTTATTCTGCGCAGAGCATGAGAAAAGGACAGCGATGAAGGTAATTGTGGCAACGGTTGTGAGGAGATGTTTCATTGAACAAATGTAATTAGGATACAGCATCACTAACGTCTATTAATGCCGAACTGTTCTACCAAATGCAGCGAGTTGTCGCGTAAATGTCAAATGAGACGTAGACACAAGACTTGAGACTTAAGATGTCTATCTACTTACGTCTTACTACTCATGTCTTCTAAGCCAGTTCCCTCAAATCCACCGGAACAACTCTCGAAATCCCTTTTTCCACCATGGTAATTCCATAGATTACATCGGTTGTGGTCATCGTGCGCTTGTTGTGCGTAACAATGACAAACTGAGAATCCTTGCTGAAGCTGCGGATGATGGTATTGAACTTGTCAATATTGGCATCGTCCAAGGGAGCATCCACCTCATCAAAAATACAGAAGGGAGCCGGTTTCAACAAGTACATGGAGAATAAGAGTGCGGTGGCCGTCAGTGTTTTCTCTCCACCCGAAAGCTGGTTGATGGTCAGTGGTCGTTTGCCTTTGGGCTTTGCAATGATATCTATCTCGCACTCCAGTGGCTTAGAAGGGTCCACCAATTTCAGATCGCAATCATCACCCTCATTAAAGAGTGAGCGGAAAACATTGATAAAATGTTCTTTGATTTTAGTGAAGGCCTCCATGAAGGTAGCACTGGCTACACCTTCGATCTCGCTGATCGTGCTGAAGAGTGATTCTTTTGCTTTGATCAAATCCTCTTTTTGTGCGATGATAAAATCATTGCGTTGTTTGATTTCCGTATAGGCTTCCATGGCCATCGGGTTGATCGGCCCCATGGTATCCAGACGTTCTCGGAAACGGGCTACTTGTTCACGAAGTTTTTCTTCATCGGCTTTGGCAATGTCTCCTGCCTCTTCCGCGGAAGCCTGACTGAGCACGGCATCCAGATCCAGATTGAATTCCACCGACAATCTTTCTTTGACGGAGTTTAGTTGCAGCTTGCTTTCGTTCACCTGGTTTTGCAACTCCATTAATATCGTATCGATATTCTGGCGCTGATGCTGAATCTCACGAAGGTCTTTTTCAAACTGGTCAATCTCTCCGCGACTGGAATAATATTCTTTCTCGGCTTCGCTGAGACCTTTCTCCATCTCTTCTTTTTCGGCATACATGCCAATCAATACCTCATCGTTGGTCTGCGTAGTTTCGATAATGAGTTTTATCTCGTCTTCATTTTTCCTTAATTCCTCTACATTCAATTCAATGCGAAGACTACTCTGATCCATCGACTCTTGCTTGAAGCGAATCTCCTGGTCAACACTCTTCACTCTGTTTTCCTGCTGGTGGAAGAAAATATTTTGTTCATTAAAAGCAGAAGACTTTTGACCCAACAAGTCGCTTTGTAATCCCAGGTCGTCAGAAATCCTTTTCAGTCTTTCATCTAGTTCTTCCAGCTCATGATTAGCGACCTGCGCCTTTGGCTTGAGTTCATCCAGTTCTTTGAGCAGGCTGTCAATTTTTTCAAGAATGTCTTCTCTCCTTAAACCGGCATTGTTGAGCATACTGGAAAACTGCTCTTGCTTTGTGCGCACCGAAATGAAATCATCATTGACAACTTTGATGGCGTTTTGCGCTTCCTCAATTTGCTGCTTGAGGGTATTATTGCGAAGCCTTTCCAATTCACGCTGCCGGTCCAGCAAGCTGTTGCGGATATCATCTACTTTGCGGGAGAGTTCTTTGATCTCCTTGTCAAGTTTTTCAAGATTCTTCGCACGACCAATTTTTTTTCCTTCGAATAATCCAACAGAACCACCAGAAAGGCTAAACCTTCTTCGCGTTACTTTTCCACTCTTGGTGATAAATGTATTATCATCCTCAGTCTGAATTGTTTTAGTGTCGCCTTCATACACATACACTTTATCCAGAATGAATGACATCAGTTTTGAATACTTCTGGTCAAACTCAATGATCTGGGTGGCCGGGAAAGCATTGGGGTACATTTGAATGGGTCCAGGATGGAATTTATCAAAGGCATCCAGGATAAAGAAGTTGGCTTTACCCTTGCTGGCATCACTCAAAATATTAATAGCTTCATACGCCTCGGCCTCATGATCAACGATATAATAATTAAGGTAAGGCTCCAGGTAATTTTCAATCGCTACCCGGTAATCTTCGCTGGTAGAAAGAATATCGGAGAGGAGCGGGGCATTCTTTGTCCAACCCACATTCTTCTTTAAAAACTTGATCGCCTCGGGAAACCCTTCCAGGTTTTCGACCAATGATTTGGTGAGTTGATATTCGTTTTGCCGGGCATCCAGCTTGCGGCTGTTCTCATTCATTTCTTCGCGAATGAGATCAATGGTTTTTTCAAGCGAAGCAATACGCTGGATGACATCGTCTTCTTCGTGCTTCAATTTTTCGAGGTAGGTATTTCGTTGCCCGATTTCCTCCTGAAGGACAACCAACTTCTTTTCAAACTCCACCAGGTTAGCACTTTGCTGACTCGTATCGGTGGCCGTGCGTTCCATTTCCTGCTTAAAGGAAGAAACCTGTATCTCACCAATCTCAACGGCCTTGTTGAGTTGAAAGAATTCTTCCTGCTTGGCGCGATGCACTTGGCGCAACGCATCTGATTCTCCTTGAAGCGTATAGGTAGCGGCCTTTTGAATTTCGTATTCTGTCTTTAACGCTTCAACTTTTAGCGTGATATCATTAAAGATAGACTGAGACGAACTGCGCTCTGTTTCTAAGCTTTGAATAGAGAAGCGTGCCCGTTCGTTACTTTTTTTATCCTGATCTACCTGGTCTTTGAGATTGACGACCCTATCATTGAGGGAGCGTAGCCTTTCATTTTTTATTTGCTTCTCACTTTCATAGGTGCGGATGTTGCCTACGTATTCGTTGATTGTTTTCTGCCGGGTGGATAGTGTTTTTTCTTTGGTGATCAATTCTGCTTTTGACTTTTCAATCAAGGCTTCATGCTCGGCAATGCCAGTTGATAATTTTACCTTACGGTCATTTTCAGCTTCAACCTGCTTATTGATAACACCTGACTTTTCCGTTTGCTTACTCACCACGACTTTCGCCAGCAAAATGCTTTTCTCTTTATAGTCTTCTTTTACTTTATAATACGTCTCGGTTTGTTTGGCCTGCTTCTCCAGGCTCTTCATATTCTTCTCAATCTCAAAGAGAAGATCTTCCACCCGCTCCAGGTCAGCATCGGTATCTTCTAATTTTTTGAGAGTTTCTTTTTTGCGTTTCTTAAACTTGGAAATACCAGCGGCTTCTTCAAAAAGCATTCTCCTGGAGTTATCACGATCATTCAAAAGATCATCCACCATGCCCAATTCGATAATCGCATAGCTATTGGAAGCAACTCCGGTATCCAGGAAGAGGTTGGTAATGTCTTTGAGACGGCAGGTAACTCCATTGAGCAGGTATTCACTTTCACCTGACCGGTACAATCTTCTTGTAATCGTTATCTGAGAATATTCAGTGGGAAGAATATTCTTCGTGTTGTTGATGGTGAGAGATACCTCTGCCATTTGCTGAGGTGAGCGCTGATTGGTACCATTAAAGATGATATTCTCCATCTTCTCCGATCGTAACGCACTGGTTTTCTGCTCACCCAACACCCAACGGATAGCATCTACCACGTTGGATTTGCCGCATCCATTGGGACCAACAATGCCGGTAATCCCTTCATCAAAATTGATAACTACTTTATCGGCAAAGCTCTTAAAGCCTTTAATCTCCAACTTGGATAACTGCATGAATTCTTAGTGGTTGACTTAAAACGATAAAAAAATCTCTGCGCAGTTTACTGTAAAAATTCAACCGTCTACTGTTTAGAGGGAGGCAAAGATAAAATGAAAAATCAGAAAGCCTTGGGAAGCTTTTGAAGATTTTGGGTTCTTAACAAACGCCTTCCAAAGTACTTCCATGAATGCTTAAAATTGATGTATTTTAGATACATTTGTTGATTATGGAGCTTAAAGTCATTTTCTGGATTATCATTGGATTAATCTACTTCTTCACAAAGTTGAAGAAGAAGAATCCATCCACCTCCAATCCAGAGGGAGAAAACTATCGTCCTCCGCAAGGTGCAAACACGGAGACTGCCAAACCGCCAATCACCTTTGAAGAGCTTCTGCGCGAAATCCAAGGCACTAAGACCGAGCAACAGCAACCTAAGCCTGTGCTTTATGACACTCCTAAAACAGTTCTTACTTCTCCCAAAGAAGTTGACTACCAGGATTATGATGACGATTTAGGTACGGAAGAGAAGGATCTCGAGGATGCAGGGTATGATTATAAAAAGAACGATACTATTTACACTACCTATGAGGAAGCCAGGAGTCAGGCTTTTGAGCGGCCCAGTCTTGAAGAATCGATGAAATTGGAGGATACGGTTGTAAAATATGGCCAGTTTAAAGGTTATCAGCAACTTTCGCATACCAGCTTTCTTGCAGAGTATATTAAGGAGTTGAAAGATCCCAAAGGGTTTAAAAAAGCCTTTATCATGAGTGAGATCATTCAGCGGAGATTTTGAAAAGAGACATTTTTTAAGCTAAACATTACCTGGATGAGGTAATGTCACTTTTTGGGTTGGTTATTTTTTGAGTAATCCCGATTTTAGCAAGGATTTGTAGGGTTACTATATTTTTTTGAAGATCATTTAACTGTCTATCTTTATCTTTAATTGGTTCAATCAACTAATGAGTTTTAAGTATCTAACAATCTTATTGTTATTGATTTTATTTCTTATGGACGCGCAGGAAATAAAAGCCCAGTGTACAAATGGCCTTGCTTTGGTTAAAAAAGAAGTTAATTCAAAGGCGGAGGGGAACCTCAAAATAAAAGTGAACGCCAACGGCATTTTTGAGGGCAGATTGATTGAGTTAAATGGAGATTCAGCGCTAAGTACTGAAAATTTTTCAGGCAAAGGTGATGACACGTTTAGCTTTAAGCAGCTGAATTCAAATCCGGAACATTCGTATAAAGTTGAAGTTGATTTTTTGTCTGAAGATAAATTCTTGTGCAAAAAAAGAGTTTTGATTGATATTCAATTTAGTGACAACTGAGTTTCGATTTATGTTAAAGCGTCTGATTTTTTGCTTCGCGTTGTTTCTGGGACTGTCGATCAATGTTGCTCTGGCGCAATGCTTAACAATTTCGACCACCCAGGTAGATGTCTCCTGTTTTGGAGGCAATGATGGTCAAATCACTTTGAACATCACACCGGGGACTTTCCCCAATGCACAACCACCGTATTCAATTGACCTTTTTTATTTTTCCGGAGGACTGACTCCACTGGCTTCTTACGTTAATGTTGGTTTCACAACGATCACATTTACTCCTAGCAATGGATCATTAAATCTGCTAGGGGCTGATGCCTTTGGAATTCCCGCAACCCCTGTAGGAGATTTTTATCGAATTGATGTACGATCGACCGGTGGCCCAATTATCTGTAGAAATAAGAGTTTGCTTGGCATACTTGTTTTAGAGCCTACATTGCTGACAGCTTCCACAAGCCAGACTAATGTGAGTTGCTTTGGTGGTAATGACGGCACGATCACCGTGACTCCAACAGGAGGAACGGCACCCTATGACTTTTCAATAGATGGAGGCGCAACCTATCCCGTGCTGAATGTTGCAAGTCATACATTCACCACATTGACAGCGGGGCTTAAGAATATTCGTGTTCGTGATGTGAACAATTGTGAGACTGCCGTAATTCCGGTAACGCTTACAGAGCCGGCCGCTGCTGTGACTGCCACCACAAGCCAAACTAATGTGACATGCTTTGGTGGTAATGACGGAACAATCACTGCAACTCCGGCAGGAGGAACAGCACCTTATGACTTTTCGATTGATGGAGGCGCGACCTATCCGGTACTTGATCTTGCAAGCCATACATTTATAACATTGACTGCAGGGCTTAAGAATATTCGGGTTCGTGATGCGAACAACTGTCAGACTGCAGTGATTCCAGTAACGCTTACACAACCCTTAGTTGCCCTGACTGCTCCTACGAGTCAGACTAATGTAAGTTGTTTTGGCGGCAATGACGGAACGATCACAGTAACCCCAGCGGGTGGAACAGCTCCATATGATTTTTCAATAGATGGAGGAGCGACCTATCCGGTACTCGATCTTGCAAGTCACTCATTTATAACGTTGACCGCAGGACTTAAGAATATTCGAGTTCGTGATGCGAATAACTGTCAGACAGCAATAATTCCAGTAACGATTACACAGCCAGCCATATTCACTGCCACCACAAGCCAGACTAATGTAAGTTGTTTTGGTAGTAATGACGGCACGATCACCGTAACGCCATCAGGAGGAGTAGCGCCTTATGATTTTTCTATAGATGGAGGAACGACTTATCCTGTGCTAAATGTTGCAAATAATACGTTCACCACATTGACAGCGGGGCTTAAGAATATTCGGGTTCGTGATGCGAATAACTGTGAGACCGCAGTAATTCCAGTGACGATTACACAACCTACTTTATTGACTGCTCCTACGAGTCAGACCAATGTAAGTTGTTTCGGTGGTAATGACGGAACAATCACTGTAACTCCAGCAGGAGGAACAGCACCTTTTGACTTTTCGATTGATGGAGGCGCGACCTATCCGGTACTCGATGTTGCAAGCCAGACGTTCATAACATTGACAGCAGGGATTAAGAATATTAGGGTTCGTGATGCGAACAACTGTCAGACTGCAGTAATTCCAGTAACGATTACACAGCCTACTTTATTGACTGCTCCAACGAGCCAGACTAATGTAAGTTGTTTCGGTGGTAATGACGGAACGATCACTGTAACTCCGGCAGGAGGAACAGCACCTTATGACTTTTCGATTGATGGAGGCGCGACCTATCCGGTGTTGGATATTGCAAGCCATGCGTTTATAACATTGACGGCAGGTCTTAAGAATATTCGGGTTCGCGATGCTAATAACTGTCAGACAGCAATAATTCCGGTAACGATTACACAGCCTGCCATATTCACAGCTTCTACGAGCCAGACTAATGTGAGTTGCTTTGGTAGTAATGACGGGACGATCACCGTGACGCCATCAGGCGGAGTAGCGCCCTATGATTTTTCAATAGATGGAGGAACTACTTATCCAATCCTGAATGTAGCAAATCACACCTTCACACTATTGACAGCAGGGCTTAAGAATATTCGGGTTCGTGATGCGAATAACTGTGAGACCGCCATAATTCCGGTGACGATCACACAGCCTGCTTTATTGACGGCATCCACAAGCCAGACTAATGTAAGTTGTTTCGGTGGTAATGATGGAACAATCACTGTAACTCCGGCAGGAGGAATAGCACCTTATGACTTTTCGATTGATGGAGGCGCAACCTATCCGGTGTTGGATCTTGCAAGCCATACGTTTATAACATTGACAGCAGGGCTTAAGAATATTCGGGTTCGTGATGCGAATAACTGTCAGACTGCAGTAATTCCAATCACACTCACTGAGCCAGCTTTGTTGACTGCTCCTACGAGCAAAACTAATGTAAGTTGTTTTGGCGGCAATGACGGGTCGGTCACTATCACTCCGGCAGGAGGGACCTCTCCTTATGATTTTTCAATAGATGGAGGAGTTACTTATCCGGCCCTGGATATTGCAAGCCACACGTTCCCAACACTAACAGCAGGTATAAAGAATATTCGAGTTCGCGATGCGAATAACTGTCAGACAGCAATAATTCCATTAACGATTACTCAGCCTGCCGGTGCGCTCGTCTTATCCAATAGCGGGAATGTATCCTTATCCTGTTTTGGAGACACCAATGGAAGTGGGATCTTCACAGCCAGTGGTGGTACATCACCCTATGTTATTGTGACATTAAGTAACACCACTGGCGGAACGGTGGGTACAACCGCGACCACCTTGACATTAAGTAACGCTGGGGCAGGAAGCATCACCGTGCAAGTGACGGACAATAATAACTGTATAGCAACTAATGTGATTACGATAACTCAGCCCGCAGTTTTGAGTTTAGCTACTTCTGTAACCAATGTATTATGCTTTGGAGACAGCACGGGTGCTATTGACCTGACCGTAACCGGAGGAACAGGCCCCTATGGTTTTGTTTGGAGCAATGCAGCAATAACAGAAGATATCATTGGTTTAAGTGCCAATACGTATACCATTACTGTCACAGATGCCAATGGTTGCACCGCTAACACAAGTGCGGTAGTCAATGAACCTGCAAGCCCTGTAAGCCTGACTGTAAATTCACAAATTAATGTAACTTGTTTTGGTGGCAGCGATGGATCGATAAAAGTAACGGCAGCTGGAGGCACAGGTCCGTATGAATTTTCAAGCGACAACGGAATCAGCTTTACAGCGGGTGCCAATCCATTTACGTTTACGGCCTTAGCAGCCGGGCCCTATACTATAGTAGTACGGGATGCGAACTTATGTACTTCCCCGTCCAGCCTCGTAACGTTGACGAGTAATGCAATCATAAGCTTTACCGCAACGCCAACAGATGCCACCTGCCTGGGTATTAATGACGGAAAAATTGATGTTACCGGAGAGACCGGAGGAGTCGGAACTTTTACCTACTCGAATGATGGTGGAACCAGTTTTGGTCCAAGCCCTAATTTTACTTCTCTGGCTCCTGGTAATTATGACATGGTTATTAAAGATGCAGCCGGATGTGTATCCGCTGTCGCTACAACTACCGTGGCTAGTGTTACATCAATAACCATAACAACAGTAAACACTACTGATGCTTCCTGCATTGGTATAGATGATGGCGCAATAGATGTTCAGGTCGTAACGGGAGGGACAGGAACGTACACCTATTCTTTGAGTGGCGGAGCATTTTCTGCCAGCCCCATCTTTACTTTGCTTGCCGTAGGAAGTTACCCTGTTGTGGCAATGGATGGTAATGGATGCACTTCGGCACCTCAAAATGTAGCGGTTGGTTCAGCCACTACGATAACTCCAACCATTACAATGACCGATGCTACCTGTTCTGCAAATGATGGTAAAATTGATATTCCATCCGTAACGGGCGGAGCATTACCCTTGCAATATTCTATTGATAATGGACTTACATTTCAAGTAGGAACTACTTTTAATAACCTTATTCCTAATGTTAGCCCTTCAACCTATAAGGTTATTGTGGAAGATGCTAATTCATGTCTATCCACGGTAACGGATATTATAATTTCACAACCAGCTGTTTGTGGACCTACCAATTGTGGAGCCTTTACGGTAATCGCTACCAATGTAAGACCTACGTGTGCCAATAAGAATGATGGTACAATTACACTGGACGTTTCAGGAGGAACTTCTCCTTACATAGTAACTTTGTCAAGGCTTGTTGCCGGAGTTCCAACTTCACCTCAGGCGCTTCCCGGTCCCGGTCCTACATTTACGTTTATTAATTTATCTCCTGATGATTATCAGTATGATATTCAGGATGCCGCGGCTAATTCATGTGCGCTTCCTTACACTTTATTATTGCAAGAAACTGTGCAGGCCATTGCCACTAATTTTGTTGACGCAAATTGCTTTAATGAACCTGTTGGCCAGGCAACACTTACCGTAACTTCAGGAGGAACATCACCCTATGCGTACTCTGTTGACAATGGAAATAATTGGATAACCTTTACGTCTCCCATGACCGTTACTAATTTAATGCCTGCGGCAAACCCTTATAGTATTTTGGTGGCGGACGACAATGCGGGACTATGCTCTTCTCAGGTGACAGTCACGATCAACAATGCTTCCAGTGCACCGCTAGATACGTTGTATGTCAATCGCACTATCTCTTTACCGGATCTAGCCACAGGGACAATGCTTATCGGTGTGGAGGAGAGTGCACAAGAGCCTTATGAAGTCAAGCTTGAATTGATAACTCCACTTTTTCCAAGTCAGGGCTTTACGCTGGATTGGACACCTATAGTTCGTAATCCGCTTAACTTAAAGTTTGAATATGATACGAAGAATCTTTTTGCAGGGGATTATCAGCTTTCACTACGTGATAACTTAGGATGCGAGAAGAGCTATTTCATTACCCTAAAAGTGGATACCAACATTGCGATTCCTAATATCTTCACTCCTAATGGTGATGGTATAAATGATGTCTTCTTCATTCGTAATCTGCCTGTTGAAACCAGTGTGCTAATCACCAACCGATGGGGAAAGGAAGTGTTTAAAGCAGGCGCGTATCAAAATGATTGGAGTGGCGGTGATATTTCGGATGGTCTCTATTACTATCGTATCACAGCATCCGACCAGGTCTTTACGGGCTGGTTGGAAATTCAGCGCGGACAGTAGTTGAATTAGATCTTCGCTAAGAAAGCCAGAGTATCCACAGCATCAGCATAGTCTGAAAGTTCAGGAAACTGCGCTTCACCAAAATCTTCACTTCCGTCAAACCATTTTTGAGACGAAACAATGCACTGAATTTTTTCCTGGTGATTGTTAATCTTTAACTTTAATTCTTCGGTGTTCTTGTAATATTCATAGAATAAAACTGAGATAGGGGAGACGAATGCTTTTTCTTTTTTAAGCAGTACAAAACCATTATCATAAAAGGGTATCTTATTCACCAGTAGAATTGATTTCTGATAGTCATAATTGTTCACATACTTGTGATGGTGAATAATCTGACTATAATTTTCCCAGGCAGGAAACAAATTGACAAGGTCATAGCCTTCCGGCAGGAAGAGCTTAGAGACATTCCTGCAGCCAAGTCCAAAGTAGCTAAAGATATCTTTGCCGAGCTTAGTTAATTGTTCCGCTTCTTCGGTGCCACTGAGAATAGCACAGGAAGATCTATTCTTGCGAATGATGTGGGGTATGTTTCGGAAGTAATATTCAAAATATCGTGCGGTATTGTCACTACCGGTAGCGATCACGGCATCCACATTATTCAGTCGTTCTTCAAAATGAATGCGCTTACCAAATTCAGGTTCAAGTGAAATCAACTTGTTGGCCAGGTGAGGTAGTAAGATAGAATCAACTGAACTAAGTTTTGCCCTTACCCGATGACCCGCTATCAGCACACTCAGAAAGTCATGAAAACCAACGAGAGGAATGTTGCCCGCCATGGCGAGACCGATTGTCTTACCTGAAGAAGGATGAAGTTCATAGGCCGATGTCCATTTTGTCAGACCATCATTATTCAAAAGCTTAGAAATTCCTTGCAATGCCATCCTAACATTTTCAGTTGTAAACCAAGGGTTTTGATAAGCAATCGCATCAATCAATGTGTTGAATTCGCCTGTCTGTAATGTTCTTATGTGATCTCCTAATAGACTAAATGCATTGATCCGGGCTTCTAAATTCATGTTGAGCTAAACTTTTATAGGAGTATACCTGTTTTGATGGTTGATTTGACTGATGTATTTTTGCATCAAAATTACCTCTAAAACCTGAATTACAGCGTATGGCGATAATGATTACGGACGAGTGCATCAACTGTGGAGCGTGTGAGCCTGAGTGTCCGAATACTGCAATTTATGAAGGTGGTCGTGAATGGAACTGGGCCGGAGGCACTGCGCTCACGCAAGTAGAGTTGGAAGATGGCTCCAAAGTGGATGCCAAAAGTTCTCAATCACCGGTTTCAAATGAATTCTATTATATAGTATCCGGTAAATGCACCGAATGTACGGGCTTCCACGAAGAACCTCAATGTGCTGCGGTTTGTCCTGTAGATTGCTGTGTGCCTGATCCTGATTATGTGGAAACAAAGCCTGAACTCACGGCCAAGAAAGCCTGGCTTCACAACGAGCAACTTCAGGCGTAAGGAGAACAATGGCTACTTCATCTTCGATCTCTTAATCAAATAGGCCTGTAATACTTCTAAGTAGTCGTTGGTAGCATTGACAGAGATAAAATCGATCTTTAGCTGATTACACTTCATCTGAAGTTCTTTGTGAAAATTCCTCAACTGTGCAGTATACTGTTCCCGTATTTCAGCAGGATTGAGCTTAAGCTTATCACCACTTTCTAAATCAATAAACTCATAAGGTCTTTCTTCAAAATTGAAAGCCAATTCGGTTTCATGATCGCTTACGTGAAAAAGTAATACTTCGTGCTTGTTATGTTTAAGGTGTTGAAGTGCCTTGAATAATTCAACTTGATTTTCATTTCCCTCAAACATGTCGCTAAAAATGATAACTAATGATCTGCGATGTGTTTTCTCAGCAATTTCATGCAGGACTTCTGCCACGCGAGTTGTCTTCAGCTCGTTTCCTGTATTTTGAATGGCCTTCTCCAGCGTAGCAAAGACTTTATCCAAATGAGTCGCTGTAGATTTAATGGGTGTATATTCATCGATTTTATCGGAAAACAAACATAGCCCAACCGCATCGCGTTGCTTGTGGAGCAAATAGGCAATGGCCGATGCACAGTAGATACTGAATTTGAATTTAGCCAGTGTTTCCTTAGGGTAAAACATGGAAGGAGAACGGTCTAATACCAAAAGGCACCGGAGGTTTGTCTCCTCTTCATATTGTTTGGTGTAAAGCCGGTCAGTACGGGCAAAAACTTTCCAATCAATATGCCGGGTGCTTTGCCCTTCGTTATAGAGCCTATGTTCAGCAAACTCGACAGAAAAACCGTGGTAGGGAGATTTGTGAAGGCCGGTGATAAAGCCTTCTACTAATTGTCTGGCAAGCAATTCAAGGCTTGCTGATTGCTTTATTTCGTTGAAGTTTAGCTTGGCCACAATTACAGAAATGAGTTTTTAGACTACAATTAGGGGTGAATTAAATCAAAAGTAACGCCAGATGGCTAAATATAGGGGTCTCAGTTTGCAATAAATTTTTAAACTACTATCTTCGATTTCACCAAATGACTCCAAAAACCTAAATTTAGAATCTGTGGAAGAGAACAAGATGAATGGAAGGGATGAAATATTCTCTGAAAAAGTAAAAGCAGGCAAGCGCACCTACTTTTTTGACGTAAAGTCAACCCGCTCCAATGATTATTACCTCACCATCACGGAGAGCAAGAAACGGTACAACAAGGATGATGAGGGCTTCACCTATGAGAAGCATAAAATATTCTTGTACAAGGAAGATTTCAACAAGTTTTTGGATGCGTTAAACAACACGGTGAATCATGTGAAAAATGAGCTAATGCCAGGAGTAGATTTCTCTCAATTTGATCACCCGAGAGAAGAACGGGAGGAGGTTGTCGCTGAAATAGTCGAAACGAAGACCGCAACTATTGACACTGAGCTAAAATGGGATTAAATTTACCTACCTATACCTAAACCGAAAGGCCCCCGGAGAATTTCGGGGGTTTTTCTTTGCTGAAGAGTTATATTTTAATGGCATCTCTAAAAATCTTAAAGGCATTCTGAACGAAGTGAAGAATCTACCAATTTCATGGTGTAATTGTAGTTTCTTCGGTCGTACCTCAGAATGACAATCACTCTGGATTTTTAAGAGATGCCATTACATCAAAATATTCAAACCGCTGGCACCAAGAACTCTTGAATCATAAGCTATATTTGCAGCCATTTTATAGTAATAACTTTAATTAGTTCGTCAATGAGTCTGAAGTGTGGAATTGTAGGGCTACCCAATGTAGGGAAGTCAACTTTGTTTAATGCCTTGTCGAACAACAAAGCGGAGGCTGCGAATTTCCCTTTCTGTACTATTGAACCCAATGTTGGGGTTATTTCAGTTCCTGATGCGCGTCTGAAAATTCTGGAAGGCCTGGTTAATCCTCAGCGTGTGCTACCCACAACATTTGAGTTTGTCGATATTGCCGGGCTCGTAAAAGGTGCTAGCAAAGGAGAGGGCTTAGGCAATCAATTTCTGGCTAACATTCGTGAAGTGGATGCCATTGCTCACGTGGTTCGTTGCTTTGACAACGACAATATCATCCACGTGGATGGTAAAATAAATCCTATTGCTGATAAAGAAATCATTGACACGGAGCTTCAACTAAGAGATCTTGATTCAGTAGAAAAGAAAATAAGTAAAGTAGAGCGTACTGCAAAAAGCGGAGATGCGAAGGCCAAGAAAGAGCTTGCTGTTCTTCAGCGATATCGCGATGTTTTGGTAGCCGGAAAGAATGCAAGAACAATCATGGCGGATCCAGAAGATAAGAAAGCCATTGAAGACCTTCAGTTACTGACGGACAAACCGGTGATTTATGTAGCCAATGTGGACGAAGGTGCGATCCTGACGGGAAACAACTATGTTGATTCACTAAAGGACCTGGTAAAGGATGAGGGCGCAGAGGTAGTTATGGTTTGTGCCGCTATCGAAGCTCAAATTGCTGAATTGGATAATGAAGGAGATCGCCAGGCCTATTTGGCTGAGTACGGGCTAACCGAATCTGGTTTGAATAAACTAATCCGGGCCGCCTACCACTTATTGGATCTGATTACTTATTTCACGGCAGGTGAAAAGGAGGTCAGAGCTTGGACCATTCACAAGGGTTGGAGAGCTCCACAGGCTGCCGGAGTGATCCATACTGATTTTGAAAAAGGCTTTATCAGAGCTGAAGTAATTAAACTATCTGATTATCAGAAGTATAAAACGGAGGCGGGTTGTCGGGAGGCCGGTAAGCTAGGAGTTGAAGGAAAGGAATATGTCGTGGAGGATGGGGATATTATGCACTTCCGGTTTAATGTTTAAGCGTTTTATTAACTGGTCCTACGCAAAACAAAAAATAGAACGTCTTTTCGAGGGAGGAATCCCGACAATTGTCGGGAAGAAATCCCTGTTTTCTTCTGCAATTTGGGATATCTCGCTGTGCTCGATATGACGATACTTTGTTTTGCGTAACACCAGTTATTAAGGTTTGTAGTTTTAATGATGGATTTGGATTAAATATTCCTTGTAGTATCAGTATCAATATTGCTGATTTTTAGTAACTTAGCTATCCGAAATTTTTAGTTTTAGTAGGGGTCTTTGCCGGTATTTTTTTTCCCCAAAATCAAATTTTGCTTTGAGAATCAGGATTGTCTTTTCGTTAAAAAACAGAGGTGCCTATGTGCCGTTTCACCACCAGTTTTTGCTGGCGCAAACTGTTAAGGGAATGATCATGTTAGGAGCTAATCCCCGGTTTTTTAACTACACTCAGTACAATTTTTCAGGACTCAAAGGTCAAATAAAGATAAGCCGAAAAGGACTTCATTTTTACTCTTCCAGGGTTACACTCGTGTTCTCAGCATCCGATAAAGAGTTTTTGGATTATTTTCTGGCTGTACTTTTTGCTCAAAAGGAAATATTAGTGGGGAATCTACAACTGGCAGCCGAGGCCGTTGAAAATGAGGACCCCGTCACGATTAGTGATGCTGTAAAGTTTCTGTGTATTTCACCCATTGTTCTTGTACCTGCATCCTTTAACGATGACACGGGCAAGCGATTTATTCCGCCTGAGACAGACGAGTTTTCAGATCTGCTTTACGACTCCACCATAGCTCGAATGGAGGCTAGCGGAAAATTCACACCGCAGGAACTTGCCGGATACTATAAGTTTCAATTGGTAGCGGATAAAGATTACTTAGACCGTATTCAGTCAACTCATAAGAAGTTTGCGCGCATCTATCCACTTTTTGACGCTGATGTTAAGTACGAAGTAAGAGGATATACTTTTCCCTTCACACTTTATGCACCCCAGCCTGTTCAACAATACATCTATGAGCATGGTTTGGGCCATTTTTCACATAAGGGTTTCGGAATGCTGGATGTAGCGAACAGTGAATCTGTGAGAAAAGCAATTACGTCAGAGGTGAATTACGCTTAACGCTGATTTACCGGGATGACAAAATAGCCAACGAGTAAATCAGCATTGGGCCGGAAAGGTCGATTATAGACCAGAATTTCATAAACATTCTCGGTTTCGAAATGATTACCCTCAAAATAATTGGCATCAATAGAAGGTGAATCAACCAGGTATTGATAATTGTACAATCCTTGTTTAAGTAAGAGGGTTGCCTCATAGGCTGATTTGCTCGTAAAATAGTTCATCCTATTCTCGTCATTTTTCTCCCAGCCGTTAAAACCTCCGCCTATAAACACAGACTCATTTAACGGTTTGCTGCTACTTAGAGAAAAGGTAGTCTCTACATAGTTTGACGAAATTTTTGAGTCACCAGCATCTCTATTTTCAATTACATAGCTTCCATTAAAATCGTTGTATTGGGAATAGACTTCATCTGCTCTTATTTTGTCCTGCTGTACGTAGAGATGAAAGGGTTTGACTGTTCTGCTGAGGCTAGCTGTATTTTGTCCAGGAAAATTCAACGAGCGGAAGTCCACAAAACGAAATTCATTGCCTGCATTAAACGATTTATCCTGATCAAAGAAGCGGTATTCCAATTCGTTGTTACTGTCGCGAATAAAGCTTGGTTTAACATCCATTCGGACATTGTCCCAACGATGGTTTTGCCTGATCACCACATGAACTGTTTCCAGAGGATTTACTATTTCCATTCGGCTATAATCGATGATAAAATTAAGCTGTTGATTGGTAGCGCGTAATGTTCCACTTCCGGCAAGCTCATTATCGAGCCTCATGGTGACATTCTGCGCGTAGACGATTAGTCGCCTGGATAAAAGCAGGTCAGACTGCTCCCCATCACGGTAGACGATAAGAAGGTAATTGCCCGGGATTTTTACAGGCGGAATGAGAAATCTATAATGCACATAGGGAATATGTGTATTGCCCGAATAAGCATAGTCATTAATTGGAAACTCATTGTATTCTTTCAGAAAATCTAGATTGTTTAAATCTGATTTACTCCAATCGAAATTACAGTGAATCAGCTTTGCGTAATAGTTGCCTCGATCTGACCTAAGATCATCAAACTCAAGAACGAGATTAGATTCATAAAGCGAAGTTGCCGCAGTCGAAGTATTGTCTTGAGATCCATTGCGATCTGGGAAAAGTTGAACTGTCTTGACCTCTGGTTCATATACCTTATCTTCAAAAAGAAGCTTTTTTTGAGAGAACAAGCTGAAACTGATAAAAAGACAAGTGCTTACTGCTATTAATCTCATGCTTAAGATCTCACCAAGTTTAGGGTATTTGTATCAAATTCTGGTCCAGAGCCTGATGATGAGGGTTACCCGGCAACTTTTTTAATGATAAATACTAAACTTTTTGAAAGTTTTTCGTTCAAAGGAATAAATCAAAGATATGGAAACGCTAAAATTAAGATGGATTAAGTCTAGGAAATTCTCTTCAATTCTATTGGCGCTGGCTTTTATGGCTGCCATTGTCTTGGTAAGCAGGATACTTGAGAATCATAATCTCTGATAAACTATTACTTTTCAAGGGTTTCAATCGAGATCGCTAATTCCTCCCATCTTTTGTTGGCCTCCTGAAATGTGAAATCAACTTTTTCGAAGTTTTGACGGACTTCATTTAACTTTTCAAAATTACTGTAGACTTCGGGTTTAGCCAGCTCGGTTTCAATGGAATCCTTTTCCTGTTGCAATTTTTCAATTCGCTCTTCCAGCTTTTTTAATTCAAGACCAAGCGATTTTAGTTTCTTTTCGTTGGGGTTTAACACCGTTGACTGAATGGTTTTCTGTTTTGGTTCAGGCTTTTTTACGGGCACAGGGGTGCCTTTTAGTTCCGCTTCCGTTTTCTTTCTCCAGTATTCATATTCTTCATAGCTACCCGGATATTCCTTAATCTGTTTGTCTTCGATATACCAGATTTTATTAGCTACCTGATTCACAAAATGGCGATTGTGTGATACGGTTACAAAGCTTCCTTTGTATTGTTGTAAAGCCTGAATGAGAATATTTTCAGAGATAAAATCCAGGTGGTTGGTTGGCTCATCCAGGAGAAGAAAATTGGCTTCAGAGATAAGTGTTTTTGCTAAAGCGACACGGGATTTCTCACCTCCGGAGAGTACTTTTATTTTTTTGAATACGTCATCGTCTGAAAAGAGAAAGCAACCAAGAATTCCACGTAGCTCTTGTTCAGTTTTTTTGCTACCGGCTTGCTTAAGTTCTTCCAGTACCTCATTATCTACATGAAGTGCTTCCAGCTGATGCTGGGCGTAGAAACCATAAATGACATTATGCCCTATTATTCTTTCTCCGGTAATATCTTCTGTACCAGCCAATATTCTCAATAGCGTGGATTTACCTTTCCCATTCGCGCCAATCAGGGCGATTTTATCTCCCCGCTCAATGACGGCAGTCGAGCCTTTAAGAATTTCAAGCGAGCCATATGCTTTTGAAACTTCGTTTAACGTTACAACATGCCTACCGGAGGCCTGATTGAAGCTGAATTTAAAATTAACGGCAGCATTGTCGTCCACAACCTCTTCAATCATATCCATTCGCTCAATGGATTTTATTTTTGATTGAACCAGCTTTGACTTGCTGGCTTTTGCCCGAAAGCGCTCAATAAATTTTTCTGCTTGTCTTATTTTTGCCTGCTGATTGTCGAATGCATTCTGTTGCACTTCTTCCCGCAACTCTTTCTCCTGAAGATAGTAGGTATAATTGCCTTCATAGGTCACAAGCTGCTGACTAGTGACATCCACTGTCTTGTTGGCAACATTGTCAACGAATTGACGATCATGAGAGACAATCACCACCGCTCCATCATAATTGCGTAAATAATTCTCCACCCACTCAATAGAAGGTAGATCCAAATGGTTGGTAGGCTCATCGAGCATGAGCAAAGAAGGTTTTTCCAACAAAAGTTTTGCGAGCATCACGCGCATGCGCCACCCTCCGGAAAATTCTTTTAAAGGCCGGTGAAGGTCTTGGGTCGAGAAACCGATTCCTTCCAATACTTCCTCTGCCTTCGCTTGCATAGTATAGCCATCGAGCTGTTCAAATCGCTCCTGAAGGGAAGTCAGTTTGTTCACAAGAGCATCGGAATATTCAACTTCCAGCTGGTGTAAGACTTTTTCAATCTGCCGTTGGGTATCGACAGCCTCTTTAAAAGCTTCCATGGCTACCGTAAGGATAGCATCTTCTGATTGGTAGGAGAGAAGGTCCTGATTAAGAAAGCCGATGGTGCAGTCTTTGGATTTGCTGATACTTCCTTCATCCACTTTTAATTCCCCGTAAATAATTTTTAGCAGAGTCGATTTACCTCGGCCGTTTAAGCCGATGAGTCCTATTTTATCATCGGGTTTGATAAACATAGAAGCATTTTGATAGAGCGGACGCCCTCCGATAAAGTAGGAAATATTCGATACTGAGACCATTAATAAGCTTTTACGACTTTGCGGTGTTCCAAATGGTCGCAAAAATAATCAAATGGCTGAATAACCCGATTAACGGTGTGGCTATAACAGCTAACTTCCGCTAACTTGGTAGCAAATTTTGAAAGATTTATGAGCCGATTGAAACTCTTGCCTGCATCCATTCTCGCAATTATTATTTTCTGCTGCAATAGCGCCACGAAAGAGACTCCTCCTGTAGTTAGCCCGACTGATGACGGATCTAAACCGGCTATTACGGAAGCCAGCGGCAAGTTGCCGCTCAATACAATTAAGTTGCCACAGGGTTTTACCATCAGCATTTTTGCTGAGGTAGAAGATGCCCGCTCCATGGCTTTATCTCCTGGAGGAACCCTATTTGTCGGTAATAAAAGTGGTGACAAAGTGTATGCTGTAAAAGATTTGGACGGTGATTATAAAGCCGATAAGAAATGGGTGATCGCTTCCGGCCTTAACATGCCCAATGGCGTAGCTTTCAAAAATGGGAATCTCTATGTTGCTGAGGTTAGTCGTGTGACTAAGTTTAAAGATATTGAAAGTAAGTTGAATAATCCGGGTAGCCCAGAAGTCGTTTACGATAAATTTCCGACAGAGTCTCATCACGGTTGGAAATACATTGCCTTTGGTCCTGATGGGAAACTATACGTTCCCGTTGGAGCTCCCTGCAATATTTGCGAATCAAAAGAACCAATTTATGCCAGCATTCATCGAATGAATGAAGATGGGACAGGCCTTGAGCTTTTTGCCAGTGGTGTTCGCAATACAGTTGGCTTCACCTGGCACCCGGAGTCTAAAGACATTTGGTTTACAGACAATGGCCGTGATATGATGAGTGATGATGTACCTCCTTGTGAACTGAATACAGCGTCAAAACAAGGGATGCATTTTGGATATCCTTACTGTCATGGTGGGATGATTAAGGATCCTGAATTTGGAAGTAAAAGACCTTGCGGTGATTTTACGAAACCGGTTCAAAACCTGGGAGCTCATGTTGCACCTTTGGGTTTAAAATTTTATACAGGCTCTATGTTCCCGGCACAATATGCAAATCAAATTCTCCTGGCAGAGCATGGATCCTGGAATCGCACCAAAAAGAGCGGTTATAAGATAAGTCTTGTCAAGCTTGAGGGTGGGAAGGCGACCAGTTATGAACCATTTGCCAGCGGTTGGTTGGATGAAGCCGCACAGAAAGCCTGGGGAAGACCTGTAGATGTTTTGATGCTCCCTGATGGGTCAATGCTGGTGAGCGATGATATGGCTGGGATAATCTATCGGATTGCTTATAAAGGATAGGCTATTAAGCTGCGATTCTAAAAATCTTCAGCAATTTCTTCGATCTTTTTGCCCTTATCCTCCGCCATTTTTCTTAAGACAGGATAAGAACGATAGATAAGCTCGATTTTATTCTTGTGAGCTCGAAATGTAAGACTGAGATTCTCGGCTTTCCAATTGTAGCTTGTTGTTCTTACTACATAAGTAGCCTTTCCATATGATTTCTCCAAGGCCTTCATCACGCGTGAGTCTTTTGATGTAGTGACGATAATCTTGTAAACAAGATCTGTATAGGTCATGAGTTGCAGGTTTTTTACCTCCACTTCTCCAATGGTTTTGTAATCGCTATGGTTTACTTCATAAAGTTTAGCTTCAAATTCATCCTTTTCTTTGAAATCCTTTTTAAAGGTAGCCCCTTTAATGCTGTCGACAGAACTGCCCAACTTGATGTCCTTAAACCCATTTCGCCTGTTAAGCTCAGAAGTATCCTGCGCGATGCCTGTGATGGAAATTAAAAATAAAGATGAAATGGTAATTATTTTTTTCATGCGTTTTCAAAACAGCGATTAATTGCCGGGTACTTTAGGTTCTTTAAATTTTATAGGAAGCGTAACTTTGGTTTTGTCCCATAGGAATAAAAGATCGGCTTTATCGTTTTTTGAATCTAAGCTGATTGTAAAAGCTTCATAAACCACTTCCCTTAATTCTTCAGTCGGCACTTCAATCCGCAAAACATCCATTTTTGAATTGTAATTGTAGGCACCCCAAAGGCCAAGATCGCTATTAAAAATTATTGTCCATTTTTCCTTCTCAGGAATGGAGAATATAGAATAGGAAGCAGCTTTGAGCAGGACTCCATTTATTTCAACATCTCTTGTTAACATTATTTCAGTGGCTTCATTGGCACCCGTTCTCCACACCTGACCGAAAGGTACGAGGGTTCCAAAAACTGTGCGCCCACGCTTATGCGGTTGACAATAGGTAATTTTTAAGTAGGTGTCTTTATTGCGGCATGAGGCAACCGCCATGGGGCTGGGGCGAGGCTTAATATCTAATTGAGCGTAGAGGCTGGCGGGCAAAGACAGAATAAGTAGAAGAATGATCGCTTTGGATGGTATCATTAAAACATCTTTGCGCACGAAGATAAGAATTTGAAGGCAATACGTATTTTTGCCCATCTGATTTCAGCCTTATCTGAGAACTTAAAGAAGTATGACCAAACCTGCATTCGATGACATTTACATGGAACTTGCCGTTAATCTGGCAAAGCGCTCTCATTGTATTAAAAGGCATGTGGGAGCTGTATTAGCCAAGGATACCCGTATCATATCGATAGGATATAATGGTCCGCCTTCTGGAACTCACAATTGTGATGAGGAATGGCCAGGAGTAGGCTGTCCTCCCGATTCAAAGGGAGGATGTACTCTTGCTATTCATGCAGAGCAGAATGCAATTCTCTATGCCGTTAAGAATAAGACTTCTGTAGAAGATGCTACTTTATACGTAACCCTATCACCTTGTTTGGCTTGCTCACGCATTATTTATAGCATGGGCATCAAAAGGGTTATCTACCTTAACTCCTATGCAGCCTATAAAGGCTTAGCTTCCGATGAAGGCGTTGATTTCCTTAATAAATTTGGTGTTGAGTGCTTACGTTATGAGGGCAACCTGGCTAACGTTACTCATATGAACTAAAAAAACCGTCCCGATCCCGATTGCTATCGGGATCGGGACGAAAACCTGCATCCCTTATTTAGTCTTTACTACCTGCTCCAGATTACCGATCAATTTTGCAGTCACGCCTTTTGTTTTCCTGGCCAATTCAGTTTTTAAGATTGGCAGTGCCCGATTTACCATATCGAATAGGCCAATGGGATTCTTATCGGCATGATAACTGCCAAGACACCATTCAATGTCTGTCTGTAGCTGTTGTTCAATGTTTAATTTTTTAAGAGTACTCAATACGTCTTCTGAAGCATTAAGTATGTCATAAGATGCAACTTTAGCCTTTGGCTTAGAAGCATCCTTTTTGGCGGGAGCTTTAGCGGTTGACTTGGTTTCAGCCTTTATGGTTGGTTTTGAGGGTGCTTTCGCCATGATTTTACTATTTGGTTGTGCAAAGGTAACAGCGGATTTACTCGGTAAGCAAGTAGTTGAATCACAAAAATTTACGCAACCGTTGGCAAGATTTTATTGGCCTATTTAGGGTGAGGTATGAAATAAGCAGAATAATGAATGTTTAGGCTTGAGTAACGGAGGATCATTTTGAATTATTACAATACGTATTATAATAAGATACCGATAAGAATGAGAATAAATTGAATGAAGTACTTCATAAACGAAGAAGGGAAGTAATCCTAGATTACTTCCCTTCACAAAAAGTTTAGGCGTTAACCTAATTACTTCTTCTTCTTAGCAGCTTTCTTCTTCTTAGCTGCCTTCTTAGCGGGTTTCTTTGCCATAGCGTTTAATGTTTTTAGGTTAATAATAATTTAAACGTATCGAAAGATATAATATAAAATTAATTTCACAAAAATATTTCATTAAATTTTTTTTATCCGATAACTAGTGAATGAAAATATTTTTTGCAAATCAAATCATAACTGATCATCATTGCCATGCTAAATGATGTTCACTTCAGTTGATAATTGTATATCAAATTTTTCTTTCACCGAGGATTGAATTGTTTTAGCGAGATGAAAAATTTCAGTTCCATTCCCATTTCCATAATTAACAAGCACAAGAGCTTGTTGTGAATGAACACCAATACTATTGATTCGTTTTCCTTTCCATCCGCACTGTTCAATAAGCCAGCCTGCAGGTACTTTAACATGTTGATTTTCAGTTGGATAAGATGGCATTGTGCTGTACTGTTTTTTTAATCTTTCAAAGTGCTCTTGATCAATCGTTGGATTCTTGAAGAAGCTCCCTGCATTACCAATCAATGTTGGATCTGGTAATTTTTGTTGTCGAATTGAGATGACTGCATCACTGATGGCTTTGATTGTTATATTGCTTACCTGTTGCTGCTTTAATGTATCTTGAATGGCATCATAGTTGGTGTTCAGTAAATGGTTTTTCTTCGTCAGACTTAAAGTAACACTTGATATAAAATATTTTTCTTTCAGCTCGTGTTTGAAGACACTTTCACGGTAGTTGAACCTGCATTCTTCCCTCGTAAAGGATTTTACATGACCCGTTATCGTATCAATTCCTTCAACACTTTCGATCACATCTTTAATCTCTACACCATACGCACCAATGTTTTGCATAGGTGCTGCGCCAACGGTACCCGGTATCAATGAAAGATTTTCTATTCCACCCCAATGATGATCGACACAATAGGTAACCAAGTTGTGCCATCCTTCACCCGCACCAGCTTTTATTAAGATCCGATCATCATTTTCTCTTAAAATTTCAATCCCTTTGATATCATTCTTAATAATGATCCCATCAAAATCATGCGTGAATAGGATGTTGCTACCTCCACCAAGAATTAAACGGGGTAAGTTTTGATATTGAGGCCTTAATAGAAGGGTACAAAACTCCTCAATAGATTGAATACGACAGAAGTGCTTAGCTTTTACATCAATGCCAAAGGTATTGTAAAGGCGCAGGCTAACCCCATTCTCAATTTTGATCATAGTAGTCGGTTCAATTGACAGACCAAGGACGAAAAAAGGATTGAGATTTTAAAATAGACAATGAAGGACAAATGAAATGTAGTATTTCAGATTGGGGATTCTTGAATTAAACACATGGTCTAGTCTTTTTACGCTCACTTGATGGAACTGCTGAATTCTTCTTTTCCAATTTTGAATAGGCAAATTCTAGGGAAGCGCCCTGCCGCATACGTGGTACCGCATATAGCAAGTCCTCCGTCTGAAGTGGTGATTAAGTTTGCAATCTCAAAGGGATTAGAGAAACCGAGGTATCGGCTTCCTAAAAATTCTCCATTCGCCTGATCATAAATGAAAAGTGCAATTTGCTTACTCTTGTTATTACTTCCGTAGATCAAGTTATTTTTTCCGTTGAAACTAGCTTCAAGAATGCGGACGGGTGCATTAGAGGTCAATTCTGGCAGCTTGTTTCCCCCCAAGTCGATTACCGAACTTGTTCCTGATATGGGAATCAACACATTGGGGAGAAGATAATTGTCACCAAAATTGAAACGAGAGGCAGCGAACTTACCTCCTTCTATCAATTGAAGTTGACTAAACCCTCCATCATCTTGTTGACCCTGGACAACTCCGGAAGGATCATCGCTGACAAGATCAGTAACCACAAACGACAAAGTATAGTTGTAGAATCCGTTGAAATAATATTGTCCTGAAGAAGTTTTGCCTACCTGAAAGGGGAGTTGCCTTCCCGTTCTGGTAAAGTGATTAATGATAGGCTCTTCAACCGCATCACCGGCACCAATGGAAAAACCTTTTGATTTAGCAACACTTCCCGTTGATGTAATTAATGATACAACACTTTGCTTACTTAAATTATCGTAGCCCAATAAGATAAAGCCAGAATTATCAAGCGCAGCCGCTGCAGGGTAGGAACCACCAACATCAATTGTCTGAGAGATTTCCCCCGTGGCATCCAACTCGATCAGTTGCGTTTGCAGCCCAACCGCAGTCATACAAAAAAAATAGTACTTGCCATTTACCTCCATTAATGGACCAATCGGATTGACGTTGACCTCATCTACTTCCTGTTCATTGACAAAGCTGCCAAGTTCATCGACTTTCATCAGGTAGACGCCACTGAAATTAGAGGTTTCTATCCTTCGCCCACCGAGTATCAAGTAGCCTCCATCAGGAGTTTGTCGTATGTCAATAGGGTAGTAAGAAGTATTGAATTTATCGTTGTCATAAATTCTGGTAAAATTAGATTTATCAGCTGATGGATCGGCTTCATTTGCACAGGATCCGTTAAGCAGAATAATTATTAACATCGCTGTATAAGGAGCGAAACTAAATTTAGTTATCGATTTCTGTTCGTTCATGACAATTAGTGATCTAGAGTTTTAAAACTGTTGCTCAGGAAGCGCATGGGGAAGAGCACGCCCGTTGAAATAACAATGTTATTGATCTTTAAATCATCCGGAACATCGCCAATGCCTGAGAGCCGATCATTTCCAAAACGATTTTTTGTATTCGTGATGTTACTCATTCCTAATTGATACGAGACATCCAGTATAAGTCGAACGTTTCCCAGATTATAGTTTAGACCAACTCCCCCCGTGAAGCCCCAATAGCTTTTATTAAACAAATCCTTCGCGCCAACAATAACGGGTTCATTGGAGAATTCATTAGTGCCACCGGAAGCAAAATCCTGACCTGAAACCTTTACGGACTTGTTGGCATTGATGAGCCGTGAATAAAACACGCCAAGTTGAACGTACGGCCTTAATCGGTTACCGGTTAGATCATATTTGACTGCGAGTGGAAAATCAGCGTAATCGATTTTTTGCTCATGGTCATAATTCAAGACAAGCTCTTCCGTAACATTCTCGGGGTTGTCCCAATTGAATTCATTTGAGTAGGTGAATCGAACATGGCGGTAGGTGGGCTGGAAACTAAACGAGAAACCTTTGTAATAAAAAGTTGCTTCCAGGGAAGCCTGGCTGCCCAACTTACTGAAATTGTCATAGGCTTTGTCATTGAGCGATACAGCATAATTGGTTGGAGTTAATACAGTATAGCGATTAATTGGATTAGCACCTGTTAAGTTGACTCCGGCCTTAAAGCCAAGCCACCATTGCTTCTCCAAAAACTTATCCTTCTTGCCCGCGTTTTTATTAAAATTGGCAGGCTTCTTTCGCGATTGTCCCATCGCGGTGATGGCCGCGATAAAAATCAGTATGAAAAGTAAAGATCGTTTCATAAGTTAACGGGTAACGATGACTTTTTTGGTTTCCTTTAAAAATCCAGCTTCAATTTGGTAAAGATAAATCCCAGGAGTAAGGTCTGATACATCGGTTTTAATAAAATGCTCACCGGCCTCCTTTTCCTCATTCAGAATGTTTCTTAGCACTCTCCCGCTGTTATCCATCAGGCTAAGTTTTACTTGATGGGTAGCGTTAAGTTTAAAGCTAATGATGGTGTGATCTTTTGCCGGATTGGGATAGCACTCATTAAGCGCAAAACGATCGTTCACAAACTGCTCGCGGATTCCTGAGATGACTTGCTCAGCCAACGGAAGTGGCTCATAATTGTCTGGGCCCTGTTCTTTAGGACCATTGAGAAAGTCTTTGAAGAATATGTCATTGTTAATCTTGTCGGTATCTACCAGCATCCAATCTCTGAGTAAGCTTGCATAAACCTGTCGGTAATCAAATTGCATTTCCACATTATCTTCCGTCATGTCAGGTACTTTCCCCACCACACCCGGATGCACACCTTTACCAAAGATAAACATGGGGCCGCCTGTGCCATGGTCCGTGCCATAGCTGCCGTTGGAATGAACTCTTCTTCCGAATTCAGAAGTGGTCACCGATAGCACTCTATCTTCAAGCCCTCTTGCCTTGAGATCGTCCTGAAACACCTTCATGGCTGATGAGATGTGGTACATTAAAGCAGCATGGCCGCCCATGGTAGGGTCATAACTTTCCACTTGCCCTGCATGCGTGTCAAAACCTCCCATTTTTACCAAAAAAACTTTTGTTTTTACTCCTTGCCCGGCTCCTCCTCCATCCAATAGTTTGGCGATGAGTTTAAGTTGTGCGGTTAAGCCATTTCTCAAACTTCCTGTAGGCGCATTGAAGGGGTATTTTTCCGGATAGGTTACAGTTGATTCAGGGGCGCGTTTATACACCTCATAAAGGCGCTCAGCATAGTCTTTTGATTTTTCTTCTAAGCCAAGAATCCAATTCAATTCTCTACCGTATGGTGATTGCTCAAGTGCAATCGGAGGTTTTCCCCGAGGATCAATTTGTAAATCCTGGAAACCCTCAAGCTCTTTTACAAGGTTAGCGAAACTCTCAGGATCATTTAATGAAATGGAGGTCGGGATATTTCCTTCCTGGTGAAAGATCAGTGACACATCACTTCCCATTTCAATGGCCAAGGGGTCAGGCATTTCCGGATTTGGGAAATCATCCGGGTATTTTTTGGGAGCAAATTCCTGCTGAAGGTAACGACCTACCCAGCCTGAAGAGAAATAATCATCAAAACTTCCTCCCATAAATGAGATATCGCGACCACGAAAGTGAGAACCATTATTATACTTATAAGAAACCCCCTGCACGATGGCCACTCTCCCCCGGTCGTACATATCTTTCATGGCAATCATATCCGGATGAAGTCCCACCTGAGCATCATTTGCAAGCGTGCTATCCAAGGGGATCATTTTCCGAAGGCTATTTTTGGCTGGGATTGCAATGTTGGCTCTGCGACTATAGTACAGGTCATAATCACTTACAGGAATAACAGCATTCAGCCCATCATTGCCACCGTGCAATTGCAGGATGATTAATACCCGGTCGTTGGTGCTTTGACTAGCCATTCGCGTCAGCGAATTTTCGGCCATTAACCTTAGTGGAATGCCACCTAGAGTAAAAGGTACTGCGGCCAGGGATAGTTTCTTTATAAAATTTCTTCTCTTCATTTTCTATCGGTTAGTCTTAAAAGACTCTTTTACACTCAAGGTTTAATAAAGTTGATACTCTGGCGATTGCATCATAGCGTTGAACAAATTTTCAAGTTGCCTGCGAACTACCTCTGGATCTACCGGATTATTCCATCGGAATGTCCAGGAGGCTTCCGGGTCGGCATCAATCTGCGGTGATCTGAGAAATGCTGTTAAAAAATAATTCAGACGTTCAGCAGTAAGGCCAGCCGTATCGTCAGCTGCTGTATCAAAGGTAAGATTGTCAGCCAGTGGCAAAAGATATTTTGCCAGCTCAATAATCAACGTCTTCGCATCAGCCGCAGTGGCTACAGGGATTTTATTTCTGACAAAATCTACCGGATCAATTCTCACAGGATCGAGCATGTTAGGATTTTGAGACACTAATTGTCGTATAAAATCATATCGGTTGGTAAGATAGTTGGTCGATATCCAGGCGCGATGGTAAATTGGATATTGATGATAGGCATCATATCCGGCTACATCAAAAGGCTCATAAAAATGCATACCCATTAATGTGAGTTGTCTTACAAGGTCGCTCGTGTTTTCATAGAACTCGGCAGGGGAGGTAATATGGAGAGGAAGCTGAACATTAAAAAGACGAAACGTACCAACCATCAAGTCGAGCGGTGATTTAATGATACCTCCGAAATTATCATCATTGACACCTACTGCGGCATCATAAAAATGTTGACTTTTAAATAACTCTTCCAGTACGGGTTGTAATTTAAACCCGCTGTTGGTAAATGTATTTGCCATTTCCTGAATGATCGTGCTATCAATGGTCGTATTCACCTCTCGGTAAACATAGAAGCGATAAATTCTGCGACAGATGTTCCTGGCTGTTTCGGGTTGTGCGTAAATGGATTCGATCAGCTGGCTGATCTCCTCATAAGCGCTCTCTTCGGTGGCATTGCCTCCATTTAACAGAAGCGGATCAGGTTGAATAATTTTATTATTGAACCGATCGCTAAACTGCTTGATGTCATTATCATGGCCTGAAGCGTTTGTCTTGCTTCCTTTGACTTTGCCACGCGGCAGCATCGTGTCAGGATCAATATTTAAAAACGTGGTATCAATATCCCATCCGGAAAGAACCTTGGCTGCTGCCTGAACATCGGTTTCGCGATATAAAAAATAATCACCCGGATCAGTAACGGGCGGAAGGGTGCCTTCTAACCCTCGACCTATGCTGTAAAGTTCATGCAACTCTCTTCCGTAGTTTTCATTGGGACTTCCCTTAACATTAAGGTTGCCATCCAATAGTCGTAGCATAGCATTGTCCACACTTGCTTTCTTTGTGAGTTCCTTAAAGTTGAATTTTGGGCCTAAGGACTTGTCAGTAGCAAACTTTCTGAATAAAGCGTTTTGGAAATACAATGACCGGCTATTATCGACCTTGGATTGAATAGTAGTAAGAACCGTATGAATAAAAAATACGATCTTTTCGCGCGTAGAATAGGCCAGCGAGATGCCTGGGGCAATTCCATTGCTCAGCATTTGTCCTATAAACCAGCCTTTAAAAAATTCCTGAAGGTCACTGTCTCCGCTGTTGGCATCAGTGGCTCCTGTGATAACCCATTCAGTATTAGTCTTTGGATCTATTGGAAGCGCGGGATCTGGCAATACTTGATTAAATAATTGGGCAACTCCCTGGGCGGGTGTAAGGGTGGCATAGCTGTCAATTTGCTCTTTGGTGGGGCCGAATGAGGCCCGGTGAAGCAAATGTGCAGCTCGCTTATATCCCAGCGCTCCGGTAAGTTCTGTTAATGGCATATTGTATTTAGCTTTTGGCTCAAGTTAATCCCATCCGTGGGGTACAAACTACAATAATCAGGATAAGAGGCTGAAATCACCGTCTATTGTATTTATTTTTCTTTGACTTAAGTTTACCTATCGGTTGTTATTGAATTATTTATGAAAATCATTGAATGCCCACGCGATGCCATGCAAGGAATGGAAGAATTTATTTCCACCGAAAAAAAAGTTAAGTACATTAACCAATTATTAAAAGTAGGTTTTGACACCATCGATTTTGGCAGCTTTGTTTCACCAAAAGCGATCCCTCAGCTGCGAGATACCGCTGAAGTGTTGGGAAAATTGGATATGGCAAAAACACAATCCAAATTACTCGCCATTGTCGCCAATACCCGCGGTGCAAAAGAAGCAGCCGAACATGAAGCGATTACGTATTTGGGGTTTCCACTCTCCATCTCCGAAACATTCCAGCAACGCAATACCAATAAATCCATTGCTGAAGCACTCAATTCATTGGCAGAAATCCAGGAAATTTGCCAGCAAAAAAGTAAAACACTTGTCACCTACATCAGCATGGGTTTTGGGAATCCCTATGGAGATCCTTATGATGTCGATTTGGTTGGCAAGTTTGTTGATATACTATCCACCCTCGAAGTCAAAATTATTTCGTTGGCGGACACGATTGGAGTTTCTCAGCCTATTCAGATAAAATACCTTTTTGAATCCTTAACCAAACAATTTTCCAATATTGAGTTTGGAGCCCATCTTCACTCCAATCCCTCCACTGCGGTAGAGAAAATAAAAGCTGCGATAGAGGCAGGTTGCCAGCGATTTGATGGCGCTATTAAAGGATATGGTGGTTGCCCTATGGCTGAAGATGAATTGGTGGGAAACCTGGCTACGGAAACAATTCTTTTATGTTTGGATAAGAATGAGATTATTCCCTTGATAAATAGGGAAGCTTTTGCTGAAGCATTGCGCCTGGCAGACACCACTTTCCTGCATTAACAGTTCATCGGCCAACTTTATACATCTTGCCGGGGAGTGATTGAATAACCCCTTTAAATTCAAGTCCGAGTAGAATTGAAGCTAACTCACTGGGTTGTATTTCAGATTTCCAACTTAGTTCATCTATGGGCAGGGGCTTGTTCTTTTCTCTTAGCAATTGAATTATTTTTTGCTCGTTGGGCTCAAAATCAGTGGCATCAAATAGGGTTAGTGGCTTATTGTTACCATTACCGTGCTCTACTGTCCAATTCATAATATATTCCAGGTCTTTGACAGAAGTTATCAGGTTAGCCTTATTTGTTCGGATAAGCTTGTTACAGCCCTCCGAATAGGTTTGGCCAATGTTACCTGGCACAGCAAAGACATCTTTGTTATAACTATTGGCAATCTCTGCGGTAATTAATGCACCGCCTTTCTCCGCTGCTTCAATCACAATTAAGGCATCACTTAATCCAGCGATGATTCGGTTGCGGGCTGGAAAATTATGAGCATCGGGCTTGGTGCCAAAATGATTTTCAGTAATCAATCCTCCTGCATCCAGCATTTTTTTGGCTGTTTCCTTGTGCACAGCAGGATAGATGATGTCCATGCCGCTACCCATGACTCCAATGGTGGGCAAATTATTTTTTATAGCTTGTTTATGAGCATGGATATCAATGCCGTAAGCAAGGCCGCTAATAATAACAGGTTGGTGGGGCACCAGCCCTTCAATAATCTTTTCCACCATTTCCTTACCATATGGTGTTGCTTGTCGCGTGCCCACAATACCAACTGTTTTTGTTTGTTGAAGGCTAATATTTCCTTTCAGATATAAAAGAGAGGGAGCATCTTCAATCGTTTTTAGCCGTGAAGGAAATTGCTTGTCTGTAAAAAATAGAATCTCAACATCCTCTTTTTCTGCCTTTCTGAATTCCTTTTCGGCCAGGTGATGGGGGCTTGCTGTTCGGACAGCCTCTGCCGTCTTAACTCCAATGCCCGGAATCTTCAGCAGTTTACCTTTGGGCGTTTTAAATACTTGTTGTGCAGAGCCGCAATAGCTAATTAATTGCTTAATCAAATAACTGCCAATGCCATCGATAAAATGCAAGGCGAGGAGTGAAAGCCGTTCGTTGGTTTGAATTGGATCCTGAGATTCGGCCATGAGTTGATTTTCTACGTCAGCAAATAAGACCACTATACTAATTCAGTCGACTTGAATTAGAAAATCGTAATGCCAATAATTTTATAGTTTTTCGCGAACCTCTACAAGGAAATTTCGCACGCGCTTGAGGGAGTCAATCATGTCCATCTTGTCCTTTACCGCACCTGAATCATTTTTGAGCATCTCTTTTGCTCCCTGAAGGGTAAATCCTTTTTCTTTCACCAAATGATAGATCGTGCGGACGTTATCGATGTCCTCTTTTGTGAACTGACGATTGCCTTTGCGATTCTTTTTAGGTTGGATGAGCTCAAACTCAGACTCCCAGAAACGAATGAGGGAAGGGGCTACACTAAACATCTCGGAAACCTCACCGATTGAATAATAAAGCTTTTCAATTTCTTTTTCCTTGTAGGCCATGCAGTGAGGTCAGCGCAATTTGTCCGCTATTCATTAGCGAACCTCATGCAAAGTAACAATTCTTTAAACTTGGCGCAATGATGCCCGATAAATTTAATTGACAAGATATCAACGTGGAATTGTGGATTTCTTTATCCAGCCATTATCATCAATAGAGAGCGCTGGATTGTGAAAATCATCTTCTGTAAGATCCCTGATCTTTTTGATGGCAAGGTTTTGCGAATCAATGCTCACAGGTGCACGGAAGTTCTGTATACCAGAAGTTATTTTTCCTTTGAAAAAGACTCCTTTTGCATCTGTGTACACTTTTATGATGGGCGCGTAGCCATTAATACCCGAGACATTAATCCCTCCGTACGTGCAGAAGTTACCAAGACTGTAGGCAATAAAGCGGTCTTTGTACACCTCAACTCCCCGTACCACATGGGGCCCATGTCCAAAGACAATATCAGCACCCGCATCAATCACCGTGTGCGCAAACAAGAAGACATTACCCCTGTTTTCACCATGAAACAGTTCACTTGCCTTAGGCACATGTTGATATTGGGGCCCCTCGGCTCCGCCATGAAAGGAGACAATAACAATATCTGCCAGGGAGTCAAGGTGGGTTACAATTTCGCGCGCCCGGTTCAGGTCATTAATATTTACGCACCCACCATTAGGTGCAAATGCTGCAAAGCCATACTTGATTCCATCTTTTACGAAAAGCGTGTAAGGTCTTGTAACCTGGCCTGCATGGTTTATACCTATATTATCCAAAGCGGCCATACTGCTTTTGTGTCCTATCTCTCCAAAATCTCCTGCGTGGTTATTCGCTAAACTCATGACATCAAAGCCTGCACTGAGGAGGTTCTGGGCATACCGCTCCGGACTTCGAAAAACATAGCAGACTTTAGGGTCTCTGCACGTTTTAGGTGTTCCTCCTTCATCGAGGAGGACTCCCTCCAGGTTTCCCATGGTGACATCAGCATTTTTTAAAATGTCCTCAACTTCTTGAAAGAGAGATTGGCCATCCTTCGGTGGCAAGCCTGCATTATCGGGATAGTTGCTACCCATCATAATGTCTCCGACTCCGATCACCGTTACAGTGTCTTTGACTTGCGCATTAAGTTGAAACAGAGATCCGAAGCAAAGGGATAAAAGAAATAATCGAGTCATGATTTTAAATGAGGCGCAAAGAAAGGAAGAATTCTAAAAAAAAGTGACTCTAGATAAGAGAAGAGATTGATTACTTTGGCACTAATCGAGGGACGCAGTCGCTTTTCCCCCGAGCTCAATAAGTTTCTCGTATTCTTTATTACTCAGGTCGCGTTGGAAGAAATTGATAGGGTTGATATAGGTTCCATCGTAGAGAACTTCGTAGTGCAAGTGAGCCGAAACAGACAAACCTGTATTGCCCACATAGCCGATTACCTGACCACGCTTTACCTTTTCCCCGGCTTGGACAATGAATTTCGTCATATGACCATAGCGGGTTTGAAATCCATATCCATGATTGATGAAAACCATATTTCCCAATGATTCAGAATATTGAGCTGTATTCACAATGCCATCTCCGGTTGAGTAAATAGTAGCTCCTGTAGGGGCGGTAAAATCCAAACCATTATGAGGTCTTACGTATCCAAGAAGAGGATGCATCCTGAGTCCAAATAAAGTATGAAGATGAATAAGATCTTTATTGCTTACAGGCTGTATGGCGGGTCTGGAGGCCCACATCTTTTCTTTTTTGGCAAGTTCATCTTTTAATAACTGCATGGATTGCGTTTCGATATCAAGGCGATTTTTGATCTTCTCTTGTTTTTCAAAAGAAGTCCTGATAAGAGGGTAGGCAATCATAGCACTTACCTTTTCACGGCCACCGACTCCGGCCTCGCGCATGGAAGCAGGCAATGGTTCTAAATCTAAGATAGCACGGTACGTATGATCATCGGTTTGCTCAAGGATAGTCAGTTGATTAGACGTTCTCTCAAGATCTTCGTTCAGGATTTCCCAGGATGTTTTTAAGGCCTGATTTTGAATATTCAATTGTGTCTCATCCCATAAAGGATATTTACTGTTGAAATAAATCAGTCCGCACAGGCCAATGAAAAACGAGATCCCAAGAAACACAAAAGCCTTTTTAGCAAGCACTTTACCCGTAACAATGACGGGCTCGTATTTACAGGTCTCTGGATTATATCGGAAATTTGATTTCACTAATCTAATGACTGATTTTGTTTCTGACTGGCTTTAATCACCGCCTCATATTGGGCCGCACTCAATCCATGAACCAGGTATTTGGCCGGATCCAGGTTCTTTCCATCTTTCAATACTTCGTAATGTATGTGCGGAGCAATAGAACCGCCACTGATTCCAATTACTCCAATAGTATGGCCCTTTGCTACCTTTTGCCCAAACCTCACTAAAACATCACCGAGGTTAGCATATCGGGTTACGTATCCATTGCTATGATCAATCTCTATATAATTTCCATAGCCTGCCTGAAGATCACTTTTCTTAACCATCGTCACCACGCCTGCAGCTGCGGCCAATACATCAGAGCCTCTCGGAGAGGCAATGTCAATACCATCATGATGATACTTGCCCTTATGAAAAGGATTAATTCTTATCCCATAGCCGGAAACTAAATGGGAAGGTTCAAAATCAGCAACAGGGGCGAAGGAAGGAACTTTCACGAGCCAGGAAAGGTCTTTCTTCTTCACTGCTGCTCTTTCACCAAAATGATTACTATGGATCCTTGCCGTGGCATTCAATTCTTTAAACTTTGATTGCAGGGAGGAAGTCAGCGTGTTAAACGAGAAGGCATCGGCTAAAAGAATTTCCTTATTTGACCTGATCGATCTCTGAGTTTGACTGCTCCTTGTATTGTTGACTTGCACTTTTTCAGAAAAAATCCTTTCGTAGAGAGCTTTATCCTTTGATCTTAACTCATCAAGAGCAGCCTTTGAGGACTCCAGTTGTGAAACAAGTTCAACTTTGTATTTCTTCATTGCCTTATTTTCAGCACGCAATGATTTTTCGATGGGAGTTTCAATAATATGGTTTTGTAAGAAGATCAGGCCTACAAAAAATAAGGCACCAAAACAGAGTAACCCTAAGAGGTAGAGAAGGATATTAAAGAAAGGAAGTCTGGTTCTTTCGAACCGCAACGTTTCCTCATTATAAAAGTATTTCGACTTGAGCGTCATTCTAATGTTACTAAGGGTTGCCGCTTTACTCACCTGTCCAAAATTCGAGCTTTCGCTTCTTTATGAGCGATCAGCGGTTAATTTTGTGCGTTATTGAGGTTTTCAAGACCTTAAATATAGAGAAAAATCCTACCCGGCCTAATACCCGGTGGGCTGAAAAATGGCAAAAAGCGATACAGAAGTGATGAATTCGGGTACGATACGGCAGAAATTCCTTGATTTCTTTGAGAGCAAAGGGCATCAAATTGTTCCCTCGGCTCCTCTTGTTCTTAAGAATGATCCTGCTTTGGTCTTCACCAACTCGGGCATGGTGCAGTTCAAAGATTTCTTTTTGGGCAATGCCATTCCAAAATCCAAGCGCGTTGCCGATACACAAAAATGCCTTCGTGTAAGCGGTAAGCACAACGACCTGGAAGATGTCGGTCATGACACTTATCATCACACCATGTTTGAGATGCTCGGCAACTGGAGTTTTGGCGATTACTTTAAAAAAGAAGCCATTGCCTGGGCGTGGGAGTTGCTCACCGAAGTTTATAAGCTACCTAAGGACAGGCTGTATGTGAGTGTGTTTGGTGGAGATAAAGATGATAAGCTAGCGATTGATCAGGAAGCATTTGACTTATGGAAGTCGTTTGTAGCAGAAGACAGGATCATTCTCGGAAACAAGAAAGATAACTTTTGGGAGATGGCCGATGTGGGTCCGTGTGGCCCGTGTTCTGAAATTCATATTGACCTGCGCCCGGAAGCAGAAGTAAAAAAGAAGGCGGGGAAAGAATTGGTGAATGCAGATCATCCTCAGGTGGTTGAAATCTGGAATCTTGTGTTTATGGAGTTCGTGCGTTACTGGGATCCTTTAAAGGGAGGAGCAAGTGAATTGCTACAATTTGATCTTGGGCCAAACAATACAGACAAAGTAGCTAGGGAAAAACTAAGAATTGAGTTAACACTTCTTAAACCACTTCCTGCCAAGAATGTTGACACAGGAATGGGCTTCGAAAGACTTTGTATGGCCATACAAGGGAAGACTTCTAATTATGATACGGATGTTTTTAGTCCAATGATTAATTTCATTGCGAAAGAAGCAGGTGTTGCCTATGGACATGATGCAAAGAAAGATATTGCTATTCGTGTATTGGCTGATCATATTCGTGCCGTCTCTTTTGCTATTGCTGATGGGCAGCTTCCGTCCAACACGGGTGCAGGCTATGTGATCAGAAGGATATTGAGAAGAGCGGTGCGTTATGGATTTTCTTATTTGAATTTTAAAGAGCCCTTCATTTATAAACTTGTCCCGATTTTAGCGAGTCAACTAAAGAATGCTTTTCCGGAATTGCATCGACAGATGGATTATGTGGGAAGGGTGGTGAATGAAGAAGAGAATTCATTCTTACGAACTTTAGATGATGGAATTTTTTCTTTTAATCAAAATTTTGTTCGTATTGCCAGAATGAGTCTAAGGCAATATTTCAATAATAAAAATATCATTTTTGAAGAAGTTTCAGGTGAGGAAACCTTCCCGGATTTTTATTTAAAGGATTACAATATTATCATTTGCCTATCATTTAATAGTAAAACTGATATTTATAGGTCAGTAAAGACTATTAATGGCAAACAAGAGCCGATACCATTTATTAAAGTTATTCCATATCATTTGTTAGCTGAAAAATTTTGGGATGAAGTTGACATCAAGAAAATTTTTTCCTCTAGAGTAACTTTTGGAAACGTTATTGATGGTCACACAGCTTTTATTCTTTATGACACTCATGGATTTCCAATAGACTTGACGCAGTTAATGGCTAAGGAGATTGGATTCACAGTAGATATGGACACTTTTGCTTTACATCTAAATGAGCAAAAATCCCGCTCCAAATCGGCAGCTGCGAAAGAAACAGGAGATTGGATTATAGTTCATGAAATCGATAAAGTAGAATTCATCGGTTACGAGTTCTTAGAAGCTACTTCTAAACTTGCTCGTTACAGAAAAATCAAACAAAAAAACAAAGAGTTATTTCAATTGGTATTGGATAAAACGCCTTTCTATGCCGAAAGTGGCGGTCAGGTGGGAGATACCGGTATCATTGAATCTAGTGGAGAGAAGATTGCCGTGATTGATACTAAGAAGGAAAACGATTTGATCGTTCACTACACGGAGAAAATGCCAATACAGTTAGATGGCGATTTCAAAGTAAGCGTGAATCCATCCAAGCGTAGACTTTCCATGTGCAATCACTCGGCTACACACTTGTTGCATGCGGCACTTCGTCAGGTGTTAGGTAAACATGTTGAACAGAAAGGGTCTTTAGTAAACGAAAAGATTCTTCGCTTTGATTTTTCTCATTTTGCAGCTATGACGGATGAGGAACTTAAGAAGGTTGAAACCATCGTCAATCAGAAGATCAGGGAAAATATTCAACTTAACGAGCAACGCAACGTGCCGATTGCAAAAGCAAAGAGCCTTGGTGCCATGGCTTTGTTTGGCGAGAAGTACGGAGACTTTGTGCGGGTGATTACCTTTGATCCGAAATTCTCCGTTGAACTTTGTGGAGGAACCCATGTTCCCGCAACGGGACAGATCGGTTTGTTTAAAATATTAGCCGAGAGTTCTGTAGCCGCAGGTGTTAGAAGGATTGAAGCGGTAACCGCAGAAGGAGCAGAGCAATTTATAAATGAAGAAATAGGATTGCTCAATGAAGTAAAGTCCGTTCTCAAAAATTCTAAAGATGTAATTTCTGCAGCTAAGAATTTGATGGAGGAAAAGCATCAGTTGGAGAAAAAGCTTGAAGCACTCTATCAACAGCAAGCAAATCTGTTGAAGGATGAGTTGGTTAAGAAAGGTATCAAGTCAAAAGACTATACTCTGGTGATGGAGAAAATATCAGTACCCAATGCCGATGTGCTTAAGAACATTGCTTATGGGTTGCGCAATCAATTCAATGACCTGCTAATGATCTTAGCTGCAGATGTTGATGGTAAGCCCCAAGTGGCTGTAATGGTAGGTGAGGTACTGGAGAAGACGAATAAGTTTCATGCCGGTAATATGGTAAAGGAATTAGCGAAAGAAATTGATGGAGGTGGGGGAGGTCAGCCTTTCTTTGCCACGGCTGGAGGAAAGAATTTGGCGGGGTTGGATAAAGTCTTGGAAAAAGCTAAAGTGCTTATCAATTGAACTTAGTGAAACCTTTGTGGTAAAAAAATAGCTACAGAGAACACAAGGAAGTCGCAAAGAATATAGATGGAGAAATCAATCAGAGATAGATACACAGTAGTCATTGGCTTAGAAGTACATGCTCAACTTCTAACAAAAAGCAAAATTTATGCGGGCGACTCCGCAGAATATGGAGGAGCGCCTAATACCCATGTCAGTGTAATTACCTTGGCGCACCCAGGCACCTTGCCTAAACTTAACAAAAAGGTAGCTGAGTATGCAATAAAAATGGGTTTAGCATGTGGCTCTGAAATATCGCGACTTCAGATATTCGATCGAAAAAATTATTTCTACCCTGATCTTCCAAAGGGCTACCAGATCACACAGGATCGCACTCCGATTTGCCTGGGAGGATACATGACGATCAATACTAAAGAAGGTGAGGAGAGAAGTATTGGCTTGCACAGAATCCATATTGAAGAAGATGCCGGCAAGTCAATTCATCTGGATGAGGAGACCGATACGCTCGTTGATTTTAATCGCGCAGGAGTTCCGCTGATTGAGATTGTTACCAATCCTGAAATACGAAGTTCGGAAGAAGCCTATGCTTTTCTTACAGAAATCAGGAAACTGGTTCGTTACCTGGAAATCTGTGATGGTAATATGGAAGAGGGTTCCTTGCGCTGCGATGCAAACATTTCGGTGATGTTGAATGGAGCAAAGGAATTTGGAAAAAAAGTGGAAGTAAAGAATATGAATTCTGTCCGGAATGTGCAGCGGGCAATTGATCATGAGGTGCCTAGACAGATTGGAGAGTTGGAGAAAGGAAATGCTATTCCTTCGGAGACTCGAACATTTGATGCCAACACAGGATTAACCCACAGCATGCGCACAAAAGAAGAGTTGAATGACTACCGGTATTTCCCCGATCCCGATTTAAGTCCTTTGGTCGTTTCTGAAGAATGGTTAAGTAAGATAAAGTCTTCCATGCCAGCGCTTCCCCGAGAACTTTATAAAAAGTACATTAGCGATTACGGACTTTCTGAGTATGATGCACTGGTACTTACCGATTCGAAAGATGTTGCCCTCTATTTTGAAGAAGTGTGTAAGCTGACCAAAAATTATAAAGCTGCATCAAACTGGATGATGGGCCCGGTAAAATCCTATCTGAATGAAATGGTAATAGCTGCGAATGATTTTCCCATTCCACCCAAATGTATTGCTGAGTTGATTTCGATTATTGATGATGGTAAAATAAATTTCTCCAGTGCTTCAAAAAACTTATTTCCAGAGTTATTGAAGAATCCCAAAAAGTCTGCACTTGAGGTAGCCCAGCAGTTGAACTTAATTCAAGATAGTAATGAAGATTCAATTTTACCCATTGTGGAACAAATTATTAAGGAGTTTCCGTTGAAGGTAGAAGAATATAAGAATGGTAAGAAAGCAATTTTGACCATGTTTATGGGTGAGGTGATGAAGCGTAGCAAGGGCAAAGCGGATCCTAAGGTGGCCACTGCATTATTGTTAAAAAAATTAGATTGATAAAGTACATGACGAAGCAAATTTTAAGTTTAGCGATTCTTCTCACACTATCGACTGTAAGTTGCTCTTCGGTAGAAAAAAAGAAGGAAAAAAGTAAAGACAATGGTTGGGATATTGTCATCAAGGGCAGCGTTGGCCATCCGGGCAATGGAGAGATTTCAATTCAGGAATTAAAGCCGGATAACAGCGGTAAAAGAGATACGATCGTTTTAAAAAGTAACTACACCTTCTCAAAAACGATTCATCTTACTGAGCCAGGGTATTATCAGATATCCTTTTACAACCGACAGGTTATTAATTTGATTCTAAATAAAAGCAATATTGAATTAAATGTTGATGGAAATGACCCTTCGGGATTTGCAGAGGTGAAGGGGTCTGCTGAGAATGATTTGATTAGCCGGGTTCAGCAAATGATGGGGGCCGCGCAGAATACACCGGAGATGATGACACTACAGCAGGAGTTTAATGTGGCCGTGTCGAACAAGAATGAAGCTAAAATTACCTTCCTTCAAGGTCGCTATCAGGAAATTATCAAAGTGGGTTATGATTCCATTGCTGCCCTGCTTATGAAGCAGCCTGCCTCATTGGCTGTTGTAAATATCTTACAAAACAATAGTCCTTTTGATCATGATCAGTACATAAGTCTTTACGAGAATGCAGCTGTGAAAATAAAGGAAGCCTATCCGATGCTATCACACTCAAGAGAATTTGTAAGCTTTGTTGATCGGATGAAAGTAACGGCAATTGGTAAAGAAGCGCCCGAAATTGCTTTGGCAAATCCAAATGGTCAGATCGTAAAGTTGTCATCACTTCGAGGTAAATATGTATTGATCGATTTCTGGGCAAAATGGTGCGGGCCATGCCGCAAGGAAAACCCTAATGTGGTAAAGGCTTATAAACGATTTAAGAATAAAGGATTTGAAGTTTATGGCGTTTCTTTAGATCGCACAAAAGAAGATTGGGTGAAAGCCATCGCTGAAGATGGCCTTATCTGGACGCATGTCTCAGATTTAAGATATTTTGATTCACAAGCCGCCAGAGACTATAATATCAACGCTATTCCTTTCTCCATCCTGCTTGACCCCAACGGTGTGATTCTTGCCAAAAACCTTCGCGGCCCGGGGCTAGAGAAAAAACTGGAGGAAGTCTTAGGACGATAATCAGTAGGTGATGTTACGCAAAACAATAAAGGTCCTTTCGAGTGTGAGCGAGAAATCTAACAATTAGCTCATAGTAATAAGTAGATTTCTCAGTCGTGCCTCCTTCGAAAGGACATGCAATTATTATTTTGCGTAAGACCTATCAGTAAGACGTAAAACAATAAGCAATCAGATTAGCTCCCATTTGTAATGCCTGTTGGCGTTTTTCTTCGGGGTCGTTGTGGATTCTCGGATCCTCCCATCCATTGCCGAGGTCGCATTCGAAAGAATAAAAAGCAACTAACCTTCCTTCATAAATTATACCAAAACCCTGGGCTGGCTTTCCATCGTGTTCATGAATTTTTGGAAGACCTGAAGCAAACTTAAATTTCTGATGGTAGATGGGATGAGTGAAGGGTAATTCTACTAATTCCAGCTCTGGAAAGACTTTTTTTAGTTCGATGCGGATGAATTTATCCAAGCCGTAGTTATCATCAATGTGAAGAAAGCCCCCACCGATGAGGTAGTTTCTCAGATTTAATGCTTCCGCTTCTGAGAAGACCACATTTCCATGCCCGGTCATATAAACGTAGGGATAGAGGAAGAGATCAGGACTACCCACTTCAATCATATCTTCTTCTGTTTCTAAGTCCATTCCTAACTCTTTGTTGCAGAACTTAATCAGGTTAGGCAGGGCAGTTTTATTGGCGTACCAATCCCCACCACCATTATACTTGAGTTTTGCAATTTTAAGCTGTGCCTGTAATTCGGTCACCTCGATTACCATCAGGGTTATTGCAAGTATTAAAACCTGTGTTATGTAAGAAACCTTGAATTTGTGATAAAAATGCATCTTCGAAAAAATGTTTATTTGTGCCTTAAACCTTTAGCGGCTGTATCACTCTAAACGACAAAACAACTAAAACTAACTATGAAAACGAATTTAATGCTTAAGAGTCTATCGTATTTCACCTTTATGGCTTTACTTTTTTTAGCATCTTGTCAGGATGACAAAATTGATTTCTCGGCTAATGATTCACAGAACGTTGAAAATGAAGCGGTATCTGATGCATACTACGAAGATGCAGATGATATGTCCAGCATCGCGGTTTCTTCAGATGCAACCACTTTAACTGGTGGTCGTGAGGCGGCAGGCGGCAAGACTGTCACAATATCTGACCTGGCAAAACGCTTTGATTGTGCTACAGTAACTTTCGAATTAGCTCCCAACAATGAATTAGGAAATCCTAAAGGAACAATCACTATAGATTTTGGTACGGGCTGTACTGATGCAAAGGGAAATGTTCGTAAGGGCAAGTTAATTATTAATTATAGTGGCAAGAGATTTTTAGCAGGGTCAACCGTAGTGACCACCTTTGACGGCTATTTCATTAACGGAGTTAAAATTGAAGGTACCCGCACGGTAACCAACACGTCAGCAAGTTTAGAAAGTAATCCAGCATTTAACATTATTGTCACCGGAGGCAAGGCTACCTGGCCGGATGCAACGTTCGCCACACGTGAAGTAAATCGTACGCGTGTGTGGCAACGTAGCAGTACTAATCCCAATTTAGATGTGTGGAGTGTTTCAGGAACTGCCTCTGGTACTAATCGCAATGGAAGATCTTACCAAATGGAGATAACCAAGCCACTAGTTTACAAAAGAGAATGTGCGATCAGCGATAAAGTATTCATCGCGGTAGAAGGAACAAAGGTTCTCACGGTGGAGAGCAAGCAAATAACAATCGATTATGGTGATGGTGCCTGCGATAAGTTGGTGACGATCACCGTAAACGGTAAATCTCGAGAAGTTGAGGTGAGGGGAGATATCTAATCGGAAGGATTGGATTAAGTTTGGGCCCTGTCCGATGGTGTCGGACAGGGCCTTTTTTATTTATCGCCCAAGGCTTGAGTTTGGTTCTCCTTCGCTTTTAATTGCATAAAAATTATGCAATGAAGCAGTACCTGGATTTAATGACCGATATAGTAGAGCATGGTTCGAAAAAAACGGACCGGACAGGAACAGGAACTTTATCGGTTTTCGGTAGGCAATTGCGCTTCAATCTATCTCAGGGCTTCCCCATGGTGACCACCAAGAAGCTTCATCTTCGCTCCATCATTTTTGAGCTTCTTTGGTTTTTGAAAGGAGAGACAAATATTAAATACTTAAAGGATAATGGAGTTTCCATTTGGGATGAATGGGCGGATGAAAATGGCGAACTCGGCCCTGTCTATGGATCGCAATGGAGAAGCTGGCCTGCACCCGATGGAAGAAGAATTGATCAGATCGACCAGGTCTTAAATCAAATTAAAGCTAAGCCAGATTCAAGAAGACATATCGTAAGCGCCTGGAATCCGGCTGAAGTGGATAAGATGGCCTTACCTCCTTGCCATGCTTTGTTTCAATTTTATGTGGCTGATGGAAAGCTCTCTTGTCAATTGTACCAACGAAGTGCAGACTATTTTCTGGGAGTACCTTTTAATATTGCAAGCTATGCCCTTCTGACTTGCATGTTTGCCCAGCAGTGTGATCTTGAGCCGGGTGAATTTGTTTGGACAGGAGGAGATGTTCATCTGTATACTAATCACATGAATCAGGCGAAAACGCAACTAGCGAGGATCCCGTACCCAATGCCTTCACTGCATATTAAACGGAAGCCGGCTTCGGTCTTTGATTATGAGTTTGACGATTTTGAGATACTGAATTACCAATCCCATCCTGGAATAAAGGCACCCATAGCGGTTTAAGCTCCTTCTAATTTAGACAAGAGGTACTTCTTTAGGTGATAAACCGTATTTTTGCCTCCTGTGAAAAAATACCCTCAATAGAGGGAGAAATACCTATTTATTAAAATCCTTTTACCCCTTATTCCGTTAGTTATCGCGTATGGCTGAAAAAAGTAGTGTTTTTGATATGATTGGTCCAGTCATGATTGGCCCCTCCAGTTCACACACAGCCGGAGTAGTTCGAATAGGATTGGCCGCCTTCAAAATTTTAGGTGGTCAGCCTGACTCAGCAGAAATAACTTTTTACAATTCATTTGCCAGGACCTACGAAGGCCACGGGAGCGACCGAGCCATCCTGGCCGGCCTGATGAATTTTCAAACCGATGATAAGAGAATAAAGGGCGCAATAGACTTGGCTGCCAAAGCCAATCTAAAATTTACGTTTAAGTCAGTAGGAAATGCTTCCACGCTCCATCCTAATTCAGTAAGACTTGTTCTTCAGAAAGCCGACAGAAAAATTGAAGTATTGGGAGAAAGTAAAGGGGGCGGAATCATCAACATAGCCGAAGTTAATGGCTTTAAAGCCGACTTCAGCGCCAACCTTCATACGGCCATTATTTTTGCAGACGATGTAAAAGGCAGTATTGCATTCATCGCCAGTGTTCTCGCACATGATGATTGCAACATCGCGACCATGTCTGTGTCCCGCAAAGGGAAAAATGACTTAGCCTGTCAGGTGATCGAGATGGACTCCGGTATAAAACCTGTAACATTTGAGTACCTCAGGAGTCTAAGTTGGGTAAACGAGGTAATCTATATCCCTCAAATTTGAGTTGAATTTCATACAATCCATGAGAAGAATTTTCATAATTATTATTCTGGGTGTCATTTCGGGCTCATCCTTCGCTCAAGATCAGAAAGAATGGACCCTTCAGGAGTGCGTTAAGGTAGCTCTTGAAAATAACTTACGAGTGAAGCGCAGCGTGTATAATGTTGAAAGTTTCGGAATTAATCTCCTTCAGTCTAAGGCAGCTTTTTTACCCTCTCTGAATGCTAATGGATCGTACGGAAAGAACTATGGCCGTTCGGTGAATCCGGTAACCAACTTGTTTGTCAACTCAACGATCAATGCAATCAATGTTTCAGCCAATAGTTCGCTTACACTTTTCAATGGATTGAGGATACAAAATACTTTTCGTCAAAATCAAAAAGACTATAGTGCAGCGGGGCAGGACCTTGAAAAAGCAAAGAATGATGTGATCATCAATGTCGTTACGCTCTATACGAATGTAATTTTTAACAAGGAGTTATTTGAAACTGCCAAGTATCAGCTCAACTCAAGCCAACAGCAGTTGGAAAGAATTGTAAAACAGGTGAATGCCGGATCACTTGCTAAAACGAACGAACTTAATCAGGAGGCACAAGTTGCCACCAATGAAGTGAATTTGATCAATCAGGAAAATGGGTTAAACTTATCGTTGTTGCAGTTAAAGCAGGCGATGCAAATTCCATCTTCCACAACACTTGAAATTGTGGTGCCTGACATTCGGATGGAAGATTTAATAATTGACCAATCAGCACAGGAGATTTATCAAATAGCCTTAGCCGAAATGCCTGAAATAAAGAGTGCGGTATTAAAAGTTGAGAGTGCGCAGTTAGCCTTGAAGGCAAGCAAAGGAAGTTTGTATCCCCGTTTGAGTTTAAACGGGTCGGCCACATCCAACTATTCAAGCGCATCGGACAGGGCACGTCAGGCTCTGGATGGAGGAACTACCACTCAGCAAATAGGATATGTACAGGGATCAAATTCACCTGTGCTTACAACAATCCCATCTACAACAGTAATATCAGATAGTTATGGAGAAAAGGATCAATTAAAGGATAACGTTTTCAAATCATTAAGCCTTGGCGTAAGCATCCCATTATTCAATGGTCTTCAAACCCGCAGCTCAGTTCAGCGTGCGGTGATTTCGAAAGAGATAGCAAATATTTCTCATCAGGAAACTGAAAACACGTTGAGACAGAGCATTGAGACGGCCTACAATGATGCCATAGCAGGTTCTAAATCGTATGGAGCTTCGCTCAAACAAGTTAACGCCCGAGAGGAGGCCTATCGTATGACTAAACAACGGTTTGAAAATGGTGCCGCTAATTTTGTGGAATACCAGATTTCGGAGAATGATCTTTTTCAGGCCAAGTCGGATTTATCCAGGGCTAAATACAACTTCATTTTCAAGAAGAAAGTACTCGACTTCTATCAGGGCAAACCTATCCAGTATTAATCTGATTTTTTAATATAGAACGAATGGCAAAGCAAAAGATCAAATCAAACAAACTTGTTTATTACCTCATTGGATCTCTCATTGTAATTATTCTTGTTCTTGTGGTGGGAAAGACACAGGGGTGGATTGGTAAAGCGAAGGAGATAGAAGTGGAATTGGCAAAAGCCCAGCGAACCTCTATCACAGAAAAAGTGAGTGCCTCAGGAACAGTTCAGCCGGTTATTGAAGTAAAATTAGCGCCTGAAGTTTCTGGTGAAATTACAGAGTTGAATGTTGAAGATGGAGATTCAGTGAATCTTGGTGAATTGCTGGTAAAGATTCGCCCCGATCAACAGCTAAGTCAATTGGAGCGGAGCGAAGCTTCACTGAGTCAGCAAAAGGCTAATGAAATATCCGCAGAGGCAGCTTTGTCCGGTGCCAAAGCCACCTTCATCCGTGCAGATGCAGATTATAAAAGACAGCAGAGGCTGTGGGATGAGAAAGTTATCTCGGAATCAGACTGGCAGTTGGCAAAGCAGAACTTTGAAGTAGCGAAGAATAATTTGGCCTCCTCAGAGCAATCCCTTGAAGCGGCTAAATACATTGTTAAGAGTACACAAGCGTCAGTGAAAGAATCGCGGGAGAATGTCAGAAGAACGAGTGTTGTGGCTCCCATGAAAGGTATTGTTTCAAAGCTGAATGTGAAGAAGGGTGAACGTGTTGTGGGCACCGCAACGATGGCTGGAACAGAGATGCTCCGCATTGCTGACTTAAATAAAATGGAGGTCCGTGTAAACGTGAATGAGAATGATATTGTGAGAGTGCACCTTGGAGATACGGTGTTGATCGATGTGGATTCCTATGCTAACATTGATAAGGAATTTAAAGGTATCGTTACCAATATTGCTAACACGGCAAAGGATAAACTCTCTGCAGATGCAATCACCGAATTTGAAGTAAGAATATTAATTTTACGCTCTTCCTATGAAGATTTGATCAAGCAGGGAAATAAATTTCCCTTCCGCCCCGGAATGACAGCCAGTGTAGAGATCATTACAAATCGGAAATCAAACGTGCTTTCAGTTCCACTGGCGGCAGTCACGACAAGAAACCCGAATGCGAAATCAGAAGAGGAAGAAAAAGCAAAGAAGAAAGAAGATGGTGATAACCCTCGGGTAACAAGCGACAAGAAAGTGGAAAAGAAAGCAGATAAAATTGTTCTGTTTGTTAATGAGAAGGGGGTAGCAAAGATGGTAGAGGTAAAGACAGGTATTAGTGACTACGATAATATTGAAATACTAACGGGTGTTGCTGATAGTGCAGAGGTTGTTACCGGGCCTTTTCTTGTTGTTTCAAAGCGCTTGAAAGAGGGGGATAGGATCAAATTAATGGAGAAGAAGGACCCTAAGAAAGAGGATAACGATAAGTAACTATTGATGATCACTAATGGGACCCGATAGCCTGCTATTGGGTCTTTTTTTGTTCTTCATATTATTCTAACTTTAAAATTAATATGATCAAGCATCCATGGCATGAAGCCTCCACCGGTTCCAACCCACCTGAATTTGTAAATGGCATTATAGAGATTTCTACGGGTATGCGTACCAAGTATGAAGTTGATAAGGAGTCTGGACTGCTTAAGCTAGACAGAGTTCTTTATTCTTCAGTTTACTATCCTGCCAACTATGGATTTATTCCTCAAACACTCGGTGATGATCATGATCCCTTGGATATCATGATCCTTTGTCGTGAACCGATTCAACCCCTTTGCCTTGTTCCTTCGCGCGTGATTGGTGTGATGCGGATGATTGATCAAGGACTTGCTGATGATAAGATTCTGGCGGTACCCGAGAATGATGCCAATGCAAGCCACCTCAACGATATCAATGAATTAGCAAATCATTTTAAGCTGGAGCTGAAAGAATTCTTTGAGAGCTACAAGCGATTGGAAAATAAGGTGGTTACCGTTCCTGACTTTCAAGGAAAAGAAATAGCCCTGGAGATTATCCTAAAAGCCATACAGTATTACGGGAAGGAGTTCAAAAAGTAAAGTGGATGACTTCTCCTCAATCTTTTCTGATTATTCAGACTGCATTTATCGGAGATGTGATTCTGGCAACTGCCCTTGTTGAAAAACTTAGAGATTCTTTTCCTGAGGCTTCTATCGATTTTCTTCTCCGGAAAGGCAATGAAGACTTATTAAAAGGTCATCCTAATATTCGCCACACTTTAATCTGGGATAAAAGAAAGGACAAAATTAAAAACCTTGTTGGCATTATTAAAATGGTGCGCGCTAACAGGTATGATTATGTTATTAATGTTCACCGGTTTGCCAGTTCGGGGTTTATTACTGCCTTTTCGGGTGCAAAACAAAAAACAGGATTTGACAAGAACCCGCTTTCATTTTTATATGACACCAAAGTCAAGCATCAAATAGGTAATTCAATTCATGAGGTTCAGCGGAATCAACTCTTGATTAGCTCATTGACCAATGAACAACCTTCTAAGCCAAAACTTTACCCATCAGTAAAAGACTTTGCAATAGTAAAAAATATAACGAAGTCATCAACGCCATACATCTGTATTGCTCCAACATCCGTGTGGTTTACGAAGCAATTCCCAAAGGAGAAGTGGATTGAATTGATTAATGAGCTGGAATCGTCAATTCCTATTTACTTATTGGGGGCAAAGGCAGATCAGACAGTCTGTGAAGTTATAAAGAGCAATGATACTCAAAATAGGGTCGTTAATCTTGCAGGTCAATTAAGTTTTCTGGAATCTGCTGCCTTGATGAAAGACGCTTCGATGAACTATGTCAACGATTCTGCTCCAATGCACATTGCCTCTGCTGTCAATGCCCCTGTTACAGCGGTTTATTGTTCTACCGTACCGGCTTTTGGATTTGGACCTCAGTCGGATAAAAAATTCATTATTGAGAGCAAAGAAAAATTATCATGTAGACCCTGCGGCTTGCATGGTTTTAAAGCATGCCCGCAAGGCCATTTCAAATGCGCCACTACGATTGAAATTCAAGATTTAAAATTCAAGATGGAGTAATTTTGAATCTTGAATTTAGAATTTGATAAGATGCTCATAAACCTTGTGTATTGGCAAACCCATTACATTAAAGTAAGACCCTTTTATTTTTTCAATAGCCAATAGTCCCGCTTGTGACGTTGAACTCGTTAAACTTTTTGTAATCAGATCAAGTCTTTTAATCTTTTTTAGAAAATTATTTTCTTCCGCTGAGCATGGATTCATTCCGGGAAGTAGACATTCCTGCGCTCCATAGCTACCTGCCTTGTCTAAGGGCCTACAGTTGTCAACGTAAACCTCAATTTGACTGCGGGTAAGTTTGTTGAAAGTTACTTCGGTGCGATCGTCAAAGCAATCTGTTTTATCCGCAGAGAGCAAGCAGACTGCCGTAATGACCAGATGGGTTTGCCCGGAGAGTTCTGTAAGCATTCGAATGGCATCATTTCGGTCAATGGGCTTATTCAAAATAGTATTCCCCAAAATAACAACGGTATCAGCAGTGATTACAATTTCCCTGTCGATCTTAGTTCTGAAAGTACCAGCTTTTTTTTGAGCAAGGTATTGAGGGACTTGAGTGACTTCCATTTCAGGAGAGAAAGATTCGTCTCCCTCCGGTAAGCCAAGGGCAAATGAGTAGCCGATCTCTTTCATCAGGAATTGCCTTCGGGGAGAACTTGAAGCAAGAATGAGAGGCTGTTGTAATTCCATTTTAATGAATAGAAATCATCTAATGAAATGGTGAATACTCCGGTTCTTTAAATTCATCTTCTAAAATGGAGCTGAACAAAAAACCACAAATAACTTTAGGATAAAAGTAGGTCGATTTTTGAGGCATGGTATAGCCACTCTTACAAACTTCTTTCACTTCTTCAATAGAGATGTCCTGTGTGATGATTGCCATCTGCGCTTCTTCTTTAATTACTTTTGTGACGCAGTCAGAAAAACTACGATCAAATTCAATGTTTTCCGATTGGCGCTGCTCTTTACCAGGGATGCCGAGGATTTTTTCGATAATAAAATAATGCATGACGGTGAGGTCGAGTCGCTTTACTTGCTCCGGGAATGGCCACGTCATCTTTTGAAAAGACTCAGGCTTAAGTCTTACTTTATAGGCATTGTCTCTAAAAATAATTCCGAATGCCCATTGCTTTCCTACTATAATTTCATTGATGGTATCTTGCTCGGCTTGCTTTACAATAAAGTCAGTGTGAAGTTTTTCAAGGATTTCCTGTTCATTAAATGAAGGAATATTTTTTACCAACCTGTGAGTAGGCAGGATTTTTAAATCACCGCCTTCTGTATTAGTAAGATACATCAAGTGAAAGTTATACCCTTCATGGCCTGTATGATTCGGATTCGAGGCTCTCATTTTGTTTTTATAAAACATGGATCCTTCATAACGATGATGCCCATCGGCAAGAATAATCGTCCTGGGCTTTAGCGTCTCGATAAACCTACTGATAATAGTGACATCGTGAATTACGGCCAGTACATCTCTAGCTCCCTGATAGTCTTCTGTTTCATAAATAGGTTGTTTAATTGCTTCATCCATGTATTTTTCAAGAGAAAATGTTTCATCGGTGTATAGTCCATGTGTGGGACTTACATTCAATTCGGTTTTCTCCAGCAATTCAATTCGATCATTTACTGATTTTGGGATTGTATTCTCGTGACGGAGAATTATATTTTCTTCCCAGTCGTACGCTCGAATGTGGGTAACAAAACCCTTTCTGCATAATTCGGCAGAACCGGCAAGCTTAAAATATTGGTAATACACGTAAATACCAGGTATTCTGTCCTGCAGAATTGTGCCATTGGATTTCCATTTACTCAGCAACTTGGCAGCTCGGTCTGCAGGTGCGGGACCCATCGGCACAGAAAGATGGATGCTATTATAGGGATTTTGGTATAAGGCCTTCCGCTGTCGCTCCGACACAACATCAAACAACGGAGAAGTTTGCGCTTCAATAGATTTGGCAAGAACGTTATTATACCGCCAAGCACGAATGGGTCTGATCTCAGCCATTGATTAGATCCTGTTTTTTTTCCACTTGCTAAGCGGCTCCGACACTTCCTGTTCCATTGGCCTGCCAACACTACCGAAAACTTGAGTGGATGCTAATGCAGCAGCCAGAAGTTCTTCAGTCTCATTTGGCTTTGGTTTCAATACTTCGGGTGTGAAATATTTCTCTACAAATTTTGTATCAAAATTTCCAGACCGAAACGCTTCATGATGCATTACAAACTGACAAAACCCAAGTGTCGTTTCAAGGCCGGTGATTTCGTATTCATTGATGGCCCGAATGGTTTTGTTGATTGCTTTTTCCCGGGTTTCATCATGACAAATCATTTTAGCGATCATAGGATCGTAATAGAAGGGGATGGCCATACCTTCTTCAAATCCATCGTCCACGCGGATACCATGCCCTTGCGGTCTTTTGTAGGTTTTTAAGGTTCCGATGTCGGGAAGAAAATTGTTAGCAGGGTCTTCCGCATAAACACGGACTTCAATGGCGTGACCATTGATTTTTAGATCTTCCTGTTTGAAAGGCAGCGGATCTCCTTCCGCAATTCTGATCTGGAGTTTTACCAAATCGACCCCTGTGATTTGCTCTGTTACCGGATGTTCTACCTGAAGCCGGGTGTTCATCTCCAGAAAGTAAAAATTGTTATTGGAATCAAAAATAAATTCAACAGTCCCTGCATTATAGTAGTTGGCTGCTTTTGCAACATTAACAGCCGCTTCACCCATCTTCTTTCTTAGTTCAGGGGTGAGAATTGAAGAAGGCGCCTCTTCAATCACTTTTTGATGCCTTCGTTGAATGGAACATTCGCGTTCGAAAAGATGAATTACATTTCCTTGCTGATCACCGAATATCTGAAACTCGATATGCCTGGGTTGGGTAACGTACTTCTCAATGAAAACGGAGCCATCGCCAAAGGCTGAAGTAGCTTCACTGACAGCCCGATCCATTTGCTCCTCAAACTCAGCAGCATTTTCAACAACCCGCATTCCTTTTCCCCCACCACCTGCACTAGCCTTGATGAGTATTGGATATCCGATTTCTGCAGCAATTTTTTTAGCTGCTTTGATATCAGATATCGGCTCGGATGTCCCTGGGACTAACGGCACATTGAATTTTGCGACCGCAGCCTTTGCAGCTAGTTTACTGCCCATCAGTTTAATTGTCTCCGGTGAAGGGCCAATAAAAATCAACCCTGCTTCTTTTACTTTTCTTGAAAAGTTTTCATTCTCAGAAAGAAATCCATAACCTGGGTGAATTGCATCCGCACCTGTTGTCTTTGCAGCATGCAAAATTTTGTCGATTCTAAGGTATGACTCTGAGGAAGGAGGCAGGCCAATCAGTACCGCTTCATCAGCAAAGCGAACATGGAGGGCCTGGCGATCGACCTCACTGTAGACCGCCACCGTTTTTATTCCCATCTCGCGTGCACTGCGCATGATTCTCAATGCAATCTCGCCACGGTTGGCAACCAGTAATTTCTTGATTTTAGACATGATACGGCACTTAATCTGCAATGCTAACTATTAATTGTGAGATAGAAAATTGGAAACGGTCAATTGAATACGGCAGGCTTGACTTCGACTTTTTTTCATACTTTTGCCCCAATTTCAATTGAATTAAAGCAAAAAGCATGGTCGATTTATTTTCAAAACTTAAAATGGAGGCCGGACCACTGGCCAAATACTCCCATCTTCCTGATGATTATTTCTTTTTCCCCAAGTTGGAAGGAGATATTGGACCCCACATGAAATTTAATGGCAAGGATGTCCTTAACTGGAGTTTGAATAACTACCTGGGCCTGGCCAATCATCCGGAGGTAAGAAAGACCGATGCGGAGGCAGCTGCAAAATATGGTTTTGCTGCGCCCATGGGAGCCCGTATGATGTCTGGCAATTCAGTACATCACATCGAGTTTGAACGCCAACTTGCTGACTTTGTAAAGAAGGAAGATGTCATGCTGCTGAATTATGGATATCAAGGTATTGTCTCCATTATTGATGCGTTGGTAGATCGCAAGGATGTGATTGTGTACGATGCGGAATCCCATGCCTGCATTATCGATGGCGTTCGGTTGCATATGGGTAAACGTTTTGTATACCCTCACAACAACATGGAGAATTTTGAGAAGCAACTTCAGCGCGCAACGAAGCTTGCCGATGAATCGGGTGGAGGTATATTGGTCATTACGGAAGGTGTCTTCGGTATGTCGGGTAACATGGGCGACTTGAAGGGTATTGTTGAGCTGAAGAAGAAGTATAATTTCAGATTATTGGTAGACGATGCGCATGGATTTGGAACAATGGGCAAGACAGGTGCGGGAGCAGGCGAGGAGCAGGGCGTTCAGGATCAAATTGATCTTTACTTCTCTACGTTTGCGAAATCAATGGCGAGTATTGGAGCTTTTGTAGCAGGAAGCAAAAGCATTTTGAAGTATTTGCGCTACAGTACCAGATCTCAGATTTTTGCTAAAAGCCTGCCACTACCGTTAGTAATTGGAGGGATGAAAAGGTTAGAGCTATTAAGGACCCGCCCGGAGCTAAAAGACAATTTATGGAAGATTTTCAGGGCCATGCAGAGCGGTTTGAAGGAGCGCGGTTTCTACATCGGAACCACCCAATCTCCTGTAACTCCGGTCTTATTTAAGGGTGGAGTAGGAGAGGCTGCTAATATGGCTATGGACCTCCGTGAGAACTACAATATTTTCTGCTCTGTGGTGATCTATCCTGTTGTGCCTAAGGATGTTATCATGTTCAGAATTATCCCTACCGCTTCCCATACCTTGGAAGATGTAGAGCGCACTTTAACCGCATTTTCAGCCCTAAAAGATAAGCTTGATAGTGGTTTCTATCGCAAAGAAGAGCTAGTGTCCGTGACCAAGAATCTCTAAAAAAATCGCTTTTCGACTTGTTTTTAAACGTTTTTATCTAAATTAGCAGTAGAAATCAGTTTTAAATCTCAAAAACCATAATAAAAATGAAAAAATTTGAAGAGCTAAAAAGTCTAATTGCTTCTATTGAAGGAGATGCTGACAAATTCTACAATAAGGCTAACAGCGCTGCAGGTACCCGCGTAAGAAAGGGTATGCAAGACCTAAAGAACATGGCACAGGCTATCCGTGCAGAGGTTCAAGAGCTTAAAAACAAGGAGGGACAATAGTCTGAAAAAGGAAATTTCAAAAGAAGGTGGTCTGAATGGCCACCTTTTTTATTTAATCTCTTTTGATGCTACTCTAATTTTTTTTTGAAGCACCTCAGAAGCGGCTACCATTGGTAATCTAACCTGATTACCACAGATATTTAAGTCATTTAATAATTGCTTGATCCCAACCGGATTCCCCTCTTCGTACATTGGGCCGTTGATTTCCAAAAATTTGAATTGCTCGTGCTGCGCAGCTGAGTAGTTTCCTGCCAGGGTAAAATCTTTAATTTTTTTGAAAATAACAGGTATTGCATTGGCCAAAACAGAGATGACCCCAACACCTCCAATACCGTAGAGCGGGACTGTGAGTAAATCATCTCCGGAGATGAGCATGAAGCTTTTAGGCTTTTCCTTAGCAATTCGCATGCATTGTTCTAAATTGCCTGACGCTTCTTTTATTCCGATGATATTCTTATGCTGAGCAAGTCGAAGGGTTGTTTCTGCTGTAAGATTGGATGAAGTTCTTCCAGGCACATTATACAAGATCACCGGAACAGGGCTTGCGTCTGCAATGGCAATGAAGTGCTGGTAGATACCTTCCTGAGATGGCTTATTGTAATAAGGGCTTACCGATAAAAGAGCAGATACTCCGCTCAAGTCTGTCTCCGTAATACTTTGAATTATTTCTCGCGTATTGTTTCCACCCATGCCGTACACAATGGGGAGTTTTTTGGGATTGTTAGCTTTTACAAACGCAAGAATCGTTTTCTTCTCTTCCTTATTAACCGTTGCTGATTCACCTGTGGTACCCATCACCACGAAGTAGTCGACACCTTTGGCGGTGTGACTTAAAAGTTTTTTTAACCCTTTTAAGTCAAGTTCCCCGGAATTAGTAAAGGGCGTCACGAGAGCGACTCCTATGCCATGTAGCTTTTTCATCGTAGCTGCCTGGTATATTTATAAATACTATCTATTAATCCACGAGTGGTGCCTTCCTGCTCAATCATCATTTCGTAATAGGGACTCTCATTCTCGGCAAATTTTCCAACTCTGCATCTTGCTTTGCTTCGGGCAAGCAGATTTAAAATCAATGGATTCGATTCCTTATCTATGTAGAACAGATAGTCGAAGGGTGCATCGCTGAATTTTCCGGCTGATGTCGAATTGATATTTCCCCAGAAGGAAAGGTCCTGAATGGTAAAAAAGTCAAACAGGAATTCGTAATTCTCTTTCTTCTTGGGTAGAAACTCAAGGACCTGAACTTTCTTTCCATCGTGCTCCAGACTTTTTACAAGTTCTTTAATGTCGTCATGTTTCTGCTTGTCTTCAACGCTAAAGATGATCCCGATTTGCCTGGCCTGCACATAAGGAATGCTGGCCCGCAGGGTTTTGTTATTCTTTAAGGCAGAAGTGGTACGAATTTTTAGAAAATTGAACTTGAACATATCCGAAATCTAAGAAAAATATAGCGAGGGTTGATAAGAGATGTTACGCAAAACATTTCAAAGATATGTCAGCCTCCCCGATGAATCGGGGTAGAAGGCTATTTTGATTGACCATGTCAGTTTTCGAGGGCCTCAAACTGACAACTAGATTGGTTTTGTATAACATCACAGGATAAATAACAAGGGCTATCTACGGTTGAGCATCGTTTCGAAGTCTTCTTCGGAGATAATCTTTACACCTAATTTTTCCGCTTTCTCTCTTTTGGATGGGCCCATATTGTCTCCCGCCAGCACGAAATTTAGTTTGCCCGAGATGGACGACAAGACCTTTCCTCCATTGGCAAGAATGGTATCTTTTAATTGATCTCGTTCGTAATTCTTAAAGACTCCTGAGATCACAAATGTTTTGTTGCCGAGTACTTCGCTTACTTTTTCAGGTTCTTTTTCATTGGAGGTAAATTGGAGTCCTGTTTTCTTAAGCCGGTTTACTTCATTGATGTTCTTGACATCTCTGAAAAACTGAAATACACTTTCGGCTATCTTCTCACCAACTTCTGGTGTATCCAATAACTCTTGTGGACTGGCCTTTGCAAGATTTTCAATTGTTTTGAAATGCTTCGCTAGTTTTTCGGCTACTGTTTTACCTACGTACCGTATGCCTATGGCAAATAAAACGGATTCAAACGGAGTTGATTCTTTCGATTTTTCGATCCCCGACAATAAATTATTGATGGAAAGTTCTTTGAACCCTTCCAGTCTGGCAAGGTCATCTTCTTTTAAATCATATAGGTCAGCGGGACTCTTAACCAAACCCAGATCAAAGAGTTGGCTGATGGTCTTTTCACCCAATGAGTCAATGTCCATGGCTTTGCGCTGAATGAAATGCTCAATTCTGCCTTTGATCTGCGGAGGACACCCACTTTGATTGGGGCAATAATGATTTGCTTCGCCTTCAACTCTCACTAAACTCGTTTTACATTCCGGGCATTGGCTAATATACTTAACAGCCCGTGAGCTTTTGGTTCGTTTTAGCAAATCTACTGCCGTGACTTTGGGAATAATTTCGCCACCCTTCTCTACAAATACATAGTCGCCAATACGAAGGTCTAGTCTTTCAATTTCGTTGGCATTGTGTAGCGAAGCCCGCTTGACGGTAGTGCCAGCCAAAAATACGGGCTCAAGCTCTGCCACAGGTGTTATAGCTCCCGTTCTTCCTACCTGGTAGGTTATTGAATTTAATTTTGTGCTTATGCTCTGGGCCTTATACTTATAAGAAATAGCCCAACGGGGAATCTTTGCCGTAAATCCCAATTTCTCCTGTTGAGAAAGACTATTAACTTTAATAACAACACCGTCCGTTTCCAACGGAAGCTCCTGCCGCTTGCTTTCCCAAAGCTCGATATATTCAAAGACCTCCTGTAAAGTCTTGCATCGTTTATAGGTTGGAGAAACATGGAAGCCGATGCTTTCCAGCTTTTTAATACCTTGCTCGTGAGTTTGGTTCGCGGCCTCCAGGAGATAATACACGAAACAATCCAGCTTACGATTCGCGACAATAGAGGAGTCTTGCATCTTCAATGTCCCTGAAGTTGTATTCCTGGCGTTGGCATAGGTTTCCTCTCCAATGTCTTCCCTTTCTTTATTGAGTTGTTTAAAAGTCTCTTTAGGCATAAAGACTTCTCCCCGCACTTCAAATGAACCGGAGATTTTTTCTGACTTAATTTTTAGCGGTATGCTTCGAATCGTTTTGACATTGGCTGTTACATTATCTCCCCGTACACCGTCTCCTCTCGTTACGCCTTTTACCAAAATTCCGTTTTCGTAAATAAGACTGATTGAAACCCCGTCAAACTTTAACTCACAAAAGTATTCGTAGGGTTCTCCTTCCAATCCTTTGGCCACACGACCATCAAAATCTTTTAGTTCATCCTGAGAATAGGTATTGCCCAGCGATAGCATGGGGTACTTGTGGTAAACGGTTTCAAATTCCTTTGTAATCGTTCCGCCCACGCGCTGAGTAGGGGAGTCAGGAAGCTTTAATTCAGGGAATTGTTTTTCGAGGCCGGCAAGAGTTGTTAAAAGTTGATCAAACTCAAAATCTGAAATTTCCGATTTGCTTTTTTGGTAATACAAATCAGAATGATAATTGATTTTCTTAGTGAGTTCCTGAATTTGTTTTTTGGCTTCCGAAGCAGTCATCTTACCTATTTAAAACTTAAAGTTAGAAGATGGAAAGAGATTTTCAGCGTAAAATTTCTAGCTGTTGATCAAATTCAAAATATGACATGCCGCTATTCCAGCAGTTTCCGTTCGGAGTCTGTTTTGGCCAAGACTAACCTTAGCAAACCCCTGCTGCAAGGCAGTCTGCATTTCGTCATGGGAGAAGTCACCTTCAGGACCGATCAATACCAGGTAAGAAGTGGATGGCTTAGCCAGATTCTTTAGCGACAGAGGGTTTTGCTCATCCACAAATCCAATGAACTTGGCTGCTTCATTCGATTCGGCAATTACCTGCCTGAAAGGCCTTATCTCCTGAATTTCCGGGAGATAGGCTTGACCCGATTGCTTCATCGCGCTGATGGCTTTTTTTTCAACACGTTCAAGATTAATTGATTTTCGTTCTGAATTCTTACAGAGCAGGAAGCTGATTTTATTGATTCCCAGCTCTACCGCCTTTTCAACAAACCATTCGATGCGGTCTGCATTTTTTGTTGGTGCTATAGCAATATGGATTTTGTGATTTTGGGAAGGAGCTTGGTCTGACTTCAACACCATAAATTCACAACTCTTGCTTTCCGTATTCGTAAGTCTGGCTTCGTAGATTTTCCCTTTGCCATCTGTGATTTGAATTTCGGCTCCGGTTTCTAACCGCAGAACTTTTCTGGCGTGCCGCGATTCTTCTTCATCCAGCGTATATACACCTTTTGCAATCAAAGGTTGATAGAAGAGCTGCAAGGGTTAATGATATTGTGCGTAAAGACTGTTCACTAAAGCAACATAAGATTCCATGGCCTGATCTTTTGTCTTTCCTTTCTTAGCGGTCCAGGCATCATGTTTTGCAATGGCTTTGAAATCAAATCCACCGGGTCTTTCTTCATTGTTATCACCTTCAGTAGCTTGTTTGAAGAGCGCGTACAGATCAAGAAGTTCCTCGTTGGTAGGTCGCTTGGTAAGTTCTTTTGACTTGACCACAGCGGCATTAAAGTCATCGTTGAGCATAAAAAAAGGCTGGTTTACAGCCTTAAATATAGAAAAGTTTGGTCTATCGCTTTTTCATTTCCACGTAGGGGCGATGCTGCTGCCCAACATAAAGCTGTCTTGGTCTGCCTATGGGCTCTTTGTTCTCACGTAGCTCTTTCCATTGAGCAATCCAGCCGGGAAGGCGGCCCATGGCAAACATGACGGTGAACATATCCACAGGAATGCCTAGTGCACGGTAAATAATTCCGGAATAGAAATCAACATTAGGATACAGCTTGCGCTCAATGAAATAAGGATCACGCAAAGCCACTTCTTCTAATTTTAAAGCGATATCGAGCACAGGGTCATTGATACCAAGCTTGGTTAACACATCATCAGCGGCTTTCTTGATAATCTTCGCCCGGGGATCGAAGTTTTTATACACACGATGACCAAAGCCCATTAGTCTGAATCCGCTGTTCTTATCTTTTGCTTTATTTATCCACTTCTCTGTGTCGCCACCATCTTTCTTGATTTGTTCCAGCATGAGAATTACTTCTTGATTAGCACCTCCATGCAATGGACCCCACAGGGCATTAATTCCGGCAGAGATGGAGGAGTAGATGCTTGCTTTCGATGAGCCTACAATTCTGACAGTAGAGGTAGAACAGTTTTGTTCATGATCCGCATGTAAAATCAATAGTTTGTCCAAGGCATCGGCAACAACAGGATCTACATCAAATTGCTCCGCAGGAAGGGAATACAACATTTTCAGAAAGCGGGCAGAGTAAGCCTGGGTATTGTCAGGATAATTGACGGGGTGGCCTACAGCATTTTTATATGCCCAGGCAGCAAAGGTTGGCATCTTCGCTAAGGATCTTACAATACTTAAGTAAACGCCCTCAGCGGAGCGGTTTGGATCCAGCGATTCCGGATAGAAAGCTGTCTGAGAACAGAACAAGGACGCGAGCACACCCATCGGATGAGCGGTAGATGGAAACCCATCCAATATTTTCTTTACATCTTCATGGACGAGTGTATGCTTCTTAATATCATTTGAGAATGTTAATAATTGGTCAGCCGTTGGCAGTTCGCCAAAGATGAGCAAATAGGAAACTTCAAGGAAAGTAGATTTTGCAGCAAGGTCTTCAATGGAATAACCACGGTATCTCAGAATGCCTTTCTCACCATCCAAAAAAGTAATGGCGCTTTTGGTTGCTCCGGTATTTTTATAACCCAGATCGAGGGTGGTAACTCCGGCTTCTTCCAAAAGATTCCCAATATCAATTGCTCTTTCTCCTTCTGTCCCCTCAATGATCGGGAGTTTGTAGGACTTGCCGTCAATAATTAGTTCTGCTGTCTTTGACATAATCTTAAATATAGGTTGCTCTAAAATAAGGGTAACAGTTGGTAGATAAAAATG
>JANMYO010000010.1:0-3581 GCA_031382175.1 Bacteroidia bacterium | reverse complement strand
TATGAAATGAAACTGCGCCAATGGATTGAGCCGGATGAATTTGTAATCACCTATGCGCTTACGTATGTGTATTCTCCTATCGATCAATCTGCCAGGCTTCTGTTTGGAAGCGATGATGCCGCTAAAGTATTTCTTAATGATCAGGAGGTGCATCGGTTCTTTGACTTATTTAGGATTGCCGTGCCCGATCAGGATACGGTGAAACTTAGCCTGAAGAAAGGTTGGAACAAACTTTTACTGAAAGTGGAGAATAACTTTGGCGGATATGCATTTTATGCCCGGATCATTGGAACAGCAAGGGAAGTAAAAATTACCAGCGATAAGACTCCTTAGCAATTACTTACCTTTTAGTGAATGAATGGTTTGCTTAATGGAGAGAAAATGTAATCCATAGGCTAAGGGTACAAGGAAAGCAGGAAGGAAAATGATTGGAAAATGGGTGACGATGGTATTGGCAGGTTCATTCATAAAATAACGGAAAGGACCAGGGAGTGAGAGAATGGCAATGGATACTATATTAAGGAGTAGCGCCAGGCCGAGAATATTCCATACGATTATGCCTTTGCCGGAAATTTTATTTCGGGAGATAAGAAATGCAACAATGGGTGCAGAAAGGCCTGCCAAAATATCAAAGTTTCTCCCCTCAAAACTCATTTGAACAGGTAACAGGTTTTGCAGGAAAAGCATCCATAATAAAATCTCCACAAAAATTCTGAAGCTTTGTAATCGTACCAGGTTTTGAGGGGGTACATGCTTTACGATCTCAGTAGATGCTTTGGAAAATGTGATCCATAGAATCGCAACGAGCGGTACGACAAGCACTCCCATTATTCGAGGTGGGAACGAGCTAAAATTACTCAGGAATCCAGAGAGTGATAAACCGGTGGTAATGCCAAACCAAAAAATCAGTGCCGTCAGCGAGCGATTGAATATTTTTTTTTGCTGCGTCAGTGAAAAATTAGTTTTCGGCAATACTGTCTTAAGCTCACGTAACACGAATCCGTAGAAGAATAAAGTGAGTAAAATAAACCCGATACTGATAATCATGTAGTGAGGAGTTTTCATTGCAATTCAGGCGCCTTCAGGCATTTAGTACGATTTTCTAAGTTAAATGATTTTCTTATTGAAACCATTTGTTCTTTTTCTAATTTGAGCCGAATTACAAAATTGAACTGTTTTTATGAGTGAAGTACTGAACATACCTAAGCGGCCGAAAAGAAAACTGTTGTCGGAAGATTTTAAAGTAAACTCCTGGGAAGGGTTGAAGCCTTATTTCAATGAGCTTCTGGAGCGGAAGTTAGAGTCAACCGTAGCCCTTAAAAAATGGCTTCATGACCGGAGTGAACTGGAGTCTGCCATTTCCGAAGACATGGGCTGGCGTTATATCCGGATGACGTGCTATACCGAAAATGAAGAATACCGGAAGGCCTATCAGGATTTTGTAGAAAACATACAACCACAGATAGCTCCTGTTACGGATCAACTTAACCGCAAAGCATTTGATAGTCGTTTCCTCAATGAACTGACAAAGGAACTGGGGTATGACATACTTATCCGCAACCTGAAAAAGGACATTGAAATTTTCAAGGAAGAAAATGTTCCCTTGTTTACTGAAATAAGTACCGAGACGCAGAAATATGCTCAACTCTCCGGTGCGATGATGGTGGAGATCAGCGGTCAGGAGATGACCCTCCAGCAAGCATCGGTTCTGTTATTATCCACAGACAGGAACAAACGCGAAGAAGCGTATCACAAAATCAGTAGTAGAAGACTTCAGGATAAGATAACGCTCAATGATCTCTTCACCAAACTCATTGGACTACGCCATAAGGTCTCGGAGAATGCTGGATTTTCTAATTTCCGTGATTACATGTTTAAAGCCTACGGCCGTTTTGATTACAGCCCAAAGGATTGTTTCAATTTTCATGAGGCCATTGAATCGGAAGTGGTGCCCATTTTAAATCAACTGGCAAACGAGCGTAAAGAAAAATTAAAGGTAGAAGCGTTGCGTCCCTGGGACAAAGCTGTGGATCCGGAAGGAAGGGAACCGTTGAAAGCATTTAATGACGGAAAAGACCTTACTGAAAAATCCATCGCTTGTTTTAAAAATCTCGACCCTTTCCTGGGTCAGTGCCTGTCCATTATGAAGGAAATGGGACACCTCGATCTTGAATCGAGAAAAGGCAAAGCACCGGGAGGATATAATTATCCGCTGGCGGAGATTGGCGTTCCATTTATTTTTATGAATGCCACTTCCACGATGCGCGACATGACCACTATCATGCACGAAGGCGGGCATGCAGTTCATAATTTTCTCACAAAAGATCTTGCGTTGGGCGATTTTAAATCTCCCCCAATGGAAGTAGCAGAGCTGGCATCGATGAGCATGGAGCTGATTTCCATGGATCAATGGGATATTTTCTTTCCTTCGGAATCAGATTTGAAGAGGGCAAAGCGCGAACAACTGGAGGATATCATTGAAACCCTACCGTGGGTAGCAACTATCGATAAATTTCAGCATTGGATTTATGAAAATCCCAATCACTCTATGGATGAGCGCAAGTCTAACTGGAACAGGACATTCGATAGATTTGCAGATACGGCTACGGATTGGACGGGCCTTCAAGAAGGCAAAGACTACCTGTGGCAGAAGCAATTGCATTTATACGAAGTACCCTTCTATTATATAGAGTATGGCATGGCACAGTTAGGAGCCATTGCTGTATGGAGAAATTTCAGACAGAACAAGCAGAAGGGATTACAAGGATACAAGAACGCACTGACACTGGGAAACCTTAAAACTATCCCTGAAATCTATAAGGCAGCAGGAATCAAATTTGATTTTAGTCGCGCTTATATAAAAGAGTTGATGGATTTTGTTCGGGAAGAATTGGATAAAATCTAGCTCCGGCTTTTGTCCAACAGAATGCTTAGCTGGGTGGCTTCCTCCTGTGTTAAATTAGAAAGCAATCCATCCAGATTTTCTATCTCTCGGTCAATATTCTTTAAGAGTTCAAGCCCACTTTCAGAGATAGCGATATCAGCGGCTCGCTTATCATTAGGGCACTGACTTTTTAGGATCAGTTTTTTTAGGATCAGTCGATCCAATAATCGGGAAACATCAGAATTCTGATCCAGCATTCTTGTCTTTATATCGGCACCGGAAATTTTGTTAGGAAACTGACCTCTGAGAATTCGGAGAATATTGAATTGCTGGTTGGTAATTCCGTGCTGTTTGAAAAAATCTTTCTGCTGACCTTCCAACCAACTGGATGTATAGATCAGGTTAATGGCCGCCTTCTGGTAAGCATTTCTGAATTTGGTCTGCTGAATATCGTCTTCGATAGCCATAAAAAAAGCGATCACCTTACGATGATCGCCTTACTAATTTTAATTACTTCGCTTTGTTTAATTCAATATTGCTGGTGATGGTTACATCTTGGCCAACAATCAATCCACCGGTCTCCAATGTTTTATCCCACTTCAATCCGTAATCAAAACGGTTGATAGAGCCTGTCAATTTAAATCCAGCTTTTGTTCCACCAAAGGCATTGATTGAGCCCTTGTAAACTACGTCAAAA
>JANMYO010000001.1:0-104851 GCA_031382175.1 Bacteroidia bacterium | reverse complement strand
CCGCATAGCATCCAATATAATTAGCGGAAAGCACTCCATTGGGTAAAAGGTAGGTAGACAGAAGATGTCACTGTGAGATAAAACTTTATTTTTGTCGCTACCATATTGTGGCCCGAGGAATTTAACAATCCTTTCTAATTTCCGCTCCTTTACAAATGAATCAAATTCTTCAGGCTGTATGTCATACCAAGTGCCAACGAAATTGCAATTAAATAGCAGTCCCTGACTTGCAAGTATCGCACATGCTTCGAGCAGATCAAAGACACCTTTTGTTCGAAGCATATGTGCGAGAAATAATATGGTGGGAGCAGATGCTGGCTTAGCACCAAAATCTACATCAATATCTGCATCCCGCTCACCATACGGGCAATAATACACGCGCTCTTCTTCAACATACTGACAAATATCGTAGTATAATTTTTTTGATGAAAGAATTATGCGAACGTTCTTGAAATAAAGCCATAGCAGAAATGATGGCACATACTTATTTGTGGAAATTCCTTTGTCATGGAAGTGGTAAACGACTCGTCTACTCATCGCTTTAGCTAAAAGGCAGATTCCAAAATCTTTGTAAAACGGAAAGAAACCAGACGTACAAGGCGTAATATAGACCAAGCTGAAACGATTTGTAGCAAGTTTCCCAATCACTTTGGCATAGAGCGCTACCAGATTAATCAGCTGAAATATGAATCCTTTATGGTTAATGGACTTTGTTGAAATTCTGACAAAGGTGCAGTCAAGATATGAATTGATGATCCCGCTATTTTGAATATTTAATCCAGTGAGCGAAGCTCCATGAATCGGAGGAGGAAGTTGAAGGATTAAAAGAACTTTAGGTTTAGTGCTCATAGTAAGTTAATTGATCTTCATAAACTTAACCTATAGACTTGGTCAGAATATAGTTTAAGTTACTTCGTTTTTGGTAGTATGATTGCTGCTCCGCCAAAATGGAGTACCCGTTAAACTCTGCTTCGAAGTCAACTTTGTCAGTTATTACACTTACTTGATTAGCACTTGAGGAGGATTTTTCTTCAATTGGTGTTTTAATGTAAAGTTTGCCGCCACTCTTTAGAGCGGTGTGAATTTTTCCAAGAATTTTAGCTCTACTGTCTTTTGAGAAATAGGCCACCCCAGAGGTCCAAACAACTAAATCATAATACTCATTTGGGAAAGGATGCTCTAACAGGTTGGCGCAGGTAAAAGTAATATTTTTGGTCGCGTAGTTTTTTTTAGCGTAGGTAATTGTTTCTGCGTCATAGTCGATGGAGTCGATTTTTGAAGCAAGGTCGCTAAAGAAAAGATAGGCATAACTGCCGTCACCACAGCAAAGATCAAGTACTGTGTCTCCATTTTTAAGGTGCATTCGCCCGTATGCAAGTTCCACAAATTCTACCTCGGCTGGATTGAACCTCCACGAGTAGAGATTGATTTCGTGTTTAAAACTGCTCGGTGTTTTACTGGATAAATACCAATCTGTTAATAATAAAAGCCGTGTGTGATAATAGGCGTACTTTTTTGAAAACCAAAACAATAGCCACCCCAGGGTATACACGTAAATAACCGCTATAGCGTGAAGGATGAACTTGATCCAGGAAATTGCGATTAGTTTTTTCAAAATGACTTTCATTTAATCAAGCAAGTTTAATGATTTGATCGAGTGCACGGCTTTGTGTTATTATTTGATTGTAGTGGGCGTTGCGATCACTCGAAAGATTTATGATTCGATTGAATTCCTGCAGAGCACCAACAAAGTGATTAGATTTCTCGGCTACGATTTGCTGACGACCCGTTTTGGTTTCCAGAATTAAGGTGGGCTGAAAATCAGGACCCGGAGTGAAGGCTCGCTCTGCCGTAAGTTTTCCGTTGCTTCCCCAGAATTCGTAGTAGCATTGATAGAAGTTATCGAACCCAAAAGACACGTGGGCGCCTAAGCCGCTTTTGTTTTTAAGCAGGGCGTCCCCATACTGATGAATTTTGTGAACCGGATCGTACGAAAGACTTGACGAAACCACCTCGAGATCATTGCCTAAGAAATGGTGAACCGCGCGGACGGTGTAGCCCGCTGCATCGAACACTACGCCACCACCCATTTCGTGATCGTAACGAAAATTACCCTGTGCCAACGGGGGAAATCCAAAGGCACTTCTGAATGAACGAACTTCGCCAATTTCGCCCGCCTGGACGATTTTTTTTACTTGCTGATGCTGCGTGTGATATAAGAACATGTAGCCCTCCATCAACGCCACATTATACCTCTTGGCATTTTCAACCATTCTCATGGCTGATTCAAACGTGAAAGCTATTGATTTTTCGACATAGACATGTTTACCAGCACCTAATGCCCTATTTACCCATTCATCGTGTAGGCCAGTTGGCAACGGCATGTAAACTGCATCTACATCTTGCTTGAGCAGATTTTCGTAACCCACCACAGCCGCACATCCGAACTCTGTGGCCATGAGTTCTGCCTTCTCTTTTGTTCTACTACTTACAGCTACAAGCTCGAACTCGCTGCTCAGGTATTTGATTGCAGGGATGACGGAACGCTTTGCAATAGCAGCACAACCCATTACACCTATTTTGACTTTCGCCATGCTAGTCGTAAAGGTTGTGAAGTGTGGTTCTCATGGCGTTTATACAATAGTCGAGGCCCACTTCTCCCAGTTCGGTATAAAAGGGTAACCGTACTATTCGGCTAGCCAGATCTTCGGTTAACGGCAGGTCCTCTGCCTTGTAACCGAACTGTATACCTTTTGGCGAAGAATGTAGCGGGAGGTAGCCAATGTAGGCGTACACCGTATGTTCGCGTAGTTTAGCCATAAATTGTTGCTGATTCAGGGTGTTATCGAAAACTACCCAGAAGGCGTGGTGATTTATGGTCATGTAGTCCTTTAGCTGGAAGAAAGAGACCAGCCCACGCTCCTGATAAGGGGCAAACAGGTTCTGGTAAGCTTCTGTGATTCTCGAGCGCGTTTTCTTGAATTTCTCCTCTTGCTCAAATTGAGCCAGTAACATCGCAGCCAGAATATCAGACAGTAAATAGCTTGAACCTTTATCGACCCAACTGTACTTGTTTTTTACACCGTTCAACACCAGGCGCCTGTCGGTGCCTTTTTCCTGTAGAAAGTGTGCTCGCTCCACCCACTCCGGTACGTTTACCACCAAACCACCACCTTCACCAGCGTTGAAATTTTTCGTTTCGTGAAAGCTAAAGGTGGCGAGATGAGGGTGCGTGCCGCAAGCCTTCCCTTTGTAGTACGAACCATACGACTGGGCACAATCCTGCATCACAATCAGGTTGTATTTTTTTGCGAGAGCCATGATTTCATCTATATCGCAAGAGACCCCAGCGTAGTCTATTGGCACAATCATCTTTGTTTTCTTCGTGATGAGCTTTTCGATCTTAGACGAGTCAATATTCATCGTTTTTGGATCCACCTCGCAGAAAACAGGTTTTGCTCCAAACAGAACAACAGCATTAACAGTTGAGCTAAAAGTATAAGAGGGCAAAACGACTTCATCTCCAGGGCCGATGTCTGCCAGAACAGCGCCCATTTCGAGGGCTGCCGTGCCAGAGGGCACAAGAAACACTTCCTGAAATCCGTGCATCTTTTTCATCAAATCAATAGCTCTGGTGCAAAACGAATGATTGCCGCAGTGCTTGCCAGATCGCAATGCCTCGAGCACATACTTCTCTTCATTACCACCCAGATACACTTTATTAAAGGGTATCGTCATTAGTTGTGTTTTGGTTGTCATATAAAACGAATAGCTGAGATTAAACTTCGTGATTGTATGTTCAAGTAGTTGTTAAATTTAAGGAACACATTTAACTGTTGGAGGGAAACCCATGTATAATTGGCCGGTACCTCCATTGGAAATTCCGGCCCCGCTTCAATGATCAAGTTCCTGTTTTGTTCTCGAAAAAACCGACCTCCTTCTTCCGATTGCATACTGTCGTAGCGTATCAGAGTCGGAGGCACATTCAATACAAAACCGAGGAAGGGCACATCGTCTGAATTTTTGTAGCTGCCAGTTATGCATTGTACTGTGGGAGCCATTTCGATAATATCAAAATTGCCGGGCTCCAACTTGGCCTGCACAAGAAAATGAAATACGCCATTTATTTTTTTAACAATAAAAGCGATGATCCCTTCCTGCATTGGCTCAACAAGTGGCTGCATCCATTTTGAAACCTCACGGTTTTCTATTTCAATGTTTGCCGCTATCACCCTGAAAAACTGTTTATCCTCTCGTGCTATTTCTTCATCGGTTACCCGCCAGTCTTTTATGTCGTACACCGACTTCGAAGCTAGTTGCACTTCGTAATGGCATTTTAGAACGGTGAGCCAATTCAGTATTTCATCTAGCGTGTAAAAGGCGGAGGAAATGTCCAGAGCCGAGCGCAACATTTCAAACTCGAAATCATTCTCTCTTTTCTTAAAAGAGATGGAGTAGAAAAAATCGATGGTATTGCTATCGAACTGGCCGTAAGGAATCCCTGAGATAACCGTTCTGGTATCCATGTTTACAAGGTTATCGGATTTAATCAGCTCTTTAACCTGGCCCAGCGTAACCCAAATGAAATCTTCATGAGGCGGTACTTCCTCGTCTACTTTGATGATGATGTTTCGATTTCTTTTTCTAAGAAATCGGGCGCCTTGCTCAGACTGTAATTGATCGAGCATAACCTGATAAGGTTTTGCGTGCTGAAAGAATTCGAGAAATGTTGGCTTTTTGCCCTGATGTACCTGTGTGTAGTTACTTTTGGTTGCCTGCACGGTGGGTGAAAGCTGGACGTTGTTCATATTACCTGGTTCTATTTTCGCCTGCAGCAGGAAATGAAGTAATCCATCAATCTCTTTTGTAATAATGCCCAGGTAACCAATTTCAGGTTGATTAATAATAGGTTGATCCCAACTGGAAACAGAACCCCAATTCGTTTTAACTTGAACTCCTTCAATCGAAAAGAACTTACCTGACTCATGCCGAAGAACTCCTGAGGTGTCGAAGTGCCATTTGTCAAGTGCCTTAAAGGGAACTCGCTCAACCGAAACGTGCACACTTTCATTCCGCTGTTTCAGCCAGGTTTTTATATTCGCCAGGCTATAAGCGCCATCGGTCGACAGGGCTGACTTGAGAAATTTCAGGGATATATCTGCTTTCACTGAATTAGCGAGACTTCTTTTTCGTTGTATATCATCGCAAAAAGGGGCTGCAAAATACAACTTTTAGCCGTTAATTTATATATATTGGAATGGGCGGAATCCCACGCCCTCATGTGGGAACTTCAGGATATTGTGCTATGGAATATCGAGCGGGCTCACTTAGTCGATAAGGTATAAAAGTGCCATATATAGTTGGATAACGTAGCATGGCAAAGAGGTCTTGAGAGGGTGATATAACAAATAGAGTTAGGGAATTAGTGTGCGAAATATGTTTGGCGAACTCGGTAGTGATTATAAAAGGACGTGTATCGCGGAATCATTGCATCTATATTAAGTTATATACCGGAAAGCATTTTGGGGTTAATATATTTATATGCCCTCGGGGTACTTCGCAGCACGTGTTGGAACAGGTAACCGATGAAATAGTGAAGGAGTACATTGTGATGAGGAACAGGAATAGAGACTAAGGATGACAATTTTAGATATTAACCTAACTTTAGAAGGCTTGCAGCCGTTACCCAAAACGCCTTTTATAGGCAAGTGTTTATTTTTTCTCAAGTAAGAACCACGTTATGTCATCTTGTGGAAATGCCTTATCTCTTTTGTAGCAAAATCCATAATCAACTAATTGTAGGTCAGGATACTTCTCAACTATTTCACCTGCAAAATCTCTTTTAAATAGTCGGTCATTATGTCCCCGATAACTTATCGTTACAGGCGAGGGATTATAATACTCACAAATCAAAATGTATCTGTTACTTGCAGCATAAAGTTTTTCATAAATTAATGAAAGCATTTCTGGATTGATGTGAATCAAAACTCCCTTTATTAATGAAACATCGCATTTTTGAGTTGGTTCAAAGTCGAAAATTGAGCCATTAAAAACATTCTCTTGCCCAATAAGTTTAGCTAATTCATCTGCTGCCTTTTTATTTATCTCAATACCAAATAAATCAATAGAAGGAAACAATAGTTTTATAGCTCTTAAATTCATTCCGATATTAGCTCCAAATTCAATGAGACTATTGGGTCGCCCAAGTTGATTAAATGCTCGAGAGAAAAAATTTAAGTTTGAAGCCAGGTATCCTGGGCTTTTATTTCTACTTATATATTCGTCTCCAAATTCGCCTGCCCAAAATTTCTCTTGTTCTGTTTTAAATTTCATCGGTATTTACATTTAAATTTCATCGGTATTTACACTTTAATTTTCCCGCTCTTTTGGCTTTTCGGTGTAGCCCGTTTTTATTTTGTGGTCGCTGGTCTCCACTTTTCTTGCGAATATCATTTATAACCAGCAATAATTGTCTAAATGTTTCAAAAATAGGTAGTTCTCTGGTCTGTGTCATTCCGTTGAGTCATTTTCTAAACTTGCCCATAACTACCTTCTTGTGGCCGGGAGTAATTTAATTCAGCATTTAAAGCGTTGACCGGCCTCTCTTTACTGGGCTATGTATCCCAGAAGTTTGTTCTTTATTCGAGTCTGTATAGAAAAGCTCCTGGCAAATTCGGCAGCTATTTTTGGGTCGAGGTACACCTTATCCGAAAAATGAAATTCAATGTTGTTTCCCTCATCTAACGGTACTTCATGTTCCGCTGTCTTTCGGCTGGTGTGGGTGGCGCCAGCACCAAAGCCAATATTTTTAATTTTGGATATGCGAGGGTAAACAGTTAGTTGGTCGGTTTTCCACTGTTGATAGCACCAGCGGATAGCCCAGGAGTTTATCTTTCCTTCCATTAGCTTTTGAAGCATGCCCGACAGATCTGACCCGCCTTTGTTGAAGCTGCGCCTCTTTTTCCAGGACGATATAAACTGCTCATAGTCGGATACTTCCCAATCAACGGTTTCCCAACGGTCTATCCACGTTGCCCAACCCCATGAGGAGCCTCGCACAGAAAAATAATGATCGAAGCGATAACCCTTTGGAAAGTGAATGTTGAAAGAATAGCCCGACACTGAGAACACTTTTCTTTGTTCTTTGTAATAGTCTAGCGCACTGTTCATATAATTTAGAAAATTAGGCGAAGTAAGCAGGTCGTCCTCCAGTACAATTACTTTTCCAAAGCGCTGAAGTACTTCCGTTACGCCTCCAATAATGGACTGGGAAAGACCTTTATTGACTGGCGAGATGTTCAAGGTCACTTTTTTGAATCCAGACACATTTTGAACGTGATCAACAACTTCTTGGATCCCCGGCTCATCGGTGGGTTTCCTAGCCCCATCCACAAAAATGAAAAGCTCACTGTCCTTTGCAAGGTGGTTTGCCTGCAAGTGCCTGATGGTCTCTTGCGTTTCACTAATTCGTTTCCACGCGAACAAGCAGACAGGTGCAAATTCACTGGCAACAACTTGTTCAGTTTGCATGACTCCTTTTTTTATGGTTAGTTGACAAATTTAGTTATTGATTGATTCTTTAGGCGGTGAAACCAAATGAAATAAATAAGCAGCCTGCTATACGGGTAAAGGATGGGTAAGGCTGCTAGGCAAAAATTTAGCGATTATTATAGGATTGAGCATTTTGAAACGCGTCTTATTGAAATTCTATAACAGATGATTAATGATGGCTAAATCTCGCTGTTCTTTTTAAACAATTAATCAGATTGCTGAATTCAATGCCCCATAGGGAGCTAAGTTAATCATTTAACTGATCCTGAGGACTGACTCGGACTCCTCCATTTTAAGCATTGAAATTATTTCGTTAATGGTGCTGGCGTAGTTTTCATCGATTGACAAGCCAGTTCACTATCCGCATTGAAGACATTAAAACCATTCAAGAGATCTGTGTTAAGGTCGAAGTCATCACTTTTAATACAATTGTGCATGTAGTAGAAGGCCGCCACTTGTTCGCGAAAGTCATCCGGCATCTTAAGTTTTGCATGATTAATAATCATCCAATCGTACTCGGCTAGAGTTTTTGGATTATGTACAAAATTGAATGACGTATGAGGATTGTCACCAGCGCATATGGCATTGATGCCATGGTACGCCAGCTCATGGAGAACTGTGCCGTAGATGGAAATCCCGAATTTCACTCCGGATGTCAACAAACCAGTATTTGAAACGAGAGGATTGATCCATTGCAGTGTGGGAAACTTCGTCTTTAATCGTTCAATGTCCTCACTGCTGTCTGCTACTTGGTTTGGATGAGGTTTGACAAGAACCTTTAGCTTGTTTTTTTCAATAAGCTTGAATGTGTGTAGGACCCATTCATAGAAATCGGTAAAAAGCATCGAAGAATAAATGTGGGGGCTATCGTAGAAATCGTGTAGAAAAAGAATGCCGTCAAAATGCTTACGCGTATCGAACTCTTTATCTGCTACTGAACCGAATGCACTGGCCTTCATGTACCCTGTGGCCTTGTCAATGACACCGCTGAGTTTTTTCTCAAGGGCTGCTGTTCCCTCAGCGATCCTCTCCTTGCGGTTGTCTAATTCATCAAACTGATTTTTATAATTGCTGTGGTTTGCCGTATGAGCGAAGTCCCCAGGCGTTAATTTCTTAAATCGTTGTTGGAAGTTGCCAGATGTATACACTGTCAATCCCTGTTGAAGGAGCACCCTTGCAGGTATTCCATGTTGGATGTAGGTGCTGTAACTACTGAAGAAGGCTACCACATTCTTCTTATAGCTCAACAATCGAGCGCTATGTAACGCGACATTGGCTTTATAGATATAATACAACATCGCTAGGCTCTTGACCTTGGCCGTTGGACGAATCCGGTAACGGAGGTAACTGTCGTAGATTAAGTCGCCACAATAGATCCCATCAATAGTGATACCAATTACGTCCTGTTTTGTCCGGACACCCTTCCAGATATTGTAAGCCCTGACCCAAAAAGCAAGTTTGGAGGCAAGCGACACACTATCAAGAGTTACGACTTTGTTGACACCAGCCGCCTTGTACAAGCGTATCCATTTCCTTCGCATCAAGTAGTAGTTCAAAATGTCGTACCACAACCGAATTGGGAAAAACAAGTCGCGTTTTAGTCGCAATGTGAATATGGTTGGCCAGACCCCAATGATTTCACAATCCGACTCTGCAATAAACTTTTTGATTACCTGCGTGTATAGCGAGAAATAGTAATAGTCTGCTGGGATTTGAATGAAGAGCTTGGACTCTGATGTACTCTTCCGAGTAGTTGCCTTTTGGAGTATTTCCTTTTCAAACGAATCAAATCCCCAATTGACTTTCAGCTTTGCGATAACTCTTGACAGCATTTTGATTAAAAGTTATTTGAGGTAACTAGCTAATTTGATTAAAGATGTGGTGCTCTGTTATGGACCGCATACCTTTCGTTTAACCAATTATAATAGCAATGCTTCAAACTAGTTTCTTCAAAAACATGCTTGGTGCGAATGTTGGCTGCAGGATAAGCCGATTTCCTTCCATTACTTCTTTGCCTTTGTGCCAACATCGAGTATCGCCAATAATAATAGTCCCCGCTTTTCCGTGAAACTCTACAACTTCGCCAGATTGTTCAGTGGACATTTCCTGATCGGTGACTCTGTTATATCTCTTCCGCAACAGTTTGTAGTTCTTTCCTCCTAACTTATGGCTACCTGGAATAGCTATGTGGGGCCCATTGTTTGGTCCAACATCTGTGAGGTAAATGAAAACTTTAAGCCATCTAAGTGAATCTAAATCATAATGAAAATATTGGGCTGCTTCCGAACTAGGCTTACCAATATTGAAAGACCACCACATCGCAAGATGCAGAATATCAACTTTAGATCCTAAAACAGACTGGATAACCGAAACCAGAAATGGATCAAGACAAATTTTCATAACAAGATTATTATTCTTCAAGTCGTCTTCGCTTGCAGAAGCTTTTGCGTACTGAATATTTTCAAAATCTACTTTACTCTTAAAATATTTTCCGTTAAGGGAGTCATCGATAATGGTATAGTCCAAGTTCTTAGACCAACTAACAAGCTCATTAATTTTTTCGGTGGGAAGAGTAAAGGGAATTTTTGAATAACCACTACGTTGAACCTCGTTTGCGGCTTTTAATATTTCATCTTCATTTATATTACCAAATATTGATTTACCTTCTACGATATAATTCTGATCAGGTTCACGATTCATGAAATCAAAAAGAACTTCTTGAAATAGACCATTGGTTTTGCAGTAGTTATCAACTAAAACTTGTTGAACTGCGTCTGGAGTGAACCCGGATTTAGAGTAAACCAATTTGCCTGCAACAATTTCACAAATATCCTTATACGAAATGTCAGAAGTCCTAAAGCTCCTGTATAGGGCATTGCTTAAATCCCGATGGTATTGAGCGGCTTCAGATTTTTCAACATTTCTCTTGTCTAATAAATCTTTCAAACGAACATCACTATCGGAAAGATAAGAAAAACCCTCATTATGTGTTTTGAAGTTTTGAGTTACTAATTTTTTGAATAGGATAGATGAAAATCTTAATTTCTTATAAATTCTGTTCAGGAGTTTGTTCATATAGAGATATTATTTTTTTGAATATGAATGGATCCGCTTTCGATTCTAAAAATTTTATCACAAATTTTTAGAGGTGCACGCTTATGAGTAATGAATAAAATTGTTTTGTCCTTTTTAAGGGTCTCAATAGTTTCGATAAATTCTTGTTCAGTTCGACTATCCAAGGCGCTGGTTGATTCGTCAAAAACTAATATTTCTGGATTTCTGTATAGTGCACGGGCAATCCCTATTCGCTGAAGCTGACCTCCAGAAATTTTGTTTCCCCGCTCGCCCACATGCGACACAAACCCATTTGGTAACGAGTTTATCCAATCGGTAAGACCGGCTTGTGCTATTGCTAGTTTAAGAATGTCCATATCTACCGGTTCTGAATCGAAATTCAGTGTTATGTTATTTTGAATGGTGTCATCCAACAAAAAAACTGTTTGAGGCACATAGCCAATGAGGTTCATCCACGCGACTATATCGGCTTGTATGTCAATCTTATCCTTTGTGATTTGGCCCTGCGTAGGTTTAATAAGCCCCATTATACAATGAGCCAGGGTGGTTTTCCCTGAGCCACTTTTTCCAGTAATTCCTACTGTATCCCCTTTATTAATTGAAATATTAATATCCTTAAGTAAGTCATGATCACCATAGCTGAGCCATAGATTTTCTATAGAGAGCGTATCATTGAAGGTTAAATTTTGCTTTTTCTGATTATGGGAATTTCCATGACCAGTTAACCCTTGAAAAACGTCCATAGAAGGTTTATAAAATCGGATTGATTGTATGGTGCCCGTAATTCTGCTTATGGTTGGTAAAAGTTTATATGAAGCGATAGCAAATAAACCTAGAATTGAGAGAATTTCTTTGTTTGAAATATTGGTAAAAGCGGCACTAATTGCAATTAAAAGTAGGAGTGAAGCAAAAATCAAAACCTCCAATAGATTTTTTGGAATTTGTTGTGTTGCATTTTGCAAAAAGCCATAGTATGCACTGCTATTATTTGGCTTACGATATTTGTTCAAATAATTTTCCGCCAAATCACGGAGCTTAATATTAATAAACGCACCAAGTCCTTCCTGTACTGATTTAATTCTTTGTCCCTCTGCTTCAAATCTTAATTTTCCCCATAGCGTTATCTTTCTTCCTATAAAGAATATTGAGGTGCCATAAAGAATTCCGATCGTTGAAAATATGATAAGAGAAGCAACAGTTTCTGAAACCAAAAGGAATACAATGACTGAACCAAACAGGATAAGATCAGTCACCAAAAAGAAAGATGGGAGCACAATAAACTCATTTAACTTGTTGGTTTCCGTGATAGAATTACGGATTAGATCAGCTGAATTTTTGTTTATTATTTCAGAATACTGACTTCGAAGATATGAAAGAAAAAGATTTTCAGAAACGCTTGCCTGAATTTTGGAACCGAAACGATATTGGTTGAATAAAATGAAAGCGCTAACCGAGTTTTTGAGAACAAGTAAAATAAGAACGGATGACAATGAGAATATTATTGATTGGCTGGCTGTCAATTCAAGATGTTGTGAAAATAATAAGTTATAAAGTTGTAAATAAGTAACACCTGCTGTATTCGTTATTTCATTAAAGAAAGGAAGTAACATAGCCACTCCGAGAAACTCAACAAATGCAAGAAACACGGACAGTGCTGAAATTATGATGTATTCCTTTCTTAGTCTTTTGGGGATTATTCGGAAAACAAGCTTTAGGTTTTTTAAAATCTTATCGGAAAGGGATTTCATTTCATGTTTAATTGAGAGAACTTATGGCTATTAAGAATATTCAAGGCACAACAATAGTTCAAAAAATTCCGCGGTTAAAAGTTTAAGTATAAATTTAAAAGAATAGGGGTTTTCCGGCATTATAGTTTGAGCTGGCGGCTTTTCCTAAAATCTGCTCAAAAAATTTAGGATGTAGGCCATCTCCCGGCCGAATAACCCGAATATTTTCTCTGGTAAAAACATCTCCTTTTTTTATATCAGCCACAACGTAAATGGATCGTTTGAATTGTATGCTCTTTTTCTCTACAGCTTGTACATCCAGTTGTACCCGACCTAGAGATAAAAAAGCTCTTTCACTTTCCTTTACCAGAGCTTTCATTTCTTCCGGCTCCATGCTAAATGCACTGTCGACACCTCCTTCTGTACGATCTAAGGTGAAATGCTTTTCAATAATCCTTACGCCCAAGGAAATAGATGCAATGGCTGCTCCAATACCCATGGTATGATCGCTTAGACCTATCATGCATGAGGGGAAAATTTGTTGGAGTACGGGGATGGTTACCAGATTTGTATTTTCGGGGGTTGATGGATAGGTGCTGGTGCACTTCAGCAGGATAAGATCTTTACATCCATTTTCCTGTAAAACTTGAACAGATTCTATGATGTCCGTTAAATTCGCGATACCCGTACTCATGATCACTGGTTTCCCTACTGAAGCCACCTTCTTTAACAATGGATGATCGGTATTCTCAAATGAAGCGATTTTATAAAAAGGAACATCTAGAGTTTCAAGAAAGTCTACAGCCGTTTCATCAAAAGGTGTACTAAAACATAGGATCCCTAATTCTCTTGCATAATCGAATAATGATTTATGCCAGGCCCAAGGGGTGTGCGCCTCTTGATATAATTCGTATAAGTTTCTGCCGTACCAAAGTGATTTTTTATCGGTTATATCGAATAAACCACCTCTGTGATTGATTGTCATGGTATCTGCTGTATACGTTTGAAGTTTCACAGCATGAGCACCACAGTCTGCTGCAGCCCTAATGATTTTTTTTGCTCGCTCCAGAGATTGATTATGATTGCCGCTCATTTCGGCAATTATGAAAGGTTTATGATTGGTTCCAATCTCAAAATTTCCCAGTTTCATAGCTTCCTGTATTAATTTATTGAACGAATAAGCACAAATGCTTCAGCATACTCAGTGCCAATTGCCACACCCCATCTCTGAGACTGTATTTTTAAAGCTTCCGGAGATCTTGGATGTGGGTATGGTCTTTTCTCAAATTCATAATTCTCCATCCCTTTGATTTTGGCATCCACGTTCTTTTCAGCGACAGCAAAGTACAGGTTTGGAATGAAATGCCTAGGATCGGAGGAGGCGCGCCACTCAGTTCCACTTGGTGTTTCAAAAGTAATGATTGTTTTTACGGGTTCATCAGCAATTGGTCTGCAGGCCGTAATAACCGCTTCAAATGTTAGTTGATGATCAATGTTTAGGTCTCCTCCATGATGAGTAAAAACAACGGATGGATTGAAGTCATTCTTCTCTCTTTCGATAACCTTAATAAGGTCTAATAGATCAACAGAATCGAACCTGTTATCAGGAAAATCATAAATAGCAAGCTCTTGATACCCAATTGCGTTTTGAGCATCCCCTATATTCTTTTTATGCTTCTTCAAGTGTTCATTCCATTGGGAAACATTTCGTTTTTCGGCTCTGGACGTTATGCCTTCACCTAGGATTACCACGCGCACTATACAGCCGTATTGAGTTATGAGTTTATTAAATGTAGCCCCGCAACCCAATAGCTCATCATCTGGATGTGCAACAACTAAAAGTATCCGCTTATTTTTTATTGATTCTAATAACATCAATTCTTTTTTGTGATTTTAACATCGGCCACTATGCCAGTCGATTTCAATGACGCTCTTGAAAATTCAAATTTAAAAAATTCCGTTTCGATAAAGGCTTTTGGATATCCTTCCCCATCAAGCATCCGAATAAAATCATAGACTGTTTTTAGTTCAGTTAACGATTGAATGCTACTTTGGCTAGGGGTCCTTCTCTTAAAGATTATTGGATCTCCTTTTTGTGGAATGGGGTCAGGATTATTTGTGATAATTTCTCCAATCATTCCTTCCATTATCTCTCCGGCTCTTAAGAATATTTCTTCAGCTGTGCCCAAAAGTGATAGCTGTCTTTTTAAAAGCACAGGGCCTGTATCAATTCCCTTTTCAACGACCAGTGCTGAAACCATCGTCTCAACATATCCCCTTTCAATTAGATTTTGCAGGGGACTCCCACCCCTGCCAAAGGGAAGATTAGTCATGTGAAATACAATACAATTAAATTTCTCATGTATTACTTTCGGGACTAAGTAAGACCAGTGTAGGAAGAAGACAAAATTCGGCTGTATCTGCTCTAAGATTTCAATTGTCAATTCATCCCTATTGTGAATAGTAGTTGAATTGAATTTAGTCTTGCAATACTGTTCTACCCGTTGGTGGACAGGATTACTGTTTGCGATGACAATTCTTATATCCATTAATTAAACATTTCTGTAAATCTTAATAATGTACCTTTTATCGTTTAATTCAAACCATGCTGGGTATCTTTCATTATCACATACTCGTAGTAAATTGAACTGAGCTGCAATAGATTGGTTTATATCTAATTGGCTATGTTCAGGTTTTCTTTTTGGATAAAAACTAGACGGACCTATCTGTTCTTTCCATTTGTTGTTTGGATAGTTTTCAATAAAATTCAGTACAAGTAAAATAGTTGCTTCGCCCTGCAAAAAGCGTAAGTCGTTTATTAGTTCGGATCCATCCAATTTGATTAAATATTCATTATAGATAACACCGGAATCCACCTCTTCACTAGCTTCTATTAAGGTAACTTGTATCTCATCTTTTCCTTCAACAACTTGCCAGGTTAGGGGTGACCAACCTTTTCCTTCAGGGAGAGCACTTTCATGGACTACAAGATTGTGTTTGTTTAGATTTAATCTCTTAAATATTATTTCGCATGAAAGAAGTACTAGAATATCTCCAGAGACTACGTCTTCATGTAAATGAATAAGCTTAACCTCGTAGCCCGCAGATTTTATTTTTTCTTTAAGTTTTATAGCGTAAGGAATAATCCAGGAATTGGGATTATCACATAAAATTTGAATTAGCATATTGATTTAAACACATCTTTTATATTTTGAATACTGTTTAATGGCTTTAATGCCTTTTTTAAAGTTGATGCTTTCGCAACGTCATTTATTAGGTTTGTGAAATCGTATTTGCCAAAATCACCGATTCCAATTGCCAAGTCACTTCTAACAAATCCTCGGTAAATATTTATTTGATTATCAGTATAGTAACCGGTTATACATAATAACCCCCTGCTATAGCATTCTATGAGTAATGTGCTTGATGGAATCACTGAAAAGGAACAATTGTCCAGTACTTTGACTAAAGAATCTGCGTCAAGATTTTTGTGAACCTTAAGCTTTTCAGGGTTAATAATCTTTAATTTGGATAGTTCCTTCATAGTCTGCTCACTGAAAAATTCCGTTGTAAGTACATGAATTACATCAAAAGAATTGTCCATCAAAAGCTGTCTAGTTGCATTTGGAGTCATATTAAGATAATCAGAACCACCAAACCCTATAAATAATTCGTTTAATTGTTTTTGCTCCTTAAAAGGGGAAAAAAATGGTTTTCTAATCACACAATAATCAATACCTGTATAATATTTTGTAGCCCCAGCTAATTGAAATTGTGATTTTGTTAATCCTGGAGCATGATTGATAACGGCATCAGCATAATTGTGGTCATATAATAAGTCATCTATAACTACTAATTTAGCCCCATTCTTTTTTACAGCTTGCTGATAATTATTACCAAACCAATAACCATCAACCACAACAATATCATTATCATTGATCTTGCCCTCAAGGTCAAATGGTAGTTCCTCTACACACTTTTCTTTTGAAGGTAAATTATACTTAAATTGAAGATTTAGTTCTATCAATTCGTCCACATATTCTAATAAGAATTTTTTAAATAAAGAATCTGCACAAGAGATGGCAAATGTAAGCTGATATTCTCCTGACAGTATATCCGCCAATGCAATAAGCCGGTAAACGTGACCAAGCCCAATATTACGATTGCCATCCGCCCGAAGAATAATTCTTTTAGCACTATTCAATTAGTTTGGATTTAAGTTCAGCTAACTTCCAATCAATTTCGTTATCAATATCCTGCACCTCCAACTCATTTAATATTATACCTGCCGAGTTGTCGGTATATAGACTTTTCTTAGAGGTAACAGCTTCTATATTGGCCCAATAAAAAGAACCAGAGTCATGATAGGCTGAAACTAAATCTTGTGAGCGTTTATTCAAGTTTTCTGGCCATATCATTTGAATTCTACCTTGATCATCCATTTGTAAAGCTCTAAAAATAGGATAGCTGAATCGGCAAACAGGAAAAACGGAATCGTACATCCCCTCAGTTAATAATTTATAACTTGATTGTAGTTTTTCGGAAGTAATGAATGGCGCTGCAGGGTAGAGACAGCATAAATTTTTAAATGTCAGGCCAGTTTTACTTAACTCTTCAATTACTTCAATAAGAACATTAATTGTTCCGGCAAAGTCATCAGAATTTTTAGAGCTACGCATAAAAGGCACTTCTGCCCCTACTTTTTTAGCTATTTCTGCAATTTCCATATTGTCTGTGGATACAATAACCTTTTCGAACAAACCACATTTTAATGCAGCAGCAATGGAATATTCAATTATTGGTTTACCCAAAAAAAGTTTTATATTTTTTTTTGGAATTCTCTTACTTCCACCCCTCGCAGGAATAATAGCAACGTTACCTAACTCCATAAAATTCTTCGATTAGACTAATAACCAGAATCTTCTCTAAACTGAACCCCATTTTTTGTTAAATTTCTCACAAATATAATGATGCGCAAAGACAAATCAGAAGTTCATCCATTTTCCTTTGAGATTGTGCACCAATGAATTTTTGTTGCTTCTTAGGAGAGGTAGTTTAGCACTATACTGAATTGAGATATCTCTTATTTCATCAAACAACTCAGACGACAGAGCAGTTTCAATTGAATAGGAATAATTGGCTTCCGAGAAAATCTTTGATATTCTTCCTTGGGATTCTTTTACTCCCGCCCCTTGCGGCTTTAATGGCTAACCTATTTTCCTTCATAAAACGTGAAAATCATATCGATCACATACGCTTGTTCTTGTTGGGTAAGGGTTGGAAACATTGGAAGACTAATACAATGTTTGTAATACTCTTCTGAGTTAGAAAGGTCTCCTTCTTTCCAGCCGTATTGCCGATAGTAGGGCATCAAGTGAGTGGGTACGTAATGAATCTGACAAAAAATGTTGTGCTGTCTTAAAAAGTTGTACAAGCCCAAGCGATTGTCAATTTCAATCACATATAAATGATAGGCATGGCCATTAACGACTCCTGATTGGCCCTTTAACCATTTATTTCCGGCAAACTCTTTCTGATAACGGGCAGCTATTTCACGTCTCCTGTTTAATCCTTCTGATGCACGTTTTAACTGTGATAAACCAAGAGCAGCTTGAAAATCAGTTAACCTGTAATTGTATCCGAGTATTTGCATCTCCATGTACCATCCGGGATAATTTCCATTATTCAACTCTTGCCCCGCAGCAAATTCTGAATCGTTTGTAAATAAATCTTGCTCCCGGGTAATACCATGACTCCTTAGAAGCAATAATTTTCGATAAAGATTCTCATCATTTGTAGTGATTAGACCTCCTTCTCCCGTAGCAATATGCTTTACAGGATGCAACGAAAAAATCGCAAGTTCCGCAAAGATTCCATTACCGCACTTTTGTTGTGTGCCCTTACTATCTGTGAAATATCCACCAGGTGCATGACAAGCATCTTCAATGATCCACAAGCCATATTCATTCGCCAATTTTCTAAAAGCCTCTAAATTTACTGCACGTCCAGCAAAATCAACTGGTATAATTCCTGAGTAAGTTCCTTTGGGTGACGCCTCCAAAAGTTTTCGCACCTTATTAATATCCAGCAAATAAGTTTCGGGATCGATATCTGCAAAAACCACTTCTCCACCGCAATATCTCGCACAGTTTGCAGAGGCGGCAAACGTAATAGGTGTCGTGATAATTTTTTGGCCTGGCTTTACATCTAGTGCCAAGGCACAGAGGTGTAAGGCAGCGGTGCCGTTCGCAACAGCAACCGCAAATTTAGATCCTATATAATTTGCGAAAGCTTCTTCAAATTCTTTGATTTTGGGGCCCTGCGTTAAATACTCGGATCTTAACGTTTCTACAACAGCATTGATATCAGCCTCCGTTATATTTTGACGGCCATAAGGAATAGGTTTCATAGAAAGCACAGATGACAGGTTTCTAAAAATTTATTGCTGATCAAATCCAGAATAGAGATCACATTTATAGATTAATGATACTTTGAAGATCCTAAGTTTAATTGCTTGTTGTCTTTCACTTCTACCAAAAAAATAAAGTAGAAATTTTCAAGTCATTATTCCTTTTTGGATACTAAAATGTAAATGATGGATCAACGTGCTCTTTTATCAATTTGCGAAGCCCCTCAACTGTTTCCCATTCCGTATTTTCAAAAGAATTGTATTTGAATCCAGGGGCTACTTTCTTTGCATTAAACTCGGTGATATAATCTTCTAATTTCCATTTATGAATGCTGGGAATAATGGTATAGTATTTTCCTAAGTCATAGGTGTAATAGGAATCAGAGTCTGTAATCATCTCTTCGTGGATTTTCTCTCCTGGCCGAATTCCAACATTTAATATCTTGCAATTTGGAGCAATGGCTTGTGCTACATCTAAAATCTTATAGGAAGGAATTTTAGGCACAAATATTTCGCCACCCCACGCATGTTCAAGTGCATGCATGACCATGTCTACACCGCCCTGCAGTGTAATGTTAAACCTGGTCATAGTTGGTTCAGTAATAGGCAAAACCCCATCTTTTTTCTTTTTTAAGAAGAATGGAATTACTGAGCCGTTTGAACCCATAACGTTGCCATATCTTACCACTGAAAACCGAATTTCATTCCAGCCCTTGATGTTGTTGGCTGCTACAAAAAGTTTGTCCGAGGCAAGTTTGGTTGCCCCGTAGAGATTAACGGGTGCCGCTGCCTTATCTGTGGAAAGAGCGACAACGCGTTTTACTTCTGTTTCCAGACATGCATTAATAACATTTTCGGCCCCATTAATATTGGTTTTAACGCACTCCATAGGATTATATTCCGCAATGGGAACATGCTTCATGGCCGCAGCATGAATTACATAATCGATACCTCTGAACGCTCTTTTTAATCTTTCAAAATCACGAACATCTCCGATGAAAAAACGGATCTGAGGGTAGGCATGTGAGGGATATTCCTGGGCCATCTCGAACTGTTTTTGCTCGTCCCTCGAGAAAATTACCAGTTTCTTAATGGTTGGCCATTGCGTAAGAATTCTTTTAGTCAGGGCTTTACCTAACGAGCCGGTTCCACCGGTAATCAGAATACTCTTTTGGGTTAAATCCAACATAATTTGAGCAATAAAAATCTGTAGGAGCGGTCCCTTCCATAGGAGCACTAAATAAGGCGACAAATTTAGTGTTTTAATCGACTTTATCCACACAGGAAGTTCAAGGAGTATCTACTATAGAATGGTGAAAGTATGAGCGTTCCAGTAATGTCGGATGAAGAGTAATCCTTTAAAAGTGATCGAGTAAAATTCCCTTGGGAGAAATAAGTCTGATGTCCTGTTTCTCGAATCCTAGTTATCGGGGCATTATCGCTTGAAATAGATTATTTTTATGCTGAAAAAATCAATCTTAAGACCCTTTAAGTATTTTTGCGAAGTATCAATAAAAGAATGGATGCTGTAGGAGGTTTGCGTGCGAATAATATCAAGGTTGGAATTGTCGATACGCTTTATCGACTTTTCATCTTTACAACGGCCGTCATGCCTTTAACGACCCTGTTTTGGGATGTCAACTTTTTTTGGGTAAAGGCAAACTGGGCTCCCTATCCTATATTTCTTTTTGCTGTGGTTTTTACCCTTTTGTTTCGAAAAAAAGTGCCGCGCGAGTTTGCGTTACTTATTTTTTCGTCTATATCCTACATGATGCTCGCTCTTCTGGTTGGCGGTGAAGTGGAATCAATTTTGAGATTCTCGTTAGCAATCATGCCACTCACGTTTTACTTTCTCTTCGATGACATCACCGATTCCAGTCATCGCTATTTTTGGTGGATATATGGCGCCCTACTATTAATACCTCTGTACAATTCGTATTTACAGTATTCCGGTAAAATGCCATTTAGTGAATTTGACTATGTAAATGATGAAATAGTTGGTAGGATATCAGGCGGTTACCTAAAGCCAATGAACCTCATTGCATTCATGTTACCAGTATATCTGCTTGGCTTTTATCTGTGGAAAGTTAAAGGTCGATTGGTTATCGGCCTGTTTATGGTTGTAGCGATCCTTGTTGGAATAAATGTAATAGGGCATCGCACCTCTCTAATAGGATTTCTTGCTATTTTTGTTTCGTCTTTTTTTATGAAGGTGACACGGAGGCTTATATACGCGTATTATAGGTATTTTCTTAACTTCTTTATACCTATCCTGGCTTTCATTTCATTTCGAATCATGCTTTCAACAGTGGGCCTTTGGGACAAACTAAGAGGTCGTGTTCCGGTCTGGCAGCTTCATGCCTGGCAATTTTTTGATCAAGGCCCTTTCAAGATCATATTTGGCTCGCAAAAAGTAATGATTGGAGAAGACTATCGAGATAAATCTGTTGTACTCATTGAAGAAGCACATAATAACAGTTTCCGTACCCTATTGGTTTTTGGGCTTGCAGGATTTTTTCTGTATTGTCTGTTCATGCGAAAGATTGTCATGCATATCAAAAAAAGCAATTATTCATTGAGGTTCGAGTTTGTCCTTCTTTCATGTTTTACATATTTCATATTCTATACTGTCACCAATGAGCCTCTATATTACGGCAGCGTGCTATGGCCTGTCTTGATCTGGATATTTCTCGCCCAATCCATGTCATCGGAGCGGAAGGAATCCTCTAACCACATTTAACAGATGACAAGGGAGCTTTTTCATCGAAACGCAAGCAAGGCTATATTGGCCGGAATATTCTTGCTAATGTTCTTTTCGATTCGCATTACCAACATCCTCATTATTCTTTATGTCGTTAATTGGCTTGTGAGCAATTCTTTGAAAGCATGGAGTTGGCAAAAGAGAGACTGGCTACTGCTATTGATTATTTCACCGTGGATACTAGAGCTAGTGAGTGTCCTCTACAGCACCCATATGGTAATTGGACTCCATCAGGTTGAGAAACGATTAGTTTTAATAGCTATTCCTATTATAACACTTCACTCTGCTAACTGCTATATAAATTCAAGGGCAACCGTGTTCCGCATTGCAACACTGTGCATCGTGATGGTAACTTTGTACTGCCTGTTGGTTGCCTCATACGATGTCTTATTTAACTCTGCTAAAATGGCTTATTGGGAGGACTTTACACAACCAATAATATTCGCACCGGTTTATGTATCGCTAATGATAAATATTGTGTCTATTTGGATTATTTGTGAATTAATATCTGAATGGAATTCACTGTTACCGAGTCGAAAGATCTTTTATCTGAGTTTGATCGCTTACTTTGGTGTAATCACTTTTCTCCTGGCCTCCAAGCTACATGGCGTGATTTTCATAACTATAGTGATGATCGGAGTGGTTTTGATCTACCGCAGACATGTGGTTAGTTGGAAAGCTTCGGTACTTATCGTAACTCTACTGGTCGCCATAGGATTTTCTATATTCAAAAGCGAGATCAAAGACCGATATGCCCATATAAACAATTATGCTCTACCTAGGTTCGATGCTCCTGACGAGGAGTTCAACGAACTAACTCTCAGGCTTACGATTTTTAAGTGCGCAACTTACATTATTAAGGAAAACCTAGTTTTTGGCACAGGGGTCGGAGACATTATGGCCGAACTCGAGTCTGTATACCGCAATGTCGACTTCAAGTTTGGCTACAACAATTCATACGACCCTCATAACGAGTATTTGCGCGTGTGTCTTAGTGTAGGTGTGGTTGGACTGACACTTTTCTTAGCAACACTTATCACGGTGCTTATTATGGCCTTAAGGTCAGGAGATTGGCTGGTCGTAGGTTTTATGATTGTCTTCTGCGCCTCCTTCCTTTTCGAGTCGGTACTTAATAGGCACAATGGTATCATGATTTATGCATTCTTCAATTCAGTGCTTATTTTTGGCATTGGCGATAGCGTAAGGGAAAATGCTGGATTAAAAGGAATATGAACTTGGAAGAAGAATTGAATGAAACGACAAGAATCTCGCATTCCTTTTCTGTTCATTTATCCTTCAAGATTGCATGTGATTATTGTTTTCTTGTCTTATTTAGGAGGACAAAATTAACGCAAGTGTATAGTTTCAAAAGCATCTAAACACCAAAGGTCAAGTATGAAGCAGAGAAATGTTATTGGTTCTGAAAAAAAAGCGCATAGAGCTGCACCTAGCAATTGAGCAATCCGATCCCTAGTTCGAACGTGGCTGGTGTACCCATTTCAAAGTATGATCTGACGGAAACGCTGAAACTGTTTTGTAGCTTTATTGATAATAAAGAGAAGAGGAGAATCTGTGTAACACCTGTCAACAACATTGTTTGGGCTAATCGGGACAAGGAATTGATGACTCTGTATAACACGTCTGATATGAACTTAGCGGATGGCGTTCCAGTTGTTTGGGCTTCTCGGTTTCTTAATGATCCTGTTTGCGGCAGGGTAACGGGCCTGGACGTCCTTCCGGCATTCAGCAAAATTTCGGCTCACAGAGGATACACTTCGTTTTACATGGGTGCTAAAGAGGGCGTAGCTGAATTATTGTCGGAAAACCTCTCTAAAATATATCCCGGTTTAAAAATTGCCGGTGTCTACAGCCCACCATTCGCTAAAAAGTTCACACACACCGAGAATGAAAAGATCATTGCAATGATCAACAATGCAAAACCTGATATCCTATGGGTTAGCCTCACATCGCCTAAGCAAGATTTCTGGATAGCGGATCATTTTCAAAGGCTGAATGTTAGAATCGCTATCGGAGTTGGGGGAGCCTTCGAAGTGTCTTCAGGAGTGATCGAGCGGGCACCTTTGTGGATGCAACAAAATGGTCTTGAATGGTTTTATAGGTTTTTAAAGGAGCCAAGGAGATTGTTTCGAAGATATTTTCTTGAAGCTCCTGTATTTTTTTTTCTAATCTTGCAGCAGAAATTTGGGCGTGCGAAAAGAACATTACAGAGGTCAACATGATGTCAGTTAATCGTAGGCAAAAAATTCTTTGGTGGATGCTGAAAGTTTTCGCACTTAGTGTTCCGTTGTCATCATTTCTTAGCATGAGGATAAACTATAAATTGATACATAACGATATTGCAAATCACATAGCCGTAACAAAGTGGAGAGCTTATTATGCAGCAAAATAGAAACACATCAAGAACAATATCTAAATCTTTTTAGGAGAGCTCATTATTATTATTGATGCTTTACCAACGTATGAATTGAAACTGATTTGGGGAAGGCCATAAAAGTTCTAAAATGTTAGAAAAGTACTTTGAATCCAGAATTAATAGCAAAAATAGTTTTTTTTATTTGCTTTTAGGCCTTCTTGTCTTTACCGTTTCATTGTCTGCATATCTAAGTACCCGAGTGCTTATCCTTTGTTTAATATTTTCGTTGTTTCTGCCGACCTCGTTTGCCAGAATTGTAAATCAATCATGGGATATTATATTTTATTTACTAATTCTTGCAGTTGGTTTAATATATACAGATGATTTAACGACAGGCTTAAAGGCCCTAGAAACGGCATCTAGTTTGATTGCAATGGCGTTGATTTTTTCTAAATTAAATGATCGGATTTTGGAACTCATCAAATTGTTTATTGCTGGGCTTTGCTTGTCCTCGATAGTATGCTTGATTAATGCATCAATAGGATATGTACAATCTGAAAACTTGAATTTGTTTTTCTTTTATGATTTAACGAACATATTAGGTATTCAACCAACTTACTTTGCCTATTACATAATATTTGCTATCTCTTCAGGGCTCTTTTTTTTGTACTATGATAGCAGTAGGCGTTTTTTTTTGGTTAAATCAATAGCAATTCTCTTCCTTTTTCTGATGCTGATTTTAACAGGGGGCCAAACGGCTTTCATTAGTATGTTGTTTGTTTTTTCTTTTTTTATCCTAAAATATTTGACTGAAGAGAAGAATAGGTCAAAGACAATTGTTATTGGAATAGTAATTTTAATGCTTTCTTGTATGTTTTTGGTAACTTTTCTGGAAAGCATGAATCGCATGGCAGTCCTTAATGATTCCTGGGAGCGGTCCATATTATGGGAGTCTGCATTGACTGCCATTCCAAATGTATTTTTAGGTGTTGGTACTGGAGATTACAAGACGGTTCTAAACCAGTATTATATGTCTCATGATTTGAACATGTTTGCAACAGAAAGTTACAATTCACATAATCAGGTAATTCAATTATTGTTTTCGAATGGGATTCTTGGCGTACTTGGTTTTGGCTGCATGGTTGCCAGGCCTTTATATCTGGCAGTAAGAAATAAAAATACCTTAGCAATTTTATGCTTATTCCCATTTCTAATTTATGGTATGACAGAGGTCTTTCTTGGACGATATCAAGGTGTAGTTTTCTTTGCCTTACTCCACCAAATTTTTATTGCAGAAATGAATCATCAAAAGTCGCCTTTTAATGATCCTATTGACATTACTAAAAATTTGAATGTCAAGCCTATTTAAAATATTATTTTTTCTTGCTGACATTTTATTATTGAATCTTTCAATTTTAGCAGCATTTTACTTTTACGATAACTCCTATTGGGTAACTGACAAAGTTGGACTAATTTATCTTATCGCCTATAGTAACCTTGCCTGGCTTTTTTTGGTCATGGTATCTGCTCCTTATAGTTTAACCAAGGGATGGGCAGTTTCCAAAATCCTAAAAAATCAATTGTCCTTTCTTTTTATTCACCTGCTAGTTATTGCATCACTTGTCACTTTCTTCAACAGGCACTATGGTCCTCTCCAAATAGTGCTCATTTACTTTTTGTTCACTCCATTATTTTTTGGGTACAGATTGTTGGTCTATTATTTTCGCAAGCTGGCGATCGGAGTGATTCCTAATCATAATTTTTTACTTATTGGTCGAAACTCTCTCTCGGAAGAGGTCAGGAAATTTTATTTAATGAATCCGGAATTAGGATATAAATTTAAAGGATATATTGAATTTGAATCAGGAAACGCTTCACTTGAAGATATCCAACAGATTTGTTCAACGACCGATATTCATGAAATCTTTTGTTGTGTGCCATCGGTAAGGGATGAGGATCTCAATCAACTAATTAATTTTGGTTTGGATTCCTTAATAAAAGTTAAAATGATTTTTCAATCTGAGGCTCAAGACCAACAAGCGTTACAGCTAGAACGTTTTGACAAACCTCCCGGTATTGATGTGGCTGCAGTGGCTTTAGATGAGACAAGGAATCAATTTTTGAAACGTTGTTTTGATTTGTTTTTTTCAGCCTTCTTTGGAATTTTATTCTTATCGTGGCTTATTCCCTTTGTTGGAATACTTATTCGATTAGACTCGAGAGGTTCTGTTTTTTTTATTCAACAGCGTAATGGTAGAAGAAATGTACCGTTTGGATGTATTAAATTTCGGACAATGGTGGCAAATAAGGAATCTGATGAAAAGCAGGCTGAAAAAAATGATCCACGCATTACAAAACTTGGGCGTTTCTTACGAAAAAGCAGCATTGATGAATTGCCTCAGTTCATTAATGTTTTTCTTGGTGACATGTCTTTAGTTGGTCCAAGGCCTCATCCTATTAAGCTGAATGAAAGATTTACAGTTAGTATAAAAAACCTTATGTCGAGACATTATGTAAAACCAGGAATAACTGGTTTAGCGCAATGCATGGGCTATCGTGGAGAGACAAAAGATTTAAGCGATATGGAAAACCGGGTAAGACTTGATCGTTACTACATTGAAAACTGGACTTTTTGGCTTGATTTAAAAATTATTTTTCTAACTGTCGTTAGCTTGATTCGAGGAAGTGATAAAGCATTCTAACTTAACAAATTATCATTCGTATTTTTTTCTATACTGCCATCTCCTTTCTCATCTCATTCTTGTTCTTTCCTGTAGTGATCAAGATTTTGAGGCAATGGAATATTTTTGACTCTTCAGGGGAGCATAAGATTCATTCTTCTTTCACCCCATCTATGGGTGGACTTTCAATTTTCTTAGGAGCAATAGTTACATTGCTGATGAGTTTTTCTCTTCAGGACTGGATAAACCTAAAGTACTTCTTTCTTTCATTATCGCTCATGTTTATAATCGGGCTTCGTGATGACATTCTTGCGCTAAATCCCAAACAAAAATTAGTGAGTCAGTTTCTTCCTGTTTTAGTTTTAGTCTTGTTAGGCAAGACTTTACTACAATCTACTTATGGTCTAGGGGGGCAGTTTATTTTTCCAGAACTGATTAGCATCGGATTCACTGTTTTTGTTCTCATTATTTTGACAAATGCTTATAATTTGATTGACGGATTAGACGGACTGGCTGGAGCAATTGGATTTATTTGTCTTGTTTTTTTTGGTTTTATCAAATTGGAGACATTTCATTAAGCATCATATCTTTCCTGTTTTCCGGATCGGTACTCGCATTTCTATTCTTCAATTGGCAACCTTCACGAATTTTTATGGGAGATACGGGCGCCCTCATGATTGGTTTTTTGCTTTCCTATTTAACGATTCACTTTATAGACCAAAATGCTGCATTAGCATTAGATCACCCTACAAGATTTGAAAGCTCCGTTTCAACAGCTGTCTGTGTAATGATCATCCCTATTTTTGATACACTGCGGGTTATTATTTTAAGGTTGCGTAAAGGCCAGTCCCCTTTCCGGGCCGATCGCAACCATATTCATCATCAGTTCCTGAATTTGGGATTTTCTCATGCTAAGGCGGTCTTGATCATCGGCACAATTAATATCCTTTTTATTCTATTGGCATGGCTATTAAAAACACAAGGCGATTGGTTAATTTTGAGTTTAGTTATTATTATTTGTCTCTTGATTAATTACTTCTTACGAAGGGCTCAAAGGCCTGCTTTATAAAATCATGCTGGAGAAAGTTAAGTACTTAGAAAAGGAAATTGAAAAATTTCAATCTCGAACAAAAGAGGATATTGAAGCCTTTAGACTAAAATACATTAGTCGCAAAGGTGCGATTACCGAGCTTTTCGAGGAATTGAAAAATGTGACTTCGACAGAAAAGAAGGATTTGGGAAGAGTATTAAATGAATTAAAGAAAGCTGCCGAGAGTAAATTCAAGGAGCTTAATGACGCGCTAACTTCTTTATCTCCGGATCAGGTATCAATTGACTTATCTCTCCCATCTATCCCCAACCAAACGGGTAATCTTCACCCCTTAAACCTTATACGTTATAGGATCATTGAGATATTCGAGCGGCTTGGATTTTCGGTAGCCGATGGACCGGAGATAGAGGATGACTGGCATAACTTCACCGCTTTAAATTTTGCGGAGAACCACCCGGCCCGTGAGATGCAGGATACATTTTTTGTTGAGAAGGATCCGGATGTATTATTGAGGACGCATACCTCTAATGTCCAGATCCGATTAATGAAGGAGCAGAAACCTCCTATCCGGGCCATTATGCCAGGACGCGTTTATCGAAATGAAGCTATTTCAGCCAGAGCGCATTGCTTCTTCCATCAGGTGGAAGGTCTTTACATCGACAAGAATGTTGGTTTTGCCGACCTGAAGCAGACACTTTACCATTTTGCCAAGGAAATGTTTGGAAAGGATATTCAAATCCGCTTTAGGCCTTCTTATTTTCCTTTTACCGAACCCAGCGCTGAGATTGATATTTCATGCCTCATCTGCAAAGGAGATGGCTGCAACGTCTGTAAGCATAGTGGCTGGGTAGAAATTGCGGGTTCAGGAATGGTACATCCTAATGTGCTCAAAAATTGTGGTATTGACCCTGAAGTTTATACGGGGTTCGCCTTTGGGATGGGGATTGAGCGCGTTACTCAGTTGCGCTACCGGGTGAATGACCTCAGGCTTTATTCAGAGAATGATATCCGCTTCTTAAAGCAATTCAAAACGGTAGTTTAGCTGTTTTGATTTCTGTCATAACTTTATCTCATGCGAGTCCCATTCGTTGACTTTAATCTTCACATTCAGAGTATCAAAGGAGAGATTGATCAGGCTGTTCAGGAGGTCTTTGAGGGAGGTCAGTTTATTGGAGGAAAAGCTGTAGAGCAATTCGAATCAAATTTTTCAGCTCTTTATTCAGTCTCTAATTGCATTGGCGTTGGCAATGGGACAGATGCTCTTTTCATTTCTTTAAAAATGCTAGGTGTTGGGGCAGGAGATGAAGTAATTACTCCGGCTTTTAGCTGGATTTCTTCAGCTGAGACTATTAGTGTAGCTGGAGCAAAACCTGTCTTTGTAGACGTTGATATCGAAACAGACACAATCGACATAAATCAAATTGAAGCGAAGATCACTCCTCGCACCAAATGTATCATTGCCGTTCACCTTTATGGTCAGGCAGCCCATGCCACTGAAACCCTAAAGCTTTGTAAGAAGCATAATCTCTTTCTGATTGAAGATTGTGCCCAGGCTCACCTCACAGAAGAAGATGGGAAGCTTGCTGGGACAATTGGAGATGCCGGAGCTTTCAGTTTTTATCCCACTAAGAACTTAGGAGCTTTTGGTGATGCTGGTTGTATAGTGACCAATAACGATCGTCTTGCTGATCGAATGAGATTGTTCGCTAATCATGGAGGATTGGGGCGGCATGAAATGGAAGGAATCAACAGCAGGCTGGATTCCATTCAGGCAGCTATTTTAACGGTGAAGACCAGGTATATTTCTGAATGGACAGACAGAAGAATTTATCTTGCCTCCGTCTATATGAATCTGCTGAAGGATATTCCTGAAATTATATTACCTCGCAGGAGAGAAAACACACGACACTCTTATCATTTGTTTGTTATCAAAACCCGGAGACGAGATCAGCTAAAGGAATATTTGTCCAAGCATGAAGTACAAACACTGATACATTATTCTCAAGCCCTACCTTTTCTTCCAGCATATAAGCATTATGGCTTTAAGAAGGATAATTTTCTGGTGGCTGGAAAATGTGCCCAGGAAGTATTGTCGCTACCCCTCTATCCTGAATTATCTGAGCATCAAATCGAGTATGTTTGTAAAACCATAAAGGACTTTTTCAGAAAGTAATATTATGGAAAGAACAGAAATCCAAACTGTAGGGATTATTGGTGCTGGTACCATGGGGCAAGGTATTGCACAAGTTTGCGCGATGGCCGGATTTGCTACTTTACTCTATGACGTGGATAGTGAGTTTTTAACTAAAGGATTTTCGACTCTTCAGAAGAATCTGGAGGTAGCAGTTGAAAAGCGAAAACTCACTGAAGCTCAAAAGGTTGAAACTATCAGCAGAATTAAGCTTGTTAAAAATTTAAAGGAAATCAAAGCGGACTTAATTATTGAAGCGATAGTTGAAAAACTAGAAGTCAAGCAAAAAGTATTTCTTGAACTGGAAGAGATTAATCAGGGAAAGGCAATTCTGGCAACGAATACTTCTTCAATTCCAATTACCCAGATTGCCTCTGTTCTTAAGAACCCTGGCCATTGCATTGGGCTTCATTTTTTTAATCCTGTCCACATCATGAAACTGGTGGAGGTAATTTCGGGAGTGGCGACAGACCCTTTGCTTGTTTCACAACTCAAGGATTTTTCGGTGCAACTGGGAAAAACTCCTGTGGTGGCAAAAGATTCTCCCGGATTCATCGTTAATCGTGTGGCGCGACATTTTTATGTAGAGTCGCTCAACGTGTTGGAGGAAAATGTTGCTGATGTAAAAGCGATTGATGAATTGATGGAGTCTGCAGGATTTAAAATGGGACCGTTCAGACTGATGGATTTAATTGGAGTGGATACTAATTTCTCAGTGACATCATCTATGTACAACTCGTTTCACCAGGATTCTAAATTCAGACCCAACAGGATTCAACAACAAAAAGTAGATGCCGGACATTGGGGGAAGAAAACCGGAAAAGGATTTTATGATTATCCGCAAAGCTAAATTTTGGTTTTTCTTCCTGATTCTGATGGGATGCAAAAATGATTTGTCGGATGACCCAATTCCTTTTTCCCCGTTCAATGATATCGCCATTGACTTAAGTTTTCCTGAATTTTTAAGTCTGAATACGAATGGAGGTTACAAAGAACTAAATAATAAAGGCGTCCGGGGAATTATTATTTATCGATCGGATGCCAAGACTTATTTGGCCTATGAGCGTAACTGCTCTTATCATCCCAATGACGCGTGTGCCACAGTGAACGTTCACAGCTCTGGACTTTACCTTACGGATCCATGCTGCGGATCCACATTTAATTTTTCGAATGGCAATCCTTCAGGAGGAATTGCCTGGAGGCCGCTAAGGCAGTATAGAACCCAGCTAACCGGGACTACACTGACTATTATAAGTGAGATTGTAAATTAGTAATTAGTGCATGGTATCGGTATTTGACCGAATAACCTTTCCTACGCTTTATTCTCTTTCCGCAGAACACTATTCTTCTTGCTGTACAGGAAGTAGATGAATAATCCGACTATCATCCAGACCATTGCTGAAATGAGCGTATCGTAACCCAGAGAAAAGATCATGGCCGAACACACAAGCATGCCAAGAATAGGTACCAACGGAACCAGGGGAGTTTTAAATGGCCTCACTGCCGTAGGATTTTTCACTCGTAGTACCCATATTCCTGCACAGACCAGCACGAACGCGAACAAAGTGCCAAAGCTTGTTAAGTCACCTGCTACGCTACCAGGAACAAACCCGGCAAATAGTCCTACGAAAATGAGGAGTAGTGCATTTGATTTGAATGGCGTTCTAAATTTAGGATGCAGTTCGGAAAATACTTTTGGAACAAGACCATCTTTGGACATGGAATAAAATACGCGGGATTGACCCATGAGCATCACTAGAATAACGGAAGAGAATCCCGCAAGGATTGCAACAGTCACTAATGTGCCAAGCCATTCATAGCCGGGCATATACGTTTTGATTGCGAAGGCAACCGAAGCTTCTTTCCCTGCCGTTTTAAAATCTTCCCAATTGGCTACACCTGTCAATACGTGAGAAAACAACACGTAGAGTATTGTGCAAATAACAAGTGACCCTAAAATCCCTATAGGCATATCTCGCTTAGGATTTTTTGCTTCCTGGGCCGCGGTTGAGACAGCATCAAACCCTATGAAGGCGAAGAAGACAATTCCTGCCCCGCCTAAAACGCCCCCCCATCCGTGCGTATTCCATGCCTCGTGTCCGGGTAACGTGTCTGGAATTACAAAAGGAGTATAGTTGGCTTCATTGATAAAGCCCCAGCCGATGAAGATAAAGATGAGAACAATTGAAACTTTTACAAAAACAATAACGGCATTCAAAGAAGCAGATTCTTGAGTTCCTTTAATCAGTACCAAAGTCAAAATGATAAGTATGAATAGGGCTGGTAAATTGATAATACCGGCAGTGCCATCCAGCGATGCCTCTAATGGAGAATGGCACCATTGATAGGGTATAGCGCCACCCAACAAGTTATTTAGATACTCACTCCAGGCTATAGATACTGTAGCTGAAGCCAGCGCATACTCCAAAACAAGAGCCCATCCAATAATCCAGGCCATGAATTCACCCATAGTAACATAGGCATATGCATAAGCACTTCCGGCAATTGGAATCATAGAAGCAAACTCTGCATAGCACAAGCCAGCGAAAGCACAACCTATGGCGGCAATGATGAAAGAAACCACTACGGCAGGTCCGGCAGCTTCTCCGGCAGCGGCAGCGGTACGCACGAAAAGTCCTGCGCCAATGATGGCACCAATACCCAACGCAATCAGGTTCCCGGCACCTAGCGTCCTCTTCAATCCTTTAGAGGAATCTGAAGATTGGGTCATCAATTGCTCAAGGGGTTTTTTAATGAATAAACTCATATCAAAATCAAGTAAAGTGAGGGACTACGTTTCCCTAAAAGTAAAAAGAATAATGAATTAGCCTAAGGAGCATTTTACCAAAGGCGCAGATTTTGAGTATTTTTTCCAACACTAAGGGAGCTTAAAACGCAATTGAATTCTGACTTTTTCACGGACGGCAATATTATTTTGCAATGTGGGCAACCAGGCTGAGCCCTCTTTGATCAATCGGATAACTTCCTCATCGCACCCAAAACCAATTCCTTTTAGCACCCTGAAATTCGTTAAGGATCCGTCAGAAAGGACGACAAATTCGATAACTACTTTGCCTTCAATCTTTCTTTGAAGTGCCTCATTAGGATAGTGGAGATTTGCTTCCAGGTATTTTTTCAATGCCGTTCTCCCAATAATAGGTTCTGCCAATTTTGAGACGTGGCTAGTCTTTTCATTTTTTGTCGGGGTCAATTCAAACCCTGTCACTACGACTTCATTGAGCTGCTCCTCATCTTCTTTAAGGTTAACATCAAGATTGGTATTACTTTCAGCAGAAACATCGCGCGATTTCTTGCCGAGGGCGGAGAACTCAAGTTTTGTAGAATCAGTGTGCAAGAGTAATGAGTAATTTCCGGTGGCGTCTGTTACAGTGCCAATAGACGATCCTTTGACAGTGACATTAACTCCAGGAAGTGGAGAACCATCATCAGCGGAGGTAACCCGGCCCTGGGCTCTTCGCTGAGTAAAATACTGAGTGGAGACAGGACTTGTGCTTTTAGATCTGCTTGGCTCATCTTTATCAACTGCAATTTCTTTTTTTGATTCAGCAAGCGTTGTTGAAATTTCCTCCCGAAGGTCATCCGTTACTGGCTTGCTTTCCTCTTCTGCCGTGATTTCATCGGTGACCAGCGCACCTTGTCCATATCTCGCTGCTGGTGCTTCTTCTGCCGTTGGTGCCTCAATAGGAGTCTCTTCAATTTTTGCCAGATCCTGTTTCTCTTTTCTGAAAGGAGTTTCTTGCTTGGGTTGATTGAGGCTTAATAAATTTTCGTCAGCTTTCTTTTCACCTTCTTCGGATGGAGCCGAAGATTCTTTCGCAGGAGGTTCATTAGTTTTTTGTTCTGCTAATTTTTGGGGTTGATCCGGAGGAAATGAATTATAAACCAAGAGAGCGACAGTGGTAATCACAAGAAAGGAAGCAGCAATACGCAATGGCCAAAACCATGCATTTTTTTCCTTGTCCTTCCGTATCCGTTTGTCTAATTCTATTAAATCCGAGGTGAACTCTTTTGGGTTAATGGATTCAGCTCCTTCCAAAGCATCCGTCAGGAAGGGGTCATTCAATGCTCTTTTCTCCAGCGCGTGCATTTCGGCTGCGCTCATTTCTCCACGCAGGTACTTTTTAATATCGTCTTTTACATCAGCCATTCCGTTCCATGCACAATTTCAAATTACGCTTACCGTTCTGGATAAAACTCTTCACTTTATTTAAATCAAATCCTGTTGTACTGGTAATCTCCTTATAACACATCTCCTTTAAGAAAAACAACTGAACACATTGTTTTTGTTCATTCGCCAGTTCTTCAATGCATTTTTCCAATTTACTAAGATTCTGTTCCAGTTCGGGTTCCTCTTGTAGATGCATCGTCAGTTCATTTTCCATAAGGTGAGGCGAGATTTCTTCCCTAAATCTTCCTTTCCCGGCCCTAATTTTCATCAGACAATAATTACGAGTGGTGACATAAAGCCAGCTCTTAAAATTTTCCACCTCATATTCCCGAAGGCTTTGAACCAGTTTTTCAAATACCTGCATGACAGTATCTTTTGCTTCATCCCGGTCTTTTAGGTATTTCAAGCCAACTCCATAGACAAGAGCATTGTAGCGGATAAACAGACTCCCCAAAACTTCCAGATCTCCCGTGCTCTTATAATGCCTCAAGAGCGCAGAATCATCATCAAAAGAGGTAGTCTTAGGGTTCTCCACTCTCCAATATAAAATAATTTATAGGTTTTTATGGAATTCCCGAGCAGGCAGCATCTCATCGATAGTTAAAACTTAAAACTGATAATTATGAAAACTAAAATCTGGCTATTTCTGGGAATGATTCTGATGTGGGCTGGGCAATTGACCGCACAGGATAGAACTATTGTAGGTAAGGTTACTTCGTATAGCGAAGGCAAGACTCTTTCTGGAGTCAATGTCGTGCTCAAAGGAACGAGCAAAGCAACAATCACCGATTATCAGGGAAATTATATTCTCCAGATTTCTGGCAATGGAGGAACGATCGTTTTTTCTTTGATTGGTATGAAATCACAGGAAATTAAAATTGGCATCAGTAACCGGATGGATGTTGCATTAAAGGTAGACGCCAAGCTTAAGGAAGCAGAAATCGTTGGAGAAGCAGTGATGGATCAGAAGACTTCTACCGGAATGGGAAAACCAGCGAAGAGAGGAAAGGATCTTTGGAATAGCATGGTGTATGGAGCCCCCACAGATTATGAGCAACAACCTCAGTATAACACTGAGGAATATGATGCTGTTCACGAAAATATTTTTCAGGATGCTATACGCAATCCACTCTCCACCTTCTCCATAGATGTTGATGCGGCATCCTATAGCAACATGAGAAGATTTATCAATAGCGGACAACGTCCTCCAAAAGATGCCGTTCGAATTGAGGAAATGGTAAATTACTTTGATTATGATTACGATCAACCTAAAGGGGAGGATCCCTTTGCCATCTACACTGAAATAGCTACTTGTCCCTGGAATACTAAACATAAACTCGTTCACATCGGACTTCAGGGTAAAAAGGTAGCAACAGAAAATTTGCCGCCCTCCAACCTTGTTTTTTTAATTGATGTTTCAGGCTCAATGAGTGATCCCAATAAATTGCCGTTGCTAAAATCGGCTTTTAAAATGTTGGTGCAGCAATTGCGTCAGCAAGACCGTGTCGCTATTGTAGTATATGCCGGAGCAGCGGGCCTGGTATTGCCTTCCACCTCGGGAGCCGACAAAAAGAAAATCATTGAAGCTCTTGACAATCTTGAAGCCGGTGGCTCTACGGCAGGCGGAGCAGGAATTAAACTGGCGTATGCTGTAGCAAAAGAAAACTTTAGCGCCAACGCAAATAATAGGATCATCCTTGCCACCGATGGGGATTTCAATATCGGGGAATCCAGTAATGCCTCGATGGAACGTCTGATCGAGGAGAAAAGAAAGGATGGCGTATTTTTAACGGTGTTAGGCTTTGGCATGGGCAATTACAAAGATTCTAAAATGGAAACCATCGCGGATAAAGGAAATGGTAATTATGCCTATATCGATTCCATCCTCGAAGCCCAAAAAGTATTGGTGAATGAATTTGGTGGAACACTGTTCACTATAGCCAAAGACGTAAAACTTCAAATCGAATTTAATCCTACCAAAGTAAGTGCCTACCGTCTTATCGGATATGAAAACAGAATGTTAAAGAATGAAGATTTTAACAACGATAAGAAAGATGCTGGAGACTTAGGATCAGGCCATACCGTAACGGCTTTGTACGAAATCATTCCCATAGGAGTTGAGAGTAATTTTATTAAAGTGGATGAACTTAAGTATCAGGCACCTAAAATTGATCCCTCTTCCTATAAGTCAAAAGAGCTGATGACAGTGAAATTCAGATATAAAAAGCCAGATGGTGAGGTGAGTAGGCTAATCGTTCATCCACTATTGGATAGCAATCAAAGCATCGAAAAATCGTCAGACAATTTCAGATGGTCAGCAGCCGTGGCAGGATTTGGAATGCTGTTAAGAGAATCTGAATATGTTCAAGGTTATTCATTTGATAAGGTCCTCCAATTAGCGCAAGGCGCCAAGGGATTGGATAAGGAAGGGTATCGAATTGAGTTCATCAATATGGTAAAATCACAGGGTCTGCTGGCTAGTCGTTAATAATAAATAACTGTAGCAGATAAGAGTAGGTAGTAGGCAAAACCAGTAGACAGAATGCTTGCCTACAACATTTTGCCTGCTGCCGCTTTTGCCTATCCGGGGTTTGGATTCTAAAAAGCTAAACAAGACCTTTGTTTGTACAAAGAAAAGCGAGGCATGGTAAGGATAAGCGCAGTAATCATTACATACAACGAGGAGAATAATATAGGTCGTTGTATTGATTCGATAAGGCCTGTTGTCGATGAGATTGTGGTGATTGATTCTTTCTCTACTGACCGCACCAGAGAAATTTGTAAGGAGAAAAAAGTGCGGATCGTTGACCACCCTTTCCGAAGTCACATTGATCAGAAGAATTTCGCCATATACCAGGCCGTTAATGATATCATTCTTTCTCTTGACGCAGACGAATATCTTTCTGAACAGCTCACCGCCTCCATTCTTAAAGTAAAAGAAACCTGGAAACATGATGCCTATTCCATGAACCGACTCTCCAGCTATGGAGGGAAGTGGATCAGGCACGGACAATGGTATCCGGATCGCAAAATCAGGTTGTGGGATCGCAAAATTGGAAATTGGGGAGGTGAAAATCCTCACGATAAAGTAATTCTTAAGCGTAGCATAAGGCTTCAGCACTTGAAAGGTGACCTGTTGCATCGGGCTTACAGAGATGCCCATGACTCACTTCAAAAAATTCAGCGCTACTCTGAAATTTTTGCCAGTGAGAATCGGGGAAGAAAATCCAGCTCTAGTAGTAAAATAATATTCAGAACCTTTTTTGCCTTCTTCAAAAGCTATATTATGAAGAGAGGCTTTTTAGATGGTTATGAAGGTCTAATGGTGGCTTCGGCCGTAGCGAATCACGTTTTGTACAAGTATGCAAAATTATACGAGGTCAATCACAGATTGGAGCTTGGTAAAAAAATCATCCTTAGTCGTACTGATAATTTAGGAGATGTGATCCTAACACTGCCTTTTGCCGGCTACCTTAAGTCACTGGATCCGGATATAAAAATCTATTTTATTGGGAAAGGATATACGAAACCTGTCATTGAAAGATCGGTTTTTGTCGATCAGTTTTTGGACAAGGACGAAATTATCAAAACCCCTGCCTTACTGGCTGAGATCAATGCCAGGAATATTGTATTTATCTATCCGGACAGAAAACTCATCCCATTGGCAAAAGAGGTTGGAATTGAAAATAGAATTGCCACACGGCACCGATGGTTTAACTGGCTTTACTGTAATTACCTCGTAGAGTTCAGCAGAATTCGCTCTTCACTTCACGAGAGCCAACTTAACTTTAAGCTGTTAAAACCATTCAGGGTGGCAGATGACATGGAGTTAAGTGAAATGAGTAAATATTTTGGTCTTGTTGCCCCACACAGAAATTTTGACGGACTCTTGTCTACTGATAAATTTAATTTGATCATTCATCCAAAGTCTAAGAACAGCGCTCGCGAATGGAACCTGGGAAATTATCTTGAACTCATTAGATCATTGCCGTCAAGCGATTTCAAAATTTTCATCACGGGCTTAAAAGAAGAGGGAGATATTATCCGGAAAGAAATGCCGGAATTGTTTAATCACGCTCACGTTACAGACCTTACCGGAAAGTTCTCCTTGGATGAATTAATGTCTTTCGTCAATCAGGCGGATGGATTGTTGGCGTGTAGTACAGGCGTCCTGCACTTAGCCTCGGCCTTGGGGAAACGGACACTGGGACTTTATTCCCCAATGAAGCCCATTCACCCAGGGCGGTGGATGCCGCTGGGTAAGCATTCAGAATATTTGGTTTTGGATAAGGTATGCACAGATTGCCGAAGAAGTAAAGACTGTGCTTGTATCAATTCAATTACTCCGGACCAAGTAAAAGGGAAAATCGATAATTACTTTTCCGAAGTAATGCAGGAGAGAAAATTGGCACTCAGTGAGTCAGCGACAATCAGAGCATGAGGGGTTGAGCAAAATGATGAGTCAAGAAACTGAATTGTATAGACGCTGCAAAAGCAAAGGATATAAACCAACTTCTGTGGTTGAAGTAGGCGTATACATTCCTGAAACTTCAAATGTGATTAACTACATTGAAGACGGTGTTAAAACTCTTTTAGTAGAAGCGGATCCGAAGACCGTAGAGAAGATAAGATCCAGGCTCGGAAATTTGAAAAATGTAACGTGTCAGCCGGTAGCGGTATTTGATCATAATGGCAGTGTTAAATTAGTACAACGTGCTTCTTCCACATTTATCAGCTCCTTAAAAAGCCCTGCGGTGGTAAACGATAGTTATGCAATTCGGGAGGAAGATGAATTTGAAGTGCAAGCCGTTACGTTTGATACACTCGATGATGGTAAGATTGATCTTTTAAGTATCGATATTGAGGGAGCGGAGTGGTTTGTATTAAAACACATGAAAAGCAGACCTGCAGTCATTTCCATTGAGACGCATGGTAAAAACTATATCAATCCGTATTTGAAGGAAATAAATCAGTGGATTAACTCAAATTTCTATACGGTTTGGTATCGTGATAAGAGTGATACGGTGTATACCTTGGAGGGAGCTGTACAAATTACCACGATAGATCGTCTTCAATTGATTATTAAAAATCTTCAGTTAAAGTTAAGAAGAATAAAAGGTGCAATTGTTGGATGAAAATATTTTTACCTTTCTTTTTTCCAGAGCTCATTTAGCTTCACATACTTTATAAAGTTTGCAAAACCGGATATGGCACAAACGACAAAACCGTAGTAGCCATCTAAAAAACCTTTTTGCAAAAAATATTTCTTGATAAAAGTAAAAATTGGATTTAGAAGGATGTGAAGTAGAAAGCTTACTCGCTTCTTTTTAGAGAAAGCTTCTTTAGCTGCAACTTCGGAGAATGAATTTAAGGTACGAACGTGACTGGCAATAGTTGGAAAAGAGTAGTGAAGCAAATCTCCCTGTAGTTTATTGATTTCAACGGGCGAACTAAATACAAGCTCTTCATGGATCTCACCAGTCCAAGTTGCTTCTCCTCTTTTAAATAACCTGACTTTTGTGTCAGGATACCAGCCGCAGTAGCGAATCCAATGACCGCAATAATTTGTAAGTCGGGTAAATGAATAAGCATTAAATAATGGATTCTTTTTTTGTTTTATAATGGATTGTCTGAGTTCATCCGAAAGGACTTCATCAGCATCAATAGAAAAAAGATAGTCCATGGTTGCTAGTTCATTCGCATAATTTTTTGATTTTGAATACCCTTGCCAGGGTTTCTGAAAGAATTTCACTCCTTTTGTCTGACAAATTTCAGCTGTTTTATCAGTTGACAACGAGTCCAGCACAATCACCTCATCGGCCACACCCGAAAGGGAATCAATACATCGACCAATATTTTGTTCTTCATTAAGCGTTACAATAACAGCGGAGATAGAGATCGGCATTTAATTCAATTGGAGATGCAATATAAAAGCTAAGGATTGCAATAGTTTGAATTTTTTAGAGAAATTTAGGCACAATTAAGATTCAAGGAAAGAATGAAGATCAGTGGCTATTCTTATATAAGAAATGGGATTCAATTTGACTATCCTTTTTTGCAATCCCTCCAATCGGTGTTACCAATTGTGGATGAGTTCGTCATAGTGGTGGGGGATTCTTCTGATGGCACTCGGGAAGCCATCCTGAATCTTAATTCAGATAAGATAAAAATAGTCGACAGTATTTGGGATATGAGCCTTCGAGTCGGGGGAAAACTATTTGCGCAGCAGTCAAATTTAGGAATTAAGGCCGTGACCGGAGATTGGGTCATCCATATTCAGGCTGATGAAGTTATTCATGAGAAGGATATTGCGAAATTGAGGGATTATATTTATCAATACGGACAAGATCCGCAAGTCGAGGGTTTACTGTTTCCCTTTCTCAATTTCCGAGGAGATTATGAACATATTCATACTGGCAGAAAAGCCCATCGGTTTGAAATCAGGGCGTTTAAATTTAATACCTTAATAAGGTCTTACAAGGATTCACAAGGGTTTAGAAAATATTCATCCCCGGATGCCTACGAAAGCGGAGAGGCTGGAGAAAAGCTGAAAGTTGTGAAGATTGATATTCCTATTTTTCATTATTCTTATGTAAGACCGCCAAAGAAAATGAAAATAAAATCGGAATTCTTTTCACGCTTTTGGGATGATGATACAACCTTAAAAAGGAAATTTGAAGGAGTTGAAGAATTCGAGTACAACGAAGTGGATCGCTTAGAAAAATTTAATGGAACGCATCCTAAATCAATGGAGGATATTATCAAAAGAAAAGACTGGGACTTTCATTATGATCCATCCAAGGCTAATACTTCCCTGAGGCATCAGATTTTGAACAAAATTGAAGACTTAACCGGGTGGAGAGTCGGAGAGTTCAAAAACTATAAACTTCTGAGAAGATGAATTTTACAAGATGCTTAGTAATAGGATAATGTGGAATATAATTAGCACGCGCTTCTAGCTTCTTTTTACTATTTTTGAAGCCTTTTATGGAAGAAGCCCCCCGTCAGAGTTATACGAATAAAGAGAGAAATGACATTTTCAATAATGAGTTTCTCCCGCACATCAACTCTATGTACAATTTTGGCTATCGGCTTACACTTGACCGTGATGACGCCAAAGATCTGGTTCAAGATACCTACCTCAAGGCTTACCGCTTTATAGAATCATTCCAAAAAGGAACTAATGCCAAGGCTTGGCTGTTCCGAATTTTGAAAAATAGCTTTATCAATGATTACCGCAAGAAGAGCAAGGAGCCTTCGAAGGTAGATTATCAGGAAGTTGAAACGTATTACAATTCAGAGGATGTAGATCGGCAGATTACACCTGACTTGCGGGTGGAGGCCCTGCAGGATATGATTGGCGATGAGATATCTAATGCATTGAATGCATTGGACGTTGATTTCAGAACAGTCATCATCCTTTGTGATCTGGAGGGGTTTAAGTACGAAGAGATGGCCAAAATTTTGGACATTCCCATCGGTACGGTAAGGAGTAGGTTGCACAGGGCGAGACAATTGTTAAAAGAAAAACTAAGCGAATACGCTAAACAAATGGGGTACAAAAATACCTAAGCTTATGAGTCAACCTTCCAATCCCTTTATTCTGGCCAACGGCACTAAACCTTCTTGTATGGAAATGCTTCAACTCATTTTGGATGGAGAAGCCAGTCCGGAGCAGAAGGAATATTTTTTTTCACATATGGACAGATGCATGCCCTGCTTTAAATCCTATCATGTGGACAATAAGATCAAAGAATTGATAAAGTCGAAATGTTGCGGAGGACAGGTACCTTCCGATCTGGTCGATCAAATAAAGGCGAAGATCAGTCAGCAAATGCCCTCCTGATGGCGGGTAAAGCCATAATTTTTTCAGCCCCTTCCGGTTCCGGTAAGACGACTATTGTAAGATATCTTTTAGAGAATAATTCCGACCTGGGATTTTCTATTTCTGCCTCCACCCGCGACAGGCGGGGGCGTACGGAAGAAAATGGGAAAGATTATCACTTTCTCACACCTGCTGAATTCAAGAAGAAAATAGATAATAATGAATTTATTGAATGGGAGGAGGTCTATGAAGGGAATTTTTATGGGACGCTTAAATCTGAAATAGAGAGAATTTGGGCGGAAGGGAAGAATGTAATTTTTGATGTGGATGTAAAAGGCGGAATTAACCTGAAAAGGTATTTCGGTAAGAAAGCACTGGCCATCTTTGTAAAAGTTCCTTCTCTGGAGGTATTAAAATCCAGATTGCTTGATCGGGGCACCGAATCGCAGGAGAGTCTTTCAAGAAGATTGTTTAAAGCTGAATTTGAAATGACGTTTCAGGATAAATTTGATAATGTCCTGGTGAATGAAAATCTTGAGAAGTCATTGAAGGAGGCGCAACGCCTCTATGATGAGTTTAAGAAAAAATGAAAATCGGTCTCTTCTTCGGATCCTTTAATCCTATTCACGTTGGGCACATGATCATTGCCAATGTCATGGCCGAAAATACGGATTTAATTAAAGTCTGGTTTGTCGTCTCACCACAAAATCCATTAAAGCCCAGTAGAGGATTACTTCATGAGTTTGACAGGTATGATATGGTGAAAGCCGCCATTGCCGATAATTACAAGCTTGAGGTTTCTGATGTTGAATTCCATTTGCCCAAACCAAGCTATACCATTCATACATTAGCGCACCTCACCGAGAAGCATCCCGGAAAGGAATTTAAACTGATATTAGGTGAGGATAACCTTGAAAATTTTACCAAGTGGAAAAATTATGAGCAAATTCTTCAGCATCATGGTTTATATGTTTATCCCCGCCCTCATGTAACAAATACCGATCTAAAGCGTCATCCTAATGTTACCATGATTGATGCTCCACTACTCGATATTTCTGCTACCTATATCCGAAATTGCATCAAAAGCAATAAATCAATCCGGTACCTAGTTCCTGAACCGATTGAACAAATGATCCGAACAAAGCAGTTTTATAAAAGTTAATTTAACAATGGCGAGAACAACTTTCGAGCCCACTTCAGCGTCTATTGGGCAATGAGCTGTTGGAAAATAAAATATCTCTACCCCTGCCCGTTAATCAAATTGGGTTTAATAGTGTTTCTGTTATTCCCATCATTATTATATGCAGGTGGAATTCGGGGATTCATTAAAGCTGATGATGGAACCTCATTGCCCTATGCCACCATTTTTGTAAAACAAACGGGTACCGGAGCTGCCAGTGATTTGCAGGGACGATATGAAGTAATACTGACACCCGGCTCTTACGATGTGGCTTTTCAATACCTCGGATATGAAACGGTTATCCGTAAAGTTGAGATCACGGCTGAATTCCTTGAGATTAATGTTACACTTAAGACGCATGTAATGGTTCTGCAGAGTGTTACGGTAAGGGCAGGTAAGGAAGACCCTGCCTATACCATTATGCGCAAATCTATCGCCAAGGCTAAGTATCATGTTCAGCAAATTGATTTCTACACAGCAAAAGTATATATCAAAGGAAAAGGCAAGCTTATTGATTACCCTTGGTTGGCGAAGAAGGCGCTGGAGAAAGAAGGCATCACCAAAGACCGGCTTTTTATTTCTGAATCGGTGAGTGAAATAAAATATACGCGCCCGAATAAGTTTGAGGAAAAAGTCATTGCAGTGTATGCTACCGGAAAAGATCGAAACACATCACCAAATGGATATGTATTTGGAAGTTTTTATCAACCTGAGATAGCAGAGACCATATCTCCGTTATCACCCAAATCTTTTTCCTATTATCGGTTCGAATACCTTGGTTCCTTTAAGGACCAGAAATATGAGATTAGTAAAATAAAAGTTACACCTCGCTCACAGGGTGATAATGTTTTTGAAGGGATTATTTACATCGTGGAGGATTGGTGGAGTATCCATAGTCTGGATTTCAAGACCACTAAACTTGGAATTGAGTTTAAAGTAAAACAAATCTATAATCCGATTGAAGAAAAGGCCTGGCTACCCATCTCTCAACAATTTACTGCAGATGGCAAAGTTTTTGGGTTTGAATTTGTTTACAGTTATCTGGCAACTGTCAAGGATTATAAGATTACCCTCAATCCAGATTTACCGGAGGAGATGACCGTCATAGATGAAAAGGTGGCCAAGGAAGAGGCGAAAGTGGTAAAAAGTAAATTCAGCAAGAAAGGTCAGCAATTACAGGAACGCCTTGCAGAAGGAAAAGAAGTAACAAATAAAGAGCTGAGGCAATTGGTGAAGGAGTATGAAAAACAGGAGCAGAAGCAGGAAAAGGAGCCGGAAGTAATTTCTGAAAACTCCTACAAAGTTGATTCTCTTGCTTATAAAAAAGACTCCACCTTTTGGACAGACATCCGCCCGGCTCCTCTTGATAAGGAAGAAGTTAGAGGCTATAAGAAAAATGATAGCATCTCAGAAATCCAGCGCAAGCGGGATGAAGGTGATTCCCTAAAACCCTCCAAGAGTAAAGGCTTTCAGATTTGGGATGTCCTGATTGGCGATCGTTATAAAATAAACAAAACTTCTGATTTTCAGATTCACACTCCGTTTGGTGGGTTTAATACAGTGGAGGGAGTGAATCTTATTTATAAGGTAAGTTACTACAAGCGATGGGTTAAACGTGATTCACTTGATTTGGATAAGCGCCCCGAAGTAAAACGATTGGAAATTACACCAGTCGTTCGATATGCATTTTCACGGGATGTCTTTTCGGGCTTTTTGCGCACCAACTATCGCTCACCCAACACAAGGCTCACGCTGGAAGGTGGAAAGTATATTCAGCAATACAACAATCAAGATCCTATCCATCCTATCGTCAATGATTTCACTACACTCTTTCTAGGGGATAACCTCATGAAGCTTTATGAACGTGACTTTGTTGATCTGAATTATCGGCAGCGAGTCGATGAAAAATATACAATACAAACCAACATGTCATGGTCAAAGCGAAATGAATTGTTCAATAACTCCAACTATACATTATTTAAGAGCAATAAAGACAGCTACACACCCAATGCGCCTGTGAATGCTGAATTGGTCAACACATCATTTCCAACGAATACCGCCTTGGTGGGTGCCATAACCTTTGAAGCACGGCCATGGCAAAAATATAGGATACGCGATGGACGAAAATTCCGGGCAGAGAATACATCGCCCCTTTTTGTACTAACGTATCGCAAGGGTCTTAATAAAATGTTGGGTAGCGATATTGATTTTGATCAGATAGAAGTCGGAGTTAAGCATGGACTTAAAATTGGCATTCGTGGAAAGCTTGATGTGGCGCTTAATACAGGGAAGTTCCTGAATACCAATAAGCTTTACTTCATGGACTACCAGCATTTTTTGGGTAATCGGACACCCTTCATCACCACGGATCCTGTAGGAAGCTTTCGCCTGCTGGATTATTATCGATATAGTACCAGTGATCAGTACTTCACGGCTAATGTGCATTATCACTTCCGTAAATTTTTGGTTACCAGAATACCTAAAGTTCGCCTCACAGGTATAACCGAGAATATTTTTGTGAACTATCTTGCTACACCCACTTCGGGCAACTATACGGAACTTGGATATGGTATTGAAGGCATTTTACGTCTCTTTCGTTTAGAGGCCGCTGCATCATTTCAAAATGGAAAATATTCCGATTATGGTTTTAGGATTGGAGTCGCGACAAGCCTTTCAGTGAATTTTAATGATTAGATTTTGCGACATTTGTGAATGCCGCTTTCCATTTATGACTTTCTAAATCTTCGTCAGCATCTTCCCGTTGTTGATGTCCGATCTCAGGGAGAATTTGCTGAAGGTCATATTCATGGAGCACTCAATATCCCATTACTCAATGATGATGAGCGTGTAATAGTCGGCACAACGTACAAACAGCAAGGGCAGCAGCAAGCCATCAAGGAAGGATTTCGACTGGTCGGTCCAAGACTTTTAGATATTATCACAGAAACAGAGAGAATAGCTCAAGAGAAAGAGATACTTGTTCATTGTTGGCGCGGAGGAATGAGATCAAGCAACTTCTCCCAATTTGTAGGGATGGCAGGAGTCAAGTCTCAAACCGTGCAGGGTGGTTATAAAGCGTATCGTCAGGTAGCCCTTGAATCTTTTAAAAAACCTCTTCAAATTATTTTACTCACTGGCTGCACCGGAAGTGGCAAGAGTGAAGTATTACGTGAATTAGCAGCTCAGGGTGAACAAATTCTTGATTTGGAAGCGTTAGCCAATCACAAGGGTTCTGCTTTTGGTGGTTTGCTCATGCCTGCTCAGCCCACGACAACCCAGTTTCAAAACAATTTATTTGAAGAGATTCATAAACTTGATTTATCAAGGAGGGTATGGATAGAAGACGAATCAATTGCCATAGGGAAAATCTTTTTACCCAAAGAACTTTGGCTGACCATGAGTCAGAGCCCGCTGGTGCAGATGAATGTAGCGAAGGAAGTTCGCATTCAGCGATTGGTCGATGAGTATGGTCCGGCAGATCGGGAAGAATTTCTTCGAATCATGGTCAAAGTGACTAAAAAATTAGGAGGACAGCATTTCAATGCAGCAAAGGAAAAACTTTCACAGGGAGATATGGCTTCTACAATTGATATTTTACTTACCTATTATGACAAAGCTTACCTGAATAGTATTGATAAGCGGAATTCTAAAATTAAATTTAGTTTAGAGTGGAATGGAACAGGAGCAAAAAGGTATGCTACTGAATTAATTCGCCAAATAGAAACAAAAATATGAGCCAAATAAAACTTACCCAATATTCTCATGGGGCCGGCTGCGGCTGTAAAATTTCTCCTGCCGTTTTAGAGACCATGCTTCATTCTGATCTCCCGAAAATAAAATTTTCTTCCTTGTTGGTGGGCAACGAATCGAAGGATGATGCCGCAGTCTATGATATAGGTGATGGCACTTGTATTATCAGCACTACCGATTTTTTTATGCCCATTGTTGATGATCCGTTTACGTTTGGGGCCATCGCTTCTGTGAATGCCATTAGTGATGTATATGCGATGGGCGGTGAACCGCTCATGGCCATTGCCATCCTTGGGTGGCCCATTAATAAAATTCCTGCTGAGGTGGCGAAAGCAGTATTGGAAGGAAGCAGGAAGATCTGTGCAGAGGCCGGAATTCCTTTAGCTGGAGGCCATAGTATTGATTGCCCTGAACCGGTGTTTGGTCTGGCCGTTACGGGGAAACTGAAGAAGGAACATCTTAAACAAAATAATACCGCGAAGGAAGGCTCTCTGCTCTACCTGACAAAGCCTCTGGGCGTGGGCATCATTACCACAGCACAAAAGAAAGGCATTGTAAGCAAGGAGCATCTTCAGATGGCTTTAGATACAATGCTTATGTTAAATAAGTTGGGGGCTGACCTTGGAAAGCTTTCCTATGTTAACGCGATGACGGATGTGACAGGTTTCGGTTTACTTGGCCACTTGTGTGAGATGTGTGAAGGCAGTGGACTTTCGGCAGAAATTGAATTCAATAAAGTGCCTAAGTTTGATTTCCTTACCATTTATCTCCAGCAAAAGTCAGTGCCGGGCGGCACACAACGCAACTGGGATAGTTATGGAGATAAGATTGGATCGCTTGGAGATTTACAGCGTTCCATCCTTGCAGATCCTCAAACCAGCGGAGGATTGTTGGTGAGCGTGGATATGAAACACAAAAGTGAATTTGAAACTTTTGTCAAAGGCAAGGGACTTCCCCTAGAATCATTTGGTCACTTAACCGCGAAGGGAAATAAAGTTGTTTTGGTAAAATGACCATTGAATTTTTTACTCAACAACTTTGGCGTGCTGCAGAGCAACGAAAGGAGTGCAAGGTAAAATTGAAAGGAGAAACTTTCCCACGCACCATACACCCTTACGGAGTAAGTCAATCCTCCAGAAATAAAATAGTGATCGTTTGTTGGCAGGTGGCTGGTCCCAGCAGAAGTGGTGATGCACCCGGCTATAGAAACTTACTTCTGGAGAATTGCGAGGGAGTAGAAATTCTCACCAGTAGCTTTCATGTACAACCTGATTTTAATCCAAAGGATGGCACGTACAAGGATTGGGTCTTTCACATCTGATTCTTAGGATTCTTGTGGAATAACAAACCACATGACAACATAGATAAGGAGCATGGGAATTCCTGCACTGATTATTGCGATTAGTGCGAATCCAATTCGCACGAGCGATGGATCAAGGCTAAAGTAACTAGCCAATCCTCCACAAACACCAGCAATAATTCTGTCTTTAGAACGGGTTAATCTTGGTTTCATTTGTCTTCTCTTTTGGTGGATGGAATCTCTAAGATCAAATCTGCTCCATACGCCATCGCAGGGGTTTGATATCCGGCTTTAAATTTTCCCTTTAAAATTTTTTCTGCAATCAGTACGGCTGTCTTCGCAGTCAATGAATAACCACTAACAGTTTCCAAACGGCTTATGCACTCTTTACCGGAAGCATCTGAAACTTTTCCCCAGAGATAGCTACGGCCGCTTTCTCTTTTCTCATCGCTTGGCCCTGCCGGCTTTTTATCGATTTGCTTTAGCATATAGTCTTTAACCCAGCGCATGCGCAGTAACCAACCCAGGTAGTTGCTCATTTTGGCATTACTGATCATCTTGTCTGTTGCACCGGTATAAACTTCAATATTGGGGATGCCAGTACTTCTCCAGGCTGTTGAAATATCACCCCAGGGAATGCATAAGGTTTTTGTCTTAAAAGAACCAAAATCAATCTCCAATACTTTTTCACCAAGTGGAATAGTGATGAGTTTACCATCCTTACGGATCATGCCTCCATAACCCAAGCCTTCAGTCATGCTTTTGGACGTGCCTCGTGAGAGGCCACCTTTAGACATAGTGAAAGCAAGCTGAAGATATGTGGCTGAGGGAAGTCGGTTTTTTAAATGTAAAGCGAGGCAATCGGAAGGAACGACATCAAATCCTGTTCCTGGCATAATGGTAATCCCAATATCCCTAGCTTGTTTATCAAGTTTAGGTAATGATTCAAAGACAAGGTACTCACCCGTGATATCTGTGTAATGTGTTTTCGTAGCGAGACAAACTTCCGCCATCGTCTGCGCTGTATAGCGGAATGGCCCACCACAATGGATGACAACCGATGCGGGTTCCAATAATTTTTTCAATCCTTCTACATTATTACTTTCCACTACCTGATAGGGGTAGCCTGATTGTTTGCTTTGTTGCTGAAGTTGAGCTTCATTTCTGCCGGCAAGGACAACTTCCAGATTTTTCGCCCGACATTCATTGACGATCAGTTTGCCTGTGTAGCCATAGGAGCCGTAGACAATAATTTGATTGGATGATTTCAAGGAAGTAAAATTTAGAATGTTACTTGGAGTAGGAATTAATTCCCCGCCCTTTCCACTTTGTTTATAAAATATTTTGTGTCCCCACGCCAGGGGAAAGTCATATAGCGCTTTATAAAATAAAGATTCACACGTTCTCCGCTCAGGGCCACTTCTTCCAGTTGTTTCAAAACTTCTGCTTCACTGCCCTCCACCGAAAAATCAAATGACTCTGCAATAGGGCTCGTTCCTTTCAGTGCGCCAAAGGTTTCAAGATTAAGTTTACCTTCATGCGTTTTGAAGATCATTCCTTTTTCGCTAATGCGCAATACTTTTCCGGCCATGACACCACTTTCATAAGTTGCCCAATAAAAGAACGCCAGAATAGCCAGTCCAATTATTAACCCGAAAATCAAAATCCGTTTTACAATCTTTTTCGTGGTTCCTATTACCTTCTGACCAAAGCTTTGATTTTCCATTGACTTATTTCGTTTTATACTGGATCAAGTTAGCGTTTCTATTTAATTTAACATAGAAATAGAGGGCAATGCTGATAATGATAAGAGAAATAAACTGCGAATTGGACAAGATGTCGGAGATGACGAACCCGCGTTCTAAATCTCCCCTAAATAGTTCCAGCACTCCTCGTCCCGTAGCATAGGCCATGAGATAGATGAGAAAAAACTGCCCTTCAAACTGTCTCCGATTTTTGAAGACCAGCAACATGCTCAGAATAAAAAAGATGAATCCAGCTTCATACAATTGAGTTGGATGAAGCGGAGTGTTTAATGGCTCGGCCTGACAAGCTGGGTTAGTAAAAATGACCCCCAGCAAACTATTGGTCGGTTTTCCATAGCAGCATCCGGCCATAAAGCATCCTATTCTTCCAAAGCCGTGGACTATGCACGTTACCGCAGCCATAACATCCAGCATAGGCAATGATGGTATTTTATTTTTTCTGAAAAACCACAGCATGGTGGGAATAGCAAGCAGGAGTGATCCATAAAACACAAAGCCACTCCCGGATGCCAGCTTTTTAGGATTGGATAAATAAAAGGCCGGGTCTTCAAAGACCATGAATAACTTTCCTCCGATGACTCCCGCTAGAACTAATAAGATGAATAAGGTATTACTTTGATCAAAAGTGAGTCCAAAAAGTTTTTTTCCTTGCCAGGCCATGAACAGGAAGCCCAGAAGCGCGCCTAATGCAATGAAAAAACCGTAGGTGTAGATGGTGATTGAGTCGATTTCGAAAAGGGTAGGGTGCATATTGAATTTATCAAACAGTCACCCTCTCCTTTGGAGAGGGCAGGGGTGAGGTCTAAACAGTCATAATCTCCACCTCTTTTTTCTTCATCAAGGTGTCTATTTTGATACTGTACTCATCGGTAAATTTCTGAACGGTCTCTTCCGCATTTTTCACATCATCTTCAGAAGCGCCTTTGATTTTTTTGATGGCTTCGTTGGTCTCTTTTCGAATGGTGCGGATGCTCACTTTTCCGTGCTCACACTCCTGGCCTACTTGCTTCACCAGTTGCTTTCTTCTTTCCTCCGTCAGCATGGGGACGTTGATGATTACTTGCTGGCCATCATTCTGAGGGTTCAGGCCGAGGTTGGCATTCAAGATGGCCTTCTCAATTTCTTGTATTAAACTCTTCTCCCAAGGTTTGATGAAGATGGTGCGGGCATCGGGTGTGGTCATGGATGAAACCTGATTTAAAGGACTCACCACTCCGTAGTAAGAAACCATAATGCCGTCTAACATAGAGGGGTTGGCTTTCCCTGCGCGGATTTTAGTAAGTTCAGAACTCACATGATTGATCGCCTTAGTCATTAAGTCCTTGGCTTCTTCCAGGTATAATTCAATCTCTTCCATAAAATGATTTTAGATTGATGATTTCAGATTTGCGATTTTAAGATGGTCAAAATCTAAGATCACAAATCTAAATTCTTAAATTAACTTATCAATGTCCCCGCTTCTTCTCCCTTCGCCACTTTCAACAGATTTCCTTTTCGGTTCATGTCAAATACAATGATGGGCAATTTGTTTTCCTGGCACAACGTGAAGGCAGTCATGTCCATGATGTTCAGGTTTTTTTCATATGCCTCCTGAAAAGACAAGGTCTTGTAACGCACGGCATCTGGAAATTTCTCGGGGTCCTTGGTGTAAACACCATCCACCCGTGTTCCTTTTAATACTACCTGAGCCTGAATTTCAATGGCTCGCAAACTTGCGGTAGAATCGGTGGTGAAATAAGGATTGCCGATGCCGGCACCAAAAATAATAATTCTCCCTTTTTCCAGGTGACGGATGGCTCTGCGTCTGATGAACGGCTCGCACACTTGTTCCATTTTAATGCCCGACATTAGCCTGGTATAAAGGCCATGTTTCTCCAGTGCGCTTTGCAGAGCCATCGCATTAATCACGGTCGCCAGCATACCCATGTAGTCGCCTTGCACACGATCAATACCCATGGCCTCGGCTTGCCCGCCCCGGAAAATATTTCCGCCACCAATAACAATGGCCAATTCCACACCTTGCTCTTTTACGGCTTTGATCTCGGCACTGTACTGTTCCAGTACGGTCGGGTCGATATGACTGTTTTTAGAACCCATCAGCGCTTCACCGCTGAGTTTGAGGAGGATGCGTTTGTACTTCATGCGATCGGTTTAAACCATTGCAAATATATTGATTAAACGGATTTGGAGAGACTTTTTTGAGAACAGCAGTCTGCTCCTCAGGTTTGCAAGACCAACCATGCTAAAAATGAAATTATCAGAATTCCACCAACACTTGTCCCTTCTCCACACTATCCCCCTTCTTCACCTTTACATTTTTTACCGTGCCTTCTCCGGGTGATTTGATAATGTTTTCCATTTTCATGGCTTCAAGAATTACCAACTGATCTCCCGCTTTTACGGTATCTCCTGTTTTTATTTTTAAGTCGATGATTAAACCCGGCATGGGGGCTTTGATACTATTGATCTTGCTGCCGGCCGCGGTATTCATGCCCATCTTCTCCAATAATAAATCAAATTTGTCTTTAAGTGCTACCGTGTAGGAATGCCCGTTGATTTTAATTACTGATGTTTTCGTGGCAGCATCGGTGCTCACAATCTCAGCGCGATAGCTTTTATTTTGATAGAGGATATGAAAATAGCCATTCGTGATTTCTGCCACATCCCATTGAAAAGGTTTACCATTGATGAGAAGCCCATCTTCCGTTGGAACAATCTCAAAATTTTTATCGTTGACTTTTGCCTGATACATAGCTCAAATGTAAAATTTGAATGTTGAATATTGAATTTTGAATGGTGTTATTTTATAAGCAACACACAAATCCGAATTAAGCATTACCTTTGGCCTGTCGAAAGACGAGGGGGTGCCTAAAAAACAAGGGCTGAGATTATACCCATAGAACCTGATGCCGATAATGCGGACGAAGGGAGGCAAGAAAAACACGTAAGTAAGGTACATTCCCCGATGTGCCTGCGGGTTTAACCAAAAATTTAAAAATGTTAAAATTTATTCTAGCGATAGCATTCAGTGCATTGTCATGCCATGCGTTGGCGCAATTCACAGTCTCTGGCCGTGTGCAAGATGCTAAAACTACTGAAATACTGGTGGGCGCCACAATCCAGGTTGAAGGAGAATCCAGATATGCTATTAGCGATGAGTACGGATATTTTATACTTCCGGGCATAGCTAATGGCAATTATACGCTTGTGATTAAATTTCTCGGCTACACCGAGAAGCGAGAAACAATTGATGTAACCGGTAATACTGAACTAATAGTATTGGTGGAAGAGTCGGCCCAATTTACTGACGAGGTAGTGGTGTTGGCTACCCGTGTCACAGAAAAGAGCCCGACTACTTTTAGCTCTCTCAACAAGACGCAACTTCAAAAACAAAACTTCGGACAGGATTTACCCTTTGTGTTGAACTGGACTCCTTCATTGGTAACCACTTCAGATGCAGGTGCAGGTGTGGGCTATACGGGACTGCGCATTCGCGGAAGCGATGCTACCCGTATCAATGTCACCATCAATGGTGTCCCGCTCAACGATAGCGAAAGCCAGGGTATGTTTTGGGTGGATGTTCCTGATATTGCTACTTCGGCCCAAAGTATTCAGATACAACGAGGTGTTGGAACGTCAACGAATGGGGCCGGTGCCTTTGGTGCATCTATTAATCTTCAAACCAACACACGTAACGATACGCCTTATGCTGAGCTGATCAACTCTTATGGTTCATTCAACACACATCGGCATACAATTGGCCTTGGCACAGGATTAATCAACAATAAATTTGCAGTTGACGGCCGCGCTTCATTGATTAAGTCAGACGGCTTTATTGATCGTGCTTCATCTGATTTGAAGTCATATTATTTATCCGGTGGATATTATGGAGACAAAACAATTATTAAGGCAATTGCCTTTGGAGGGAATGAGATCACCTATCAAAGTTGGTACGGAGTACCTGAATCAAGACTCAACAACAATACGGATGCGATGCTGGAAACAGCTTCTGTAGAAGGATGGAATGCGGAGCAAACGGATAATCTTCTCCAATCGAACAGCAGGACGTTTAATAGTTACACATACAAAGATCAAGTGGACAATTATGGTCAGGAACATTATCAACTGCATTTCTCCCACCGTGTTGATCCATCGCTTACTGCGAATGCTGCACTTCACTACACCCACGGCCATGGGTATTATGAGGAGTTTAAGTTTGATGATAAGCTTTCAAACTACGAGCTACCGAATACGATCATTGGAAATGAAACCATAGCATCCACTGACCTGGTTCGCAGAAGGTGGTTAAAAAATGATTTTTATGGAGTTACCTATTCATTGAATTATGACAAGGGTAACATTAACTCAATTCTCGGAGGAGCATTTAATCAATATGATGGAGATCATTTTGGTGAACTCATCTGGACGCAAAAACAAATAGATGTTCAAAAGGATTATCAATATTATTTCAATGATGGCCGCAAAAGGGATTTCAATGTTTACTGGAAAATCAATTATGAATTAACGAAGCGACTTAATGCATTTGTTGATCTCCAGTATCGCAAGATTACCCATGATGCCTCGGGAATAGAAAACAAACAAGACAGTTTCACGATCAATACCAATTTGAATTTTTTCAACCCCAAGTTTGGCCTTACTTATGAGCTTGGCGAGGGACAACAATTATATGGCTCCTACAGTCTCGCCAATCGGGAACCGGTACGTGATGACTTTGTGGATGCACCCATCGGTACACAACCCAAGCATGAGACGCTAAGAAACCTTGAAGTGGGCTGGCGATGGAAAACAAATAAATATTTACTCAACGTCAATTATTACCTGATGGATTATAAGAATCAACTGGTGATGACCGGACAGCTTAATGATGTGGGGGCAGCTATTCGCACGAATGTAGACAACAGCTACAGACAAGGCGTTGAAATTGATGGAGGAATCTGGTTCAATTCCAAATTCTATTGGAATGCCAATCTGACATTGAGCCAGAATAAAATTCAAGATTTTAATGAAGTGATTTACGACTATGGTGCTAACTTCGATGAATACAATGTTATTAAAAAAGTCTACACCAATAGCGACATTTCTCTCTCTCCCAATGTCATTGCCGGATCTTCCTTTAGTTTTTCTCCACATAAAGCTTTGGAATTAACGATCTTGAGTAAATACGTGGGCAAACAATTTCTCGACAATACTTCCAACGCTGACCGAAAAATTGATTCCTATTTTATCAATGACCTGAGAGTAACCTATCGCCTGCACGCCAAATTGCTAAACGATATTTCAATAAGTCTGTTGGCGAATAATATTTTGGATGTAGCTTATTCGTCTAATGGCTACACCTATGGGTACCTGGGCGGCACTACCGAATACCGACAGAATTATTTTTATCCACAGGCGGGGAGAAACTATTTAATGATGTTGGCAATTAGATTTTGATTCTTGTAGCTGGATTCTTGATTGACAGTTCAAGGGTCTAGAATCTGGTATCCAGAATCAGAAAATCGTCATTAACTTTGACTGATGACCTCGCTGACAACACAATCTTTCACTTTTTACGCGTTCCTGCGCCTTACACGGTTCTGGAACCTGGTGATCATTGGTCTTGCACAATACTTTACCGCAGGATTTTTGATCAGTAGTACTGCCATCGTTGACATCAAACTTCTACTTCTCTCAATTTCAACCATTCTCATTGCGGCTGCCGGCTATATCATCAATGATTATTACGACATAAAAATTGACCTGATCAACAAACCAGAGCGGGTCGTGATTGGAAAAAGTATCGCCCGCAGGTTTGCCATTCTCTTCCATACGGTGCTTTCCTTTTCAGGTGTGGGAATTGGCTTCCTGCTAAGTTGGAAAATAGGAATCATTAATTTTTTATCTGCTTTTCTGCTGTGGCTTTACTCCAATTATTTAAAGCGACAGCCTTTTGTTGGCAACCTCACCGTAGCAATATTGACAGGCCTGTCCATTGAGTTGATCAATGTCCTTTACGAAATAAACAATCAGCTCGTTACAATCTATGCGCTCTTCGCTTTTTTTATGACACTTATCCGGGAGATCATTAAAGACATGGAAGATTTGAAAGGTGACAATTCATTTGGTTGCAGAACTCTTCCGATCATCTGGGGCATTCGTAAAACGAAAATTCTTGTCTATAGTTTAATGGTGATCTTCGTGATGACGGTGGTGGCCCTGAACCGCCTTTACGTGGGGTTGCCGATGAATTATTTTTTAGTATTCCTCTTCCTGCCGATGGGCTTATTGTTAGCTCGTCTCCTGCGCGCGGATACAATAAAAGATTTTGACCTCTTAAGTCAGTTATGTAAAGTGATTATGCTGTTGGGAATTTTGACGATGGTTTTTGTTTAACTTTCTTTGCGCCATTAGTCAATAAAGAAAAGAGAGCCTTGATGAACTCGAAATATAAGATTGTTCTATTCACTTCCGGCAACGGAACGAATGCAGAGGAGATTCTCAATTACTTTAAAGGCCATCCCCTTATTGAAGCTGTACTTTTGCTGAGTAATAATCCTGAGGCTTTTGCCCTGGAGCGTGCAAAAAAATTTAATGTTCCCACCCGGGTTTTTTCAAAACAGCAATTTCATGGAAGCGATGAAGTAGTACTATGGCTAAAGGAGTTCGAAGTAACGCACATTGTTCTGGCTGGATTTCTTTGGTTGATTCCTTCCCATCTTATCAAATCCTATCCTCATAAAATTATCAACTTGCATCCTTCCTTGTTACCAAAATACGGTGGCAAGGGAATGTACGGAATGAAAGTTCATGAAGCCGTACTGGCCGCCCGAGAAAAACAAACCGGCATTACAATTCATGAAGTTAATGCACTTTACGATGAAGGCAGAATCTTATTTCAAGCAAGTTGCAGCGTAGAGTCGGGCGACACTTCCCGTCAACTGGCAGATAAAGTTCACGCGTTAGAGTATGCCAATTATCCGAAGGTGATTGAGCAATGGATTCAAAAGACCTATATTGAAGTATAAATCACCGGATCATGAGAGTTTTTGCTTTCCTGCTATTGTTTGTAATGCTTTCCTGTTCAGTTAAAGAAGATAGCGCAACGCGTATTCAAAGCCGAATGGAGGAATACTTTCAACAGAAATTTACAGACTCATTACCAGGTGGAGCTGTTTTACTCTTAAAGAATGATAGCATCGTGTTTTCCCACGGGTATGGCAGAGCCGATTTAGCCACAAAGGAGGCGATAACAACGAAAACCCTTTTCAACCTTGGCTCAATTTCGAAGACTTTTGTAGCCAATGCTATTCTCATTCTGCAGGAGCAAGGCAAACTTTCGGTGGAGGATAGTTTGTATAAGTACTTCCCCGACTTTAAAAACAAAGCCACAGCACAGAAAACAAAGATCAAACACCTCCTTACGCACACTTCTGGTTTGCCCGATAACCGTGAGGTAAATAGAGACACTGTTTTTTACCTCACTGCAAAAGATGAAGAAAACTGGAAGCCCATTATGCAGACTGATTCTCTGGTTTTTGAACCAGGGTCGCATTATGAATATTCCAATCCTGCTTTTAATGGACTTGCACTTATTGTAGGGCAAGTCAGTGGAATGAAATGGCAGAAATTTATTGCCGATCATATTTTAATACCTTCAGGAATGAAGGAAAGCACAATCACCGATGGTGCCCATCCGGAATCAGGTGTAGCACATGCGTATGTGAAAGCAGCAGGTGAATGGAAGGAAGATGATTATGGCGAAGAGCCTACGTTTGCAGCATCTGGCAATGGAGGAGTCTGGAGTTCTGCGGAGGAATTAGTGAAATATGAACAAGCACTTAGAAATGCAATTTTTTTAAAGCCTTCTGCTATTGAGCAGTCACGCTCTTTGATTATGCCAATTGAATGGTCTGATCCGGAGGCTCCGGCCAGGGGATGGTCTTGGGAGATAAAACAAACTTCAGACAGTTTGAAAATAGTTTCACATCATGGCTCGCAAGGTGGCTTCGTGGCAAATTATGTATCCGTTCCGGAGAAACAAATACTCTTTGTTATTCTCTGCAATGCTCCTTATCCCGATGAGGAGTTTACAGCGCAGGTGATGAAGTGGCTTCAAGAGGAAAGCTGGCTGGATAAGGACTAACCTCGTGGCACTGTGAAATAGAAGGTGGAGCCCTTCCCTTCTTCACTATCCACCCAAATTCTTCCTCCATTCTTCTCAACAAATTCTTTGCACAGGACCAACCCAATTCCGGTTCCCTTTTCTTCGCGTGTGCCCACCGTAGTTATACCCTGGAGTGTAAAGATGTCTTTCAAATACTGCGAAGGAATACCCATCCCGTTGTCTGCTATGGAGATGAGCACAACGTCTCCATTGGATTTTGCATCGATAATAATTTTCCCATGCTCTTCGGTAAATTTTAAAGCATTAGATATCAGATTCCGTAATACGGTGCGAATCATATTTGAATCTGCAAAGACAACTAGGCCTTCCTGTAGAGTGTGAGAGGCCTGAATCTTTTTTTGGTCAAAATCCTGCTCAACCAGTTGTAAAATTTCGATAAGAACGGTATTCAGTTTTATGTGAGTTGGGGTAAATGATTCACCTTGCATTTGAGTTTTAGACCATTGAAGAAGATTATCCAGCAAGTAAGACGTTTGGTGAAGCTGACCTTCAATAGTTTCTGTCAATTTGTTAAACTCTTCAGGATTTAAGGCCCCCATCCTGAGGATATTGAGGGTACCTTTAAGCGAATGAAGCGGACCTCTTAGATCATGAGAAATGACTGAAAAGAGTTTGTCTTTGATTTGATTTGTTTCTTTTAACTCTTTGTTGGTTTGCTGAATCTCTTCCGTTCTCAGTTTTATTTCCTTTTCCAGTTGTTCGTTCAGGTTTTGTTTAAAGAGCAACTCTTTATCTTTTGCTTCCTGATTTTCTTTTGTTAAAAAATTAATTCTGTCACCAAGGGCGAAGGAAATCAATAGCGTCTGCATAATGCCACCGATGTATAGTGCGCTATTACTTAGGGCATTAGAGGGAAAATAACCAAGATTTTTTAACGAGAAAAGAACACCCGCCAGCAAGAGCGTAAACCAGGCAAGCAAAAAATAGCGTGCCGGTCTGTATTCTTTAATGAAGCAGTAAAAGGCGCTAATGAGAATCAAACCACAATTAATAATTGTAAGGAGATGTAGTGCCCGAAAGGAAATTTTTTGTGGAAAAATAAATAACACGAGAACCAGAAGAACCGTAACCAGTGTTGTTGCAATCAAGGCTTGATCTAGCTTATTACTGAAATCTTTTAACCTCAGAAAGGAACGAGTCAATAAACCAGATGTGATGATAAAAAGAGGGCCACTTAAAATAGTAAAGGCATTATTAAGTGCTGGCCACCGCGGGTAAAGGTAAAAAAAGCCATACCCTTGAAAGAACGCAATTACATTAGCTCCTGCCAGTAAGGTAAGTATATAGTAAAATGTGCTTAAATCACGGATAGAGAAATAGAGAAAAAGATTATAAAAAACCATGATCAATATTATTCCGTAAAAAAAACCATGAGCAAATTGCATCTGAAAAGCTGACTGATAGAATTTTTCTGGAGACCAGATTGTGAGTGGAAGTTGGACAGAGCTTGTGGTGTTCAATCGAATGTAAAGTTCAGAAGTGCTGCCAAAAAGGGAGATGGGGAAAACAATATGATGATGAGGTATTTCTCTTGATGAAATAGAAAATAAGTCACCTGATTTTTTAGATAACCAGGCACCAGTAGAATCTTTGAAAAAAATCTGAACTTCATCCAAAGGAGCATAGCCCACCTCCAGAAACCAAACTATCTGATCACCTGGATTTTTGATGTTCAGCTTAAACCAATGAGTTGCTCCATCAAAACCAAAAGAGGGAACTTGCTCAGCCTTAAGAGGAATGAAATTTGATTTGAGTACCTCCGCCAATGACAGGCGATGCTCCTTGTCCTTCAGGTAGCCGAGCCTCCCGAGTACCACATTGCCTTCTCCTTCAAGGAGTGTAACTTCTTGATTTGCCGCTAAGCCATTCAAAGCCAAAAGTACCAATCCGAAAAAGAGTAAGTGCATGAATGAAAGTTAAGACAGGTTATGGTTAATGATCTCCTACAAAAGTATCCCACTTTGCACAACAATAAAATTGTTTTTTCTGACGTATTTTACAAAGGTTAGAAGAGAGTTAAGAATGTTCTAAGTATGAAGAAGGGTTATTTTTTTTGTTGGCTCCTTGTTGTGGCGCTGCCCACTTTTGGGCAAACAAATCGTCCCTATCTAGAGAAGGCACTTCAGACAGAGAAATGGATTCAATCTTTGCGAGTCGAGAGTCCTCAAGGAACTACCTGGCCTATCACTCCTGGAGATACCTCAAGGATGATAAACTTGTACTCTGGGTCTGCAGGAGTGATCTTGTTTTACCTTGAGCTATTTCAGGCAACGCAGGATGAGCGATTTTTAGAGGAAGCAAAGAATGGTGCTGACTTTCTTCTTTATTATCTGTCCGAAAGGGAACCGGGCTATGAAGAGATAGGATTGTACACAGGATTGGCTGGAATTTGTTATACACTTGAAAAAGTGCATGAGGTAACGAAAACAGAGCGGTTTAAAGTCGGGCTCACCAGGCACTATAATCTTCTAATGTCAAAAGCAAAAACTCTGGATAATTCAATCGATTGGGGATACACTGATATTGTTTATGGTGCCTCGGGTATTGGACTTTATCTTCTAAACTCCTCTCAAAATACTACTGCAAAAAAGAATGCGGTGAAGACAGGTAGGGGTTTATTGAACCCTGATCTAGGTACAAGGAAAGAATTCCGATGGTATATGGACACTGCTATGGTGAAGCGTGATTATTATATGCCCAATTTTTCTCACGGCACTGCCGGAGTCTGCTACTTTTTTACCCGATTGTATACCCTAACGAACGAAAAGGAATTTTTGAATGCAGCACTTGCGGGCGCAAATCATTTAGAGACAATGGAAAATAAGGATGCCTGGATTTATCACCATGATAAGGATGAAGGGAAAGATCTATATTATTTGAGCTGGTGCCATGGGCCTGCCGGAACGGCCCGCCTCTATTACGAGTTGTATAAAATAACTAGGGATATAAAATGGCTGGACAAGATCAAACGATCCGCTCAGGCGTTAATGACATGTGGAATTCCCGAGAAACAAACCAACGGGTTCTGGAATAATGTGGGCTCCTGTTGTGGTTCAGCAGGTGTAGCGGAGTTTTTTCTGGAGCTGCATAAAATTTTTAAAGACCTGTCCTATCTGGAATTCTCTAAACACGTCACAGAGAATTTGCTACAACGCGCTACTACAGAAGGCGAAGCAATTTTTTGGAAGCAAGCCGAGAATAGGAGAGACCCCGATCTACTTCAGGCCCAAACCGGCTACATGCAAGGCGCGGCCGGTATTGGTATGTGGTTGCTGCATTTGGATGCATTTGAGAATAATTATAGATCAATTATCAAATTGCCTGATAATTCTTTTTGAGCAACGGGCATTGCTGAAAATCTCAGCGTCATTCTGAACCTGCCTGCGGCAAGGCAGGCGCAGTGAAAAATTTTAATGATCACTCTGGATTTTTAGAGATGTCCTTATAACTGATGTTACGCAAAACAAAAAATAGAACGTCTTTTCGAGGGCGGAATCCCGACAATTGTCGGGAAGAAATCCCCGTTTTTCTTCTACAATTTGGGATATCTCGCTGCGCTCGATATGACGACACGTTGTTTTGAGTAAGGTCAGCTTATAATTAAACTACTTTTTTCCGGATCATTTTGGCATAGGTACGGCTTACGGGGAAACTCTTACCACTTTGCATCTTCACCACCATACCTCCATTAAAGTGGCGTTCGATTTCTTTCAAGAAGTTGATGTTGATGATCGTAGATCGGTGAACACGAATAAAGGTATCCGGATTGAGTAACTCTTCAAGCTTGCCAATGCCTGAGGAACTAACAAATTGATCTGTCTTTGTAGTAATAACGGTATAATCACCAGATGCTTCGAGGAAAATTATTTCTTCCACGGGAAGATTAAATAATTTTTCTGATTTCTGAACAAAAATATGAGAATCATAAGTGTTTCTACCTTCCACTTTTACTTTCAGGCTATGAAGAAGGTCTTCAAGATTTCCGTGTTCTGTTTTTTTGCGCTTCAGGGCCCGGTTCACGGCAAGTTTGAAACGCTCCAGGTCCAATGGCTTTAGCAAATAGTCCACGGCATTTTTTTCAAAAGCCCCTATCGCATATTGATCATACGCAGTGGTGAAGATCACATATGGCTCGTGATCGATTTCATCCAAAACATCAAAGCCTGTCATGCCGGGCATTTGCACATCCAGAAAAATAAGATCCGGTTTAAGTTTATTGATTTTCTCCACTGCCTCGGTTCCTTTAGCACATTCACCCAGTATTTCTATTTCGGGAAAGGATTCTAAATATTCGGTGAGCAGTTCACGCGCCAATTTCTCATCATCAATAAGTAAGCAGGTTGTATTCATAAGGTTTCCTTTTTAACGTTGGATTATTTTTTTTAACGCTCAACGAGCGGCTCAATTAAAGTAACATCGTCAATGTTGGTAGTAATTTCGGGACTTGAAGATTTATCCTCAATGTCTTTTACGTAAAAACTAACTGAGTAGCCACGCTCATTGGCGCTAATGCGAAGTTTGGATTCAGGACCAAAGTAACTCTTCAATCTTAAATCGGTATTGGCCATACCAATTCCACTTGAGCTTCCATCCATTACTTTTTTTGCATTACAGCCGAGACCATCATCTTTTACCTCAAAAAGAATAATGTTACCCGATCTTCTTACCGTAAGACTTATCGTACCTCCCTCTTCTTTAGGGCCAATTCCATACTTGACCGAATTTTCCACCAGCGGTTGAAGAATCATAGGTGGGATGCTAATACTCATGCAAGAAGGATCAATATTCTTTTCAAAACGAAGGCGTTCGCCAAATCGTACCTGCTGAATCCGAATATAGTTTTCGATAAAATTGATTTCGTGAATCAACTTCACCATCTCGCCACTGTGGGAATCCAAGGCATAACGGAAAATATCGGAGAGTTGTGTAATTACTTTCCGGGCTTGTTCCTTGCTGGAATGCACCAGTGTACTGATCGAATTTAACGTGTTGAATAGAAAATGTGGATTGATTTGCGATTTGAGGAGGGAAATTTGCATTTCCTTATTCTTCAACGCCAATTCACTTTTCTCCTGATCTTTGCGCTGAAGTCCCTGGAAATACTGAATAACATAGTAGACCCCAACGGTGATGATATATTGATCATGAAAGCGAAGGGCATCCCAACTCATCAACCCTAGCATGTACTCTTTCCAATGCTCAAAATAAATCAGGCCGTCCATATAATCAGTGAAATAGTAGGAAAGTGTTCCCATCACTAAAAAAAAGATAATGAGACCTAGCAGGTGTCCTGAAATTTGAAGTACGGGTGTAAAATGAAATAGTAAATGTGACCAGAGAAAAATCAAAATGATGAATAGGCAAAGGGCTTCAAAGAGGAAAAATCCATTCCAGAGGACATAATAAGAGGGATTAACAAATTTCCATTCAAAGAATGCGCTAATCGCGAAATTGATAGCATACCAGATACAAATGAACAGGTACGCACGTTTCCAAATCTTCGGTATAGCATCAATCCACTTCAAGGCGTAATAAATTGAAGTATAAAATTAACGAATTGAACGTAAAGCCGATGAGCGGGAGAAATTGCCGATGAAACACCTCAAATAGCGATATAATTAGCCGGGGAAGGTTTGAAAGCGTTATCTTTAAAGCGCTGGTTCTAAAGTTGGTTATGCGGTATTGGGTAATTTTATGTCTCCTCGTTGTACAAAACACAGCCCTTGCACAGCGGATAACTATCTCTGGAAAGATTGTTGATAAAGAAACGAAGGAGCCCCTGGTCTTTGCCTCACTGGGTATAAAAGGGAAACCCATTGGCACCATCACCAACCTTCAGGGGGAATTTGATTTTCATATCCCAGCGGAATTCCGCAATGAAATGCTCTCTATTGCCATGCTGGGCTATAAAAACTATGAAGCCCCCGCCTGGACCTTGCTGGACATTAATCCGCTTGTCATTGAAGTTGAAAAATCAAGTCAGGTTTTGGACGAAGTGATCGTCTCGGATAGTTTGTTGGGGGGAGACATTATGCGCATTGCGCTTTCGCGGATCGAGCAAAACTATCCGATGGATCCTTACCTAATGGATGGCTTTTATCGGGACATTAAAAAAGTAGGAGGTACTTATATTTCTGTGCTGGAAGCAGCAGTTAAAATCTATGATGAAGACTATAAGGCCCCGCGTAATAAATTTAAATTAAGAGAGCGAGTAGCATTACTGGAAGTCAGAAGGAGCCTTGGCTATGGCAATAAGTTTACAGCTTATTTTGATGAAGATAACCTTCTAGAAGATTTGCTGCTACACAATAACATTCGCTATCGTCAGTTCCCGGACGAAGAAGTTTTTTTTTCAAGCTTAGGTCGGGAGAAAGACTCCTATTATAACGGTCATTCAATTTTTGTAATCAAACATAGTAGCGACTATAGCCTTACCATCTATATTGATAAAAAAACGTACAGCATCATTCACCTCGATTATGAAAACAATCAGCATGAAAGCATTGGGAAGAGAAAAGGACTGATGAGTAAGTTTGTCAGTCTGAAGCGTGTCATTGACTTCAGACTCTTTGAGGGAAGAATGTATCTTAATTATATTTCTGTCAACTCAGGAATAAATTGGTATGATGCCCGAACCGAAGAATTAAAATTTGAGACGGAATTAAACCAGCAGCTTCTCATCAATCAGGTGTATCCGGGTACGGATGAGCGTATTGGTACTACCGAAAAGATGAGAAGTTATGGGTTGCAATTCCAGGATCTTCCTTATAACAAGGAGTTTTGGAGCAACTATAATGTGATTAAGGAGAGCCCGCTTGACAGAAAAATCATTGAAGATCTGGAGAAAGAATTTTCTTTAGAAAAGCAATTTGAAAGCAATTAGCCATTAATTTTTTCAGCAATGGCTTCGTCCAGGAATTCGTTTTTATTGATGGGCACCACGCCAATATGTTGACACACCAAGCCTCCCCCAAGATTAGACAGTGAAGCGATTAACTGTGGACTAAGATTCAATGCAATGCATAACGCAGCAATGCTGATTACCGTGTCTCCCGCTCCGGAGACATCTGCAATCTCCCGGACATGAGCGGGCAATTTTATTTTTTCCTGTTGGAGATCAATATAGACACCATGTTCTGAAAGCGTTACCAGAACTCCTAGCGCATTCAGTTTTAATTTTAGCAACTCAACTGCATTGGCCACTTGATCCTGATTCCCGGCCTCTACTTCAACCTTAAGCCCTTCTCTCAATTCTTTTAAGTTGGGCTTAAACAAGGTTACATTCTTATAGGAGAGAAAATTTCTCTTTTTAGGGTCTACCACCGTAGGAATTCCATGCTTCTTTGCCCACTGGGTTGTTTTTTCAATTATGTTGGAATTCAAAACCCCTTTATCATAATCTTCAAAGACAACTACCTGACATTGCGGAATCAACTTTTCAATGCGATCCAGAATCATTTTTTCTTCGATCTCATTCACCTCGGCATCTGATTCTTCATCAACGCGCACGACATGTTGGTGGCTCGCAATTACGCGAGTCTTTACCGTAGTAGGTCTTGATTTACTTACAACAATTCCCTCCTTACTGATTGCCCGATCATCCAACCGATGCATTAACTTTTTACCATCATCATCTTGTCCAATCAACGCGCACAAAATCGGTTTTGCTCCGAGGGCATGAATATTTAACGCCACATTGGCTGCGCCTCCCAGTCGATAATCTTTTTGTTTTACCGTAACAATAGGAACCGGAGCTTCAGGAGATATTCGCTCCACCACTCCCCAGATATAACTATCGAGCATTACATCACCCACGATGAGCACGGTGATGTCATTGAACGTTTGAAAAATCTGCCGGAGAGAGCCTTGCTCCATACTTATTTTAATTTTGAAAGGGATTCCTTCATTCTTTTCATGGCTTCCACCAAGTCTTTTTCTGATGCAGCATACGATAGCCGCACACAAGCCTCTTCACCAAATGCGCCACCGGGCACTAAAGACACGTTGGCCACCTCCAGCATATACATGCAAAAATCATCACTATTTTTTATCGTTCTTGTACCATCTGATTTTCCGTAGAACGAACTTACATCGGGGAAAAAATAAAAAGCCCCTTGAGGATAATTGGATTTTATTCCTGGAATATTTTTCAGCAGATTATACACCAGATCTCTACGATGATGATATTCCTTTACCATTTTTTCAGTCGGGGCAAGATCGCCTGTGATGGCAGCCAGAGCACCGCGCTGGGAGATGGAACAGTTAGCAGATGTAATCTGACCTTGTACTTTATTACTGCCATCGGCAATCCATTTGGGAGCTGCGATGTAGCCTACGCGCCAACCTGTCATGGCAAAACCTTTGGCAAAACCATTAACGGTAATCGTCCGATCAAACATTCCCGGCAGTGAAGCAATACTCGATCGTTCTCCTGTAAAATTGATGTGCTCATAGATTTCATCGGAGATGACCAATGCACTCGGATGCTTCAATACTACAGTAGCGATTTCCTGCAATTCCTTTTTGGAGAAAACGGAACCGGTAGGATTACAGGGTGACGAGAAAATAATGGCTTTCGTTTTAGGAGTTAATGCTTTTTCGACCTGGGCTGCTGTTACTTTAAAATCATTTTCAATAGTTCCTCTCACCAGCACTGGCGTTGCTTCGGCCAACCGTACAAGGGCATCATAACTTACCCAGTAAGGAGAAAAGATAATCACTTCGTCTCCCGGGTTCAGCAAGGCGAGCATTACGTTTGCTATTGACTGCTTGGCACCGTTAGAGACAACAATATTTTCTGCTTTATAAGGAACTCCGTTCTCTTTTTGGTATTTAATAGCTATGGCCTCACGCAGATCCTGATATCCTGCTACCGGAGGATAGGTAAAATATTTCCCATCATCAATCGCTTTTTTTGCAGCATCGCAAATGTGCTGGGGTGTTTTGAAATCGGGTTCTCCGAGGCTGAGGTTAACAACATCAATGCCGCGGGATTTAAATTCCCTGGCTTTGGCTGCCATGGCCAAGGTCGCAGATTCTTCGATGGCTTCAATTCGGTTGGAAAGGAGGTGCATAATTTTTTAAAATGAGATCAAAGAAAGAAATTTAAAAGCCGTCAGACAAGCGTAATCCAGCAAAAGCAATCATCATGGAGGAAACACTTAATTAAAAAGAGTCCGTCCGATGATGCTTCTACCCAAGGTGATCTCGTCAGCATACTCCAAATCGCCACCCACCGGAATTCCTCTGGCGATTGAGCTGATTTTAACAGGGAAGTCTTTAAGCTTTTTGTTAAGGTAAAATGCAGTAGTATCTCCTTCCAGCGTGGGACTCAGTCCCAGGATGACTTCTTTAAGATCGGTGGAATTTGACAAACGACTGATCAAAGAATCAATTTTCAAATCGGATGGACCAACTCCATTCATGGGAGAAATGACTCCGCCAAGAACATGGTAAAGGCCTGCATACTGTGAGGTGCTTTCGATTGCCATCACATCCCTACTTTCTTCTACAACACAAAGCACACTACGGTCGCGCCTGTGGCTTCTGCAGATCAAGCACTGCTCTTCATCAGAAATATTGTGGCAGATTTTACAAAATTTGATATTAGCTCTTAGTTTTCGCAGGGCATCAGTAAGTAAAAGCGTTTTGTCTTCGTTTTCTTTAATGAGGTGCAACACCAATCTCAACGCTGTTTTTTTGCCAATACCCGGGAGCCTGGCAATTTCATTCACCGCATCTTCGATGAGCTTAGAAGGGTATTCCATCAGAATGATTAAAGGATTTTTGCATCAATACCTGCTTCACAAATGGACTCACGGATCGGTCGAAGTTCCTCAAATGAGCCCTTCTTTACAGTACATTTCCCTTTAAAGTGAATGATCCAGGTGCATTGTTCAGCTTGCTCCGAAGTATGACGGCAAACCTTTTTTAAGGTCTCAATAACATGTTCAAAAGTGTTGAAATCATCATTGAATACCACCAGGTCTTTTACCTCGGTGATCTCAATGGCTTCCAGCACATCGATGAGTTCTTGTTCCTGAGGAGAGGCTTTCATAATTCTTGTACTACCTTTCTGCTGAGAATATAGTTTCAAAAGTAAAAAAAAATAACAAGTTTTAGCCTTCGACCATACCCAACATGACACCTTTCTTAGTTGTATCTATAATTATCCTTTATTTTTCTGTCCTAATTATCATTTCAATATACACTTCGAAAGGAGCAACTTCAGATACGTTCTTTACTGCTAATCGGGAGTCACCCTGGTACCTGGTCGCTTTTGGAATGATTGGCGCCTCGTTATCGGGAGTCACGTTCGTTTCTGTTCCGGGAAATGTAGGAAAAATAGGATTTGCCTATTTCCAGGTTGTATTAGGTTATCTTTTGGGCTATTGGGTTATTGTTCTCGTGCTGCTGCCACTTTATTACCGGCTCAATTTAGTATCTATCTACACCTACCTTGAACAACGATTTTCACATTGGTCATATAAAACAGGAGCTTCCTTCTTTCTGCTTTCCAGAACGGTAGGGTCTTCATTACGCCTCTATCTATCGGCCACTATTCTTCAACTGTTTCTGTTTGATGCCTGGCACGTCCCATTTATTATTACCGTAGCGATTACAATCTTCTTAATTTGGATTTACACCTTTAAGGGAGGAATTAAAACGATCGTCTGGACGGATACTTTTCAGACTACGTTTTTAGTCAGCGCAGTCATCATCTCTGTCTACTTGATCTCAAGCAGATTAAATTTTTCTGTTCTGGGCATGATTGACGAGGTGCGGCACAGTGAGTATTCCAACATATTTCATTTTGAAGATGTCAATAGTCCTTTGTTTTTCTGGAAGCAGTTTCTGGGAGGCGCATTTATCGCCATTGCAATGACAGGGTTGGATCAGGATCTGATGCAAAAGAATCTGACCTGTAAAAATTTGAAGGAGGCTCAAAAAAACATGTTATGGTTTAGCCATACACTAGTAGTAGTGAATTTACTTTTTTTAGCACTGGGAGCCTTGCTCTATATTTATAGTGCCAAAAACAATTTAACACTCCAGGGTTCCACCGATGAGTTATTCCCTCGTCTTGCCTTAAGTGAATTTGGCTTGGTGGCTGGAATTTTCTTTTTGTTGGGCATAATTGCTTCCTCTTATGCCAGCGCTGATTCAGCTCTGGCTGCGCTGACAACTTCCTTCTGTATCGATTTTCTAAACTTCAAAAACAAGCCAGAGAGCGTAAAGCAGCGACAGAAAAATTATGTTCATGTTGGCTTTTCAGTGTTATTCTTAATCATCATTTTAATTACCAAAGAACTCAATGAACGGTCGCTGATTGAAACTGTATTGAAAGTGGCGGGATATACCTATGGGCCACTGCTTGGCCTCTTTTCGTTTGGCCTCTTTACTAAGCTCCAGGTGCGTGACAAGTTGGTTCCTTTTGTTTGTGTGGCTTCACCGGTCTTGTCCTATGTCCTGAGCACCAATTCAGTCCGATGGTTTAATGGATATAAAATAGACATAGAAATTTTAATCATTAATGGACTTATTACGTTTGCCGGGCTTTATCTCATTTCATTTAAGCAGACAGAATCAAAAGTATCCGGATAAACAGAAACAAGCTGAGCTTCCGCGACTCAAATTAATTCTTTGGAGGGATCCCAAAATAACTTCTCGAAGTTCTGAACCTTATCCTTTACAACCCGGACACCTTCCCTCTCCAACTGCCGTTGCATGGAAGAGGGTGGTTTGAAATGATGTTTTCCGGTCAATAATCCAATTCGATTGACAACGCGGTGCGCGGGTAATTTCTTATCACCATGAGCTGAATTCATGGCCCAGCCCACCATTCGGGCACTCATTTTTGTGCCGAGGTAAGCGGCAATGGCTCCATAACTTGTTACCCGGCCTTTCGGGATGAGTTTTGCAACAGCATGGACATCCTCAAAAAAATTGTAAGACTTTTTTTCTTCTGACTTGCGGTTTTTTGTCATAAAATAAAATTAGCAAAAGCTTATCATTAAATTTGAATCTTCAGTTTAATTCATTCTATAACCAGAAGCGAGGGAAGCCGGATGAGGAATAAGTATTTCTTTTTGAAAATCAATAAATACCTTTTGGTCTTTGTATGCTTTGGTTATACTTTCTCACCTGCTCAGGAACTTCTCTTTCCAACATCAGTCAACTGGAGGGAGATAAGTGAAGGGAGTACACTTTCTTTTACCGTAAGCACCACAGACTCAATTAAGCCGCACTTTTCTTTGGTAGGCTTAAATGGATATAAAGCTAGATTTGATTCTTTGGGTCTTTTTTTTTGGAAGCCGGATTATGATGCAGTGAATCGATTAGAGAAGCAAAAGGAAGTGGCTGTGATTTTTGAGGCCACCTGGCCCGATGGAAGAAAGACCAGGCATCCGATAACATTTATTGTTCTACACAAAAATCAAATTCCTGTAGTTGAAGAACTTCCGGTTTTCTATGTAAAACAGTCGGTAGCAAACCGATACCAGATATCCGCTGATTATGTGAACGATTCTGATGGTGACCCGATTGTGTTTAAGTCAGCGCTCTCTCAAATGCCAGAAGGAGCTTCTCTTTCTTCACAGGGTTTACTGTCCTGGACTCCATCGCGAAATCAATTCAACGCGTTGAAAAATAATCCAATAATCCTTGAGTTCATTGTTCAAGATCAGCCGGATAAAGCCGAGGCTATAGGGAAACTCAAAATTGCTCAAACCCAATTGGATTTGCCACCAGAGTTACTGCTCGTACCAGGTGATAGCGCCATAACACTTAGAGAAGATCAGTTACTCAGTTTTAAGCTCTATGCCTCAGACCCGAATGGCGATGAGAATATCTCAACCGTTGGTTTTGTGTCATCTGATGCAAGGGTGCCCGGCACGAGTATGAAAGAAAATACAGTGGTGCAGCAAGAGTTCACCTGGACACCTGGTTATGAGTTTGTGGAGGAGGCTGAGAAAAGCAGAACCATTGAACTTACTTTTTTTGCCATTGACAAATCAACGTATCGAGCACAGCGCAGGGTTAAAATTCAAATTTTAGATACGGAGAATATTGAAGAAAAGGATAAGCTACAATACTTGAAATACCGAAACTCATTAATTCAAGCCAAAGGGTTGATTGATCTCTTGGTAGAAAATAATGAAGTACTCAACAAGGCTTATCGTCAGGCAAAGAAGGGAAAGAGAAATCGATCATTAGTTAATGCCTCCCTTGGAGCGGTCACAGGTCTTTCTCCGATTCTACTGCCCACCGATCAGTCAAAAGTGATTTCCGCCATTGGTGGAACAACGGTGCTGACACTTGGAACGCTCGAGGCCACGGAAGTGGTTGGCAAATCTAAAAGTGATATTCTTGATAAAATGAAAGTCAATGTAGAAATCAAAAACCAATTGCAATTGGAAGGAGATAACTTTGCTCGCAAGTATGCTTTAAAATCTGCCCGAAGAGGTAAAGAATTTGATCCGGATCGGGATAAATTACTCCTTGTTTCAAATAACCAAAAGCTTGTTCTGCTGGAGTTAGACGCCTCACGGCAAAGTTCCGAACGCATCAATGAGAAGGAAATAAAGAAGACCTTCCCTGACTTCGTGGAGGAATAAGGTCGCAGGGGTTTGCCAGAAAAGAAAAACCCGTTAGTTTTGCAGTCCTTAAAAGATAAACCGAGCACAGAGGAGTGCCCCATAGGGATGCCTTTGGCAGTAGAGCGGTTTATCCCAAAGGGATGCCTTTGGCATTGCACCGGTCTTGCCCCAAAGGGATGCCTTTGGCAAAAACCGGTCCAAGGGACTCCTTTGGAGAGAACCTTTACGAGTTCCGGGGGTTTGATGTTAGATTTGCAAAATGTTTTATGCTTACATTTTGCAAAGTGAGTTGGTTGAGACTCATTATTATGGCCACACAAGTGACCTCATTGAAAGATTGAAGTGGCATAATCTGGGTAAAGTCAGATACACCAAAAGCAAACGGCCTTGGAAATTAATTTATAGTGAAGATTTTGAAACTAAATCCGAAGCCTATAAAAGAGAATTATTCTTCAAATCAATTGAAGGATATAGGTACCTGAAAGAAAAAGGTATCATTTAAACAGAGGAGTGGTAGAGCGGTTTATTGCACCGGTCTTGAAAACCGGAGAACCTTCACGGGTTCCGGGGGTTCGAATCCCTCCTCCTCTGCGACTAAAGCATTCTGGCCAAAAGCTGGGATGCTTTTTTTATGAAAGTTTTGAAAAAGGTAGTGCTAGCCTTCTACTAACTTTTTGATTTGTACCAGAATTGGATTCCATCCCTCTCCATCATTATAGACATCTTGATATCTCTTATTGCCATCAGCTGCAGTTTCAAAACCATCCTGAGTAACACGTAATGTAGTAATCCCGCTTTGTTCGGTCAGACTGTAGGTCACGTTCAAATAATTTTCAGGGATGTCTTCCATGGCTGCATTCGGATCGATAACGGTATATTTCAGAAGTTTCGCAGGCTGAATGACTAATATGATTCCCTTCACGGGGATCATCTCTTTTCCTTCATATATCATCTTCCACAGTAAGGGGCTTCCTACCCTCCAGTCAGAGACGGTCTCGCAGCCAAACATATATTTTTTAGTCTGCTCAGGGTTTACCAGCGCATCCCAGACGTTGGCGGCTGGTGCGTTGATAATAATCGTGTTTTTTACAATAAGCTGATTCTCCATACTTGTTTTATTTAACAACAAGATAGTGTTGCTTAATGACAACCCTATGTCAGCAGGGGAATGATTAAAGATTCTTTTTGCTGCGCTGGTAATAAACAAAGGTTGATTTGTAATTTAGCACGATGTCACTCAGACCAATTGACCAGTATTATCAGGGAAAGGAAGAACCTATTAAGAGTTGTTTAGAATTCTTGCGGAATCATATTCTGCAGCAAAACGTCAACATTACTGAAGCGTGGAAATATGGTATGCCTTTCTTCTGTTACAAACGCAAAATGTTTTGCTACCTGTGGGTACATAAAAAATATAAACAACCCTACCTTGGTATTGTGGAAGGTAAGAAGATTCATCATCCTGATTTGCTGCAAGAGAAGCGGACACGAATGAAGATTCTATTAATAGACCCGTCTAAGGATCTGCCGATGAAAAAAATAAATGCGATCCTTAAAAAAGTAATTACACTTTATCAATAAGCGATTCAAAATAGATTACTGAAAAGATTTTTCAATTTTCCCTGTCCTTCGGTGCGTTTCAATAGACTCTACTTTCCGGCCATGATGTAGACTCGCGTTAATCTCATATCCGAAAAGCAATACAACAGTTAACAACTGTATCCACACCATCAAAGCGATCAAGGCACCTATAGAGCCATACACTTTATTATAGCTTCCAAAATTGGTTACATAAAAGGAAAATCCATAGGATATGCCAAGGCCCGCCAAGGTTGCGATTACTGATCCGATAGAGAAAAAACGCCAGTTATAATGCACAGCCGGGCCAAAGAAATAGATACAGGAAATGGCAATGAAGAAGACGGCAAAGATCACGATAAAGCGCAGGGCTAGGAGAAAGTAAATGGAGTATTTGTCTAAGCGTAGATGACTGAAATCAGAGAGATGGGAAGTTGTATAATCGATTACAATCTGACCAACAATTAACAGAGTAACGGCAGAAAGAAGGGCAATGACAAGCATGAGTGTAAGACCAAATGCAGTAAGACGCATCTTGATAAAATTCCTTCGCTCTACCGTTTTGTAGCAGGCATTAAATGCTTTCATCAAAGCTGTAACTCCATTGGTTGACAAAAATAGGGCAAGGAAAAATCCTAGCGTGAGGAGACCACCCCGCTGATTACTCACAATATCAAGCACTGTTTCAGAGGCTACCTGATACATACTTGGTGGCATAATTTCACTTAGAAATTTCATAATACTGCTCGTAGTGATCTCGGGAAAATAATTCGAGATATAGGGGATCATGGTAAAAAGAAAAATAATGGCCGGGAAAATGGCGAGTATAAAATTATAGGCCACTCCATTGGCCCGGTCCATGATTTCATCTTCCTGAATATTGTGAATGAAAATTTTAAGAAACTTATAAAGTGATAAATTCCCATGACTTCGAAAACGAATTGTTTTCAACCACGACCTTCCGGTGCGGGCGGAAGGAAATTTGAGAATATATTTTCTTGTCTTGTATCTCACTTTCTCACGATGCCGCTTTACACTTGAAAATACGGAGCCAGTACTTTTTGGAAAACTTCAGGCGGTCGGCAAGGCCGGCCTGTTTTCTTGTCAACAAAAACCAATTGTGTTTCGCCCGCATGGATCAAACTCCCCTTCTCATTAAAGATTTCATAATTAAATGTAATGCGCACACTGGGCTTGTCCTTGATCGTTGTTACGATCTTTAAATTTTCATCATACAAAGCAGGAGCGTGATACCTTGAGTGATTCTCCACTACGGGCATGATGATACCCATCTCTTCCAGTTCACGATAGGTCAATCCTAACTGGCGCAGACTTTCTACCCGCGCCACTTCGTAATATTTGGCATAGTTGCCATAGTACACATATCCCATCTGATCAGTTTCTCCATAGCGGACACGAATATTGGTTTCGGAGAGATACATTACTTTTTCTGTTTTGCTTTCTTCATTTCTTCTGACAATGCAGTTTGGTATTTTCTTGCATTCTTATTGTGTTCATTCAGGGTGTTGGCAAAATTATGATAGCCTGAAAAATCTTCCCGGGCACACATGTAGATGTACTTATGCTGTTGATAATCCAACACGGCATCGATTGTGGAAATTTGCGGCATGTTGATAGGGCCGGGCGGCAGTCCGGCATACTTATAGGTATTGTAGGGTGAATCGATTTCCTTATGCTGATTAAGTACCCGCTTTAGTCCAAAATCCCCGGAAGCAAAGACGAGCGTAGGATCGGCTTGTAAAGGGATATCTTTCTTTAGTCGGTTAATATAAAGACCTGCTATAATGGGGGCCTCTTCTTTTTTAACCGTCTCGGCTTGAACAATCGATGCGAGTATTGATACTTCGATAGGAGTAAGACCCAACTTTTTTGCCTTTGCCAGTCGTTCTTCCGTCCAGAATTTTTTGTATTCCGTGTTCATTCGCTCTACTAAGTCTTCGGGCAAAACGTTGAAGTATACTTCATAGGTATTGGGGATAAATAAGGAGATTACATTTTCCTTGGTAAAGCCGTCCTTGTTGTTTTCAACAAAGTCATCAACAGCATCATCAAACTCTTCCGGTCGCACGCCTGTGTTTTTGGTAATCTTTTCTCCCAATTCTGAAATCAGCCGCACATTCGTGAATGTAATTTTAACCGCTTCCTGCTGCCCCGACTTCAACGCCCGGATAGCCTGAATATTTGTCATGTTTCTTCTTAACAGGAATCTACCGGGCTGAATCTCCTTATCATAGTCCATTAGGCGGGCCACCAAACTGAAGGAGACCATATCGTTGACAAAGCTGCCCTTGCCCAGATCTTCTTGCACCTGACGGAAAGAGTATCCTTTGCGGACAATAAACATGCGATCATCGCGCTCGGTCAAAATATTGGCGGTGTAAACGATTTGGTATACATAAAATGTAAACGTGATCAGCAGCGTAGAGCCAATCAGATATAACGCCATTTTTTTCTTAGGTACCTCGGACATACAAAAAAGATAAGGTTCAAAAATACGAAATAGTATATAGTTGTCGCATTTTACATTACACGATCAAGACGTACCTTGCGTCTTACCTATGGTAGCAGAACTACTTAAAATTCATCCACAAAATCCGGAACCCAGAAAAATTAATCACTCGGTAGAGGTACTGAGAAGAGGGGGTATTGTTGTTTATCCCACCGATACGGTTTATGGAATTGGATGCGACCTGATCAATCGCAGGACCGTTGAGCGATTGGTTCATATTATTGGAACAAAACCTCAGAAATTAAATTTGTCATTTATTTGCAACGACTTGAGCCATATTTCAGAATACGTCAAGCGCATCGATACTCCCTTTTTTAAAATTTTAAAAAAAACATTGCCAGGGCCTTTTACCTATATTTTCGAATCGAGTAGCAATGTGCCTAAAATACTGGACGTCAATAAGAAGACAGTGGGCATTCGCATCCCTGATCACCCTATTCCGAGGGAAATCGTTGCGCTTTTGGGTAATCCGTTAATCACATCTTCTATTAAAGATGATGATGTAATTAAAGAGTACACGACCGATCCTGAAGAAATTTTTGAGGATTTTAAGCACAAAGTAGATTTGGTTATTGATGGTGGCCCGGGAGGAAACATTCCTTCTACCGTGGTAGATTTCACAGAAGGCATCCCTCATGTTATACGTCAGGGCCTGGGATACTTTGAGCAATACTTATGATTTTTATTTCTCTCTTTTGAAAACTACTTCTTGCTTGATTGAACCTCACTATCTGCCTTCGCTTGAATATTTTTGTGCACTTCTTCATTTTGATAAAATTATTCTTGAAAAGAATGAACATTATATAAAGCAGAGCTTTCGCAACCGCTGTTATATAAATACCGCAAATGGGGTGGAAATGTTGGTGGTTCCTCTTTCCGAAAAGCACGGTAAAGTTTCCCTTAAAGAAATTCGTATTGATTACACCAAGAAGTGGCAGAACAATCACTGGCGAGGTATTCAATCTGCTTATGCAAAAGCTCCGTTCTTCGAACACTATTCCCATGCATTGAGACAGATTATTTTTTCTGACTACCAATTTTTGTACGATCTCAACCTTGCTTTGCTGTCATTCTGTCTGCGGAGTATGAATCTTGAAACGAAAGTATCGGAAACTGTGTCGTATGAGAAAAGTGTGGACGAAGATATTTATGACCTCCGATCTTCAATCACGCCAAAAGAAGCCTATTCCGGACGGCTCTACTACAAACCGGTGCCCTACCATCAGGTCTTTGGCAATGCATTTGCAGAGAACCTCAGCTTTGCAGATCTTTTATTTTCAGAAGGCCCCAGGTCGCTGGCCATCTTGAAGGGTTCTCAAAAGGAAATTTTGAACAAATAAAATTTAAACCGTGTTTTTGTACGTATATAAACTTAGAATTACAGCGTTTATCTTTCGGACTTACCCCCGAACGAGGGTCGTCTTCGAGGTTTGAAATATCAGGGTTAAAACTTTACATTTACAATACTCAAATGGCAAATATGGAAGCAAAATTTTCTAACCGGGTAAAAGAGGTTATTTCACTTAGCCGGGAGGAAGCTTTACGACTGGGGCATGATTACATCGGCACAGAACATCTACTACTGGGAATGATTCGCGAGGGCGAGGGTGTGGCCGTGGGAGTGATGAAAAAACTTGGAGTCCCCATGGATCAGCTTCGTGGTGAAATCGAGAAAATTTCCAAAGGCACAGCAACTCACGAGATTAAAAATCTTGCTAACATTCCTTTAACAAGAGCTTCGGAGAAAGTGCTCAAGATCACTTACCTGGAGGCTAAAATATTTAAGGCACAGTTGATTGGTACCGAGCATCTGCTGTTGTCGATCCTACGCGATCCTGATAATTTGGCAACCCAAATCTTAAATAAGTTTGATGTGGCGTACGATGTGGTAAAAGAAATGCTGGAGTACCAGGATAAACAACCCATGGCTTCTCAGGATACAGATGATCCCGATGAAGATTCTTCTAAAATGTTTGGAGCTGGTTCATCAGGTTCGGGCGGTTCAGGCAAAGAGAAAAAAGGAACCGGAGAAAAATCACGCACGCCTGTACTTGACAATTTCGGACGAGATCTAACAAAATTGGCGGAGGACAATAAGCTTGATCCTATCGTAGGACGAGAAAAGGAAATTGAGCGCGTAGCTCAGATTCTTAGCCGAAGGAAAAAGAATAACCCTATTCTTATTGGAGAACCAGGCGTTGGTAAGACTGCGATTGCAGAAGGACTTGCTCTACGAATCATACAGAAAAAAGTATCACGTGTTCTTTTTGGCAAGCGCGTAGTCACGCTTGATCTGGCATCATTAGTAGCCGGCACCAAATACCGCGGTCAGTTTGAAGAGCGCATGAAGGCAGTGATGAATGAGTTGGAAAAATCTCCGGATGTAATCCTCTTCATTGACGAACTGCATACGATAGTGGGAGCAGGCGGAGCTTCAGGTTCCCTTGATGCGTCCAATATGTTTAAGCCTGCGTTGGCGCGGGGAGAGATACAATGTATTGGTGCTACTACGTTAGATGAGTATCGTCAATACATTGAAAAAGACGGAGCGCTTGCCAGAAGATTTCAAATGGTACTGGTGGATTCTACTTCGGTAGAAGAGACTATTCAAATTCTTGACAACATCAAGGAAAAATACGAGGATCACCATCACGTGGTTTATACTAAGGAAGCTATCGATGCCTGCGTAAAATTATCAGATCGTTATATCAGCGATCGGTTTTTGCCAGATAAGGCAATTGATGTGTTGGATGAAGCGGGAGCACGCGTTCATATAAACAACATTCACGTGCCGGAGGATATCGTGAAGTACGAGGAGGCCATTGAAGATGTGAAGAAGGAAAAGAATCGTGTTGTAAAAAGCCAGAAGTATGAGGAAGCAGCTCAACTCCGCGACAAAGAAAAGAAGCTGATAGAGCAATTGGATATGGCGAAAGCCCGCTGGGAAGAAAAGACACGGACTGAAAAGTATACCGTAACGGAAGACAACGTGGCGGATGTGATTGGAATGATGACGGGTATTCCTACCAACCGTATTGCACAGAAAGAAAGCAACAAGCTTTTGGAGATGGGCAATGAATTGAGCGGTCGTGTAGTTGGTCAGGAAGAAGCCATCAAGAAATTGACCAGAGCTATCCAACGCACACGCGTAGGGTTGAAAGATCCAAAGAAACCCATTGGTTCATTTATTTTTCTTGGGCCCACCGGTGTTGGAAAAACAGAGCTTGCCAAAGTATTAGCGATGTATCTTTTTGATAAAGAAGATGCATTGGTGCGAATTGACATGAGCGAGTACATGGAAAAATTCTCTGTATCTCGCCTGGTCGGTGCCCCTCCCGGTTATGTAGGGTATGAAGAAGGCGGTCAGCTAACTGAGAAAGTACGGAGGAAACCTTATAGTGTCGTATTGCTTGATGAAATCGAGAAAGCTCACCCGGATGTTTTCAATATCCTTTTGCAGGTGCTGGACGATGGAATATTGACAGATGGTTTGGGTAGGAGGGTGGACTTCCGGAATACCATCATCATCATGACTTCCAACATTGGTGTTAGAGATCTTAAGGATTTTGGTTCAGGGATTGGTTTTGCCAGCAAAGCAAAGCAGCAGAATGATGAAGAGAACATGAAGAGTACTATTCAGAGTGCGTTGAAAAGAGCCTTCTCTCCGGAATTCCTGAACCGCCTCGATGACGTCATTGTATTTAATTCTTTGCAGCGCGAACACATTCATAAAATTATTGACCTTACCTTGGGCAAGCTGTTTAAACGGATTACAGCGCTGGGTTATAGTGTAGAACTCACAGATAAGGCCAAAGATTTTTTAGCAGAAAAAGGATATGATCCACAGTTTGGAGCAAGACCGTTGAACCGGGCCATACAACGATACCTTGAAGATCCCGTAGCGGAAGAAATTCTACGGGGCGAGATAGAACAGGGCGGAACCATTCTGGCAGACTATAGTGGAGAAGGCGATGCTTTAACCATCAAGCTCAAGAAAACAAAAGTGCCTAAGGAAAAAAAGAGTGAATAGAATCATTGGAATGAAAGACCCCAACAAGTTGGGGTCTTTTTTTATTGGAGATAATTCACCTCAGAACAGTCCCTTTAGCCGTGAATATACTTGGTTAATATGCCCCAAGGAATTTCCTCAGAAACCACTCAACTGAAACAATCAGGAGCAACAGAAAGAATACCCATTTCAGATTGATCAATGGATTAAAAGAATCCTCTGAATGAATAAGACTTCGGGCTTCAACTTTTAGTAAGTCTTTAGTTAATTGATCGAATTGATTAATAGTATAAAATTTTCCACCTGTTCCCGCAGCTAGTTTCCTTAAAAGACCAAAATCAGCCGTGAGATTTTGAGATTCAATATTTTGAGCCGCAACGAGAAACTCTCCACGAACTGTTTCTCGTTTGCCATCCAAGATGGTTGCGGATTCATAATGAAATACTCCTTCGCTCATACCGCCCATGCGATAGCGAGAGCCTCCCGGACTTGTTATGTAATTGTAAGAAATCACTTTCCCGTTTTGATCCGTGATCTTTAAATCGATTTTGTTCCCATAGACTTGCTCGAAGAGGTCATTATACACCTGGCTTTCGAAAGTGACTTGTTCTGAATCAGTAAATTCGTGCTGAATAGGAAAGCTCCGAAACCTGCGTTTGTCTTCCTGTGTGCTCAGGTACTGAATAAGTTTTGAAAAGACTTCATCAAAGGCAATGGTCTTCTCACTTTCCAGAAATTCATTTAATCGCCAACGCCATATCCCATCACTGATGACTACACCTGTTTTACGTCCGTTATCATCATAAGTCAGAATCAATGGTCTGTCTGTGGTAACATTGCCGATGCGCTGATAAAGGAGAACAGAAGCATTGGCGGGGAAGGTGAACTTTCCAAAAGGTACCGCTGCCGGAGGGTATTTTGAAAAGGAGCTGCTGACATTTTCTGCAAATCCAAAATCCCGAAAGGTTGGATTAATGACGGGTGTCACTTCATCCCATTGCGATGTATTTTCAAAAATTAGGGGTATGCCATTGATTGCCAACGCACGAACATCAGTGCCCTTACTAATAATGACCATTAGTGAAGAGGGTCCTTTGCTTAATCTGGCATACAATGCTGCTGTTTTCTGTTGCTTGTCGAGAACTTCATGAAAAATAACTAAGTCTGCTTTTCCAGGTTGTAGAAGATTGGACTCTGCCTCCTGAATCCCCGGTATGTGAAGAATAAACTCATAGTTTGAATTCTTCTCAATCACTGATCGCAATGCTTTAAGGTCGGGGTGTGGTGCAGGAGCGATTACGAGTATCTTTTTCTTTCCTTCCACCACTTCAATGAAAGCAGAAGATCGATTGTTTTTTTTATTAGCCTCTAAGGAATGAGGCTCAATAAAAACTAAAATCTGCTGGAGTCCTTTTTCATTGGCTTCTAATTGAAAATCAAAACTGAGCAAGGATTTATTCCCGGAATTTTTGATTTGTTGCGTGAGTAATTTACCACCTTGAAAAACGGACACTTTTATCTCCTGATTAGTTAATCCCAGACTTTGGACTTCGGCCCTTAACGGATATTTATTTCCCTGATAGGCAATTTTATTGAAAGCAAGATTTTTTAATATCAGGTCAGTGCGCTGAGTTGAATCACCCAGCCCAATTGTGTTGATGGGAATTCTTAGGGGAGAATACAAAGGGGAGGCGCCTGAATTATAAATACCATCAGACAACAAGACGATGCTTGCCAAATTCTTTCCTTCGTAGTCGGAGGTGACAGACCGTATTGCCCCAGTGATATCTGAGGTGGGTTGATTAAAAGTTAATGCTTCATCTTTAGCTGATAGATTTCTAATAGAGACTTCATATCCTGCATCCTCCATTGATTTGCGAGCTTTACCTATCTGTTCTCTGATTTTTTGATGCTCAAGTGAATCCAACATTTCGCTTACCGAAAGGGAGTTATCTACCAAAAAAACCATTGTCGGTTTTTCAAAAATGTTATTAGTAAGTTTTAGAATAGGTCCTATTAATAGAAAAGCAACGAAGGCCACCGCAATTGCTCGCAATACAAAAATCCCTTGATTAATCTTCTTGCTCCAGGTATGTTTGGCACGGTATAGAATAAATGCGTAACCAACGCCCAGTGCAAGGCACAAAACGATATAGACAGGGGAATATTCAAAAATCAGATGCTGCATGTAGTATTGTTACTGAGTATCAGTAATTGTATTTCGTTCCCCACAATTTCTTCAAATAGTTTCTTAACTCATCTTCTCTCTGATTTTTGCCGGGTTCATAAAATTTGATTCCTTTAATTTTGTCGGGAAGAAATTCCATGTTCACAAAATTTCCTTCAAAGCTATGAGCGTACTGGTATCCTTTCCCATAGCTAAGGTCTTTCATCAGTTTGGTAGGAGCGTTACGGATAGACAACGGAACAGATAAGTCTCCGGTTTCTTTCACTATCGCCAAGGCTTTGTCAATAGCGGCATAGCTTGCATTGCTTTTAGGAGAGCTGGCCAGGTAAACAGCGCATTGTGATAAAATAATGCGAGCTTCCGGATACCCGATAACATCTACAGCCTGAAAGGTAGTGGTGGCCATCACCAGTGCGGTCGGGTTGGCATTTCCAATATCCTCGGATGCGAGTATAACCATTCTCCTGGCGATGAACTTTACATCTTCACCTCCTTCAATCATTCTTGCGAGGTAATAGACTGCTGCATTGGGGTCGCTGCCGCGGATGGATTTGATAAACGCAGAGATAATATCGTAATGCTGTTCCCCACTTTTATCATAAGTGGCAATTCTCTTTTGTGCCACATCAATGACCAGTGCATCGGTGATTTCGATTTCACCGGTAATCGACTCGCTGATCAACTCTACTAAATTCAAAACTTTTCGCGCATCGCCACCTGAAATAGTAAGCAATGCTTGATGTTCAACTATTTTAATACTTCGCTTTTTAAGTTCAGCATCTTTTTGCAGCACTTGTTTGATGAGGCCTAATAATTCATTTTCTTCTAATGCTTTTAATGTATAGACCTGACATCGCGAAAGCAAAGCTGAGTTTACTTCAAAGGAAGGATTTTCGGTGGTAGCACCAATTAAAGTAATCACTCCTTTCTCCACAGCACCCAGAAGCGCATCCTGCTGTGACTTATTAAAACGATGAATTTCATCGATGAATAAAATCGCACGACTTCCATGTTTTGCTTTTTCTATAATCTCACGAACATCTTTTACTCCCGCACTTACTGCGCTGATGGTGTAAAAAGGTCGCTTAACTTCATTAGCAATAATGTTGGCAATCGTGGTTTTCCCAACTCCGGGTGGGCCCCACAGAATCATGGAAGGAACATTGCCACTGGTAATTGCTTTTCTGATGATTCCGTTCTCTCCCACCAGATGCTGTTGCCCGATGAGATCCTCCAGTTTTGAAGGTCGCATACGTTCTGCAAGGGGTGAAGTAGTCTCAAACATCCAGCTATCGTAACTTTATTTTAAAAACTAAGTTTCGCGAGCGTTGTAATTGTGCTATCCAGCATGGCATCATTAAAATCGAGATGAGTGACCATACGGATTTCAGTAGCGCTAAATGCCAATGCTTTAATATTTTGCTCTCCGAGTTTAGAAAGAAATTTTTCAGGTGTTACAGTCGGAATCAATTCAAAAATCACAATATTGGTATCCACTGGCATAATTGATTTAACGTAAGATTTTTCTGAAAGTACTTTCCCGATTTCACGCGCCCGAATATGATCTTCCTTTAGCCGACTGATGTGATGATCCAATGCATAAATTCCTGCTGCAGCAAGGAAGCCGGCCTGTCGCATGGCCCCGCCAAAGACTTTGCGCATTCGCCTTGCTTTCTTTTCTAATTCCTTTTTACAAACCAGTACAGATCCAACAGGAATTCCCAAACCTTTTGAAAGACAGATGGAAATCGTATCAAAGTGTTTCCCAAAATCAGCCGGTCTCTCACCCGTTTCGGTGATGGCATTAAAAAAACGTGCACCATCCAGATGCATGGTCAGCCCTTTTGATCGACTGAACTTACTGATGGCCTCAATCTGAGATAAACTGTAGTAGCTTCCTGCTTCACGGACTACAGTATTCTCAAGCGCAACAACAGAAGTTCTGGGGTAATGCTGATCATCACCATTAATATTAGCTCCTATTTCTTCCACCGAGAGCCGGCCACGATCACCTGCCAACAAACGAGTGCTAATATTGCTGTTACCGGCCAGGCCTCCTCCTTCGTATTTATAAATGTGTGCGCCTTTATAACAAATGATCTCTTCAAAAGGCTGCGTAAGCACCTTTATACCAATTTGGTTAGTCATGGTACCCGAAGGACAGAACACGGCAGCTTCCATGCCCAATAATTGAGCACACTTCTCTTCCAGTTTTTTAACGGTAGGATCTTCTCCGAAAACATCATCGCCTACTTCGGCTTTCATCATGGCCTCAAGCATGCCTGGAGTAGGCTTGGTAACAGTGTCGCTGCGCAAATCAATTATCATAGGATAGAATTCAACTCGTCAAATTAATAAAAGGTTTGCTAGGGGTAAGAGTATTTTATCTGGATTTGTTTTTTAGCCTCTATCCGCCTACTTTTGTGCCTCAATATCGCGGGGTGGAGTCCCGATAGTTATCGGGAGTAGCTCGTTAAGGGTTCTCATAACGAATCTGACACCACCCCGAGAAATACATATCGCGGGGTGGAGCAGTTGGTAGCTCGTTGGGCTCATAACCCAAAGGTCACAGGTTCGAGTCCTGTCCCCGCTACTAAAAAACCTCAGGCTACCTGGGGTTTTTCTTTTTAAATCACCCATGCCACAGCATAAAGCAGGTTTTGTAAGTATTGTAGGGAAGCCCAACGTGGGCAAATCAAGCCTGATGAATAAGCTGGTGGGCGAGAATCTCTCCATTATTACCTCCAAAGCTCAAACTACCCGGCATCGAATCATGGGGATGCTAAATGGAGACGACTTTCAAATCGTGTACTCTGATACACCCGGTATTTTGGAGCCAAAGTATGAACTTCATCAGGCGATGATGAGCTATGTGAAAGTATCCTTGGAAGATGCCGATGTGATACTGGTGGTGGTAGAATTGGGTGAAAAGTATGACGAGCAACTTTTTTTACGCTTTAAGTCTATTCAAACTCCCGTCTTGTTGATTATTAATAAAATTGATAAAGCCAACGGTTCGCAGTTGGAGGATAAAATAAAATATTGGAAAGAGCTTATTCAACCAAAAGAGATCATTCCTGTGTCAGCGCTGACGGGAGAGAATGTGGAGAGTCTTTTGCCATTGATAAAAAGCTATTTACCGGAGCATCCCGGCTATTATCCTAAAGATGATTTCACGGATCGTTCTGAACGTTTCTTTGCCTCTGAAATAATTCGCGAGAAAATATTTTTGAATTACGAACAGGAGATTCCTTACAGCACCGAAGTAGGGATTGATAGTTTTAAAGATGAGGAAGCGATCATTCGTATTCGCGCGATTATTTTTGTAGAGCGTGATTCACAAAAAGGAATCATCATTGGAAAAATGGGAAGCTCGCTAAAAAAGGTGGGGACCGAGGCACGTAAAGATTTAGAAACCTTCTTTGGCAAGAAAATTTTTTTAGAGACGCATGTGAAAGTGGCTGACGATTGGAGAAAACAGAAACAGCGACTTAAGCAATTTGGATATTTGGATAATTAGTCATTGTTCGATAGACCAATTGAACAATGATTCATTGATAATTAATTTATGGCAAACGTTATTGCAATTGTAGGAAGGCCGAATGTGGGGAAATCAACCTTGTTTAACCGGTTGGTGGAGAAGCGGCAGGCCATTATGGATAATATGCCGGGAGTTACACGGGATCGTCATTATGGCTATGCCGAATGGTGCGGAAAATACTTCACGGTAATCGATACCGGTGGATACGTAACGGGGTCAGATGATAAGTTTGAATCTGAAATTCGCAAACAGGTGCAGCTGGCGGTTGATGAAGCCTCTGCCATTATTTTCTTAGTGGATTGTGAAGAGGGGTTAACAGGCTACGACAAAGATTTCGCGAATATCATTCGCCAATCCAAGAAACCTGTCTTTGTTGCTGCCAACAAAGTAGATACGCCTAATAAAACAACATTGGCTGCTGAGTTCTATGCTTTGGGGTTAGGAGAGATCTATCCAATTTCATCGGGTAATGGCAGTGGCACCGGTGAATTGTTGGATGAATTGATCAAGACTTTTCCAGAAGAAGGAGTTGAATATCCCAATGCAGGTATCCCCCGGATTGCCATATTAGGTCGCCCCAATGTCGGCAAGTCCTCTTTTCTTAATGCGTTATTGGGAGAGGCCCGAAGTATAGTCACTGATGAGGCCGGCACAACGCGCGATGCAATCGATACGCGGTATAAAATGTTTGGTAATGATTTTATCCTGACAGACACTGCAGGAATAAGGAAGAAAAGTAAAGTGATAGAAGACGTAGAATTCTATTCTGTGCTCAGGTCACTAAAAGCGTTGGAAGAGTGCGATGTCTGTATTATCGTGATTGATGCCGAGCGTGGTTTGGAATCGCAGGATGTTAATATCATCAGCCTTGCTCAAAAGCAGAATAAAGGCATCGTCATTATGGTAAATAAGTGGGACCTTATTGAAAAGGATAGCAACACGGCTGAGAAATTCAAGAGTGATATGCTGGAAAAAATTGCTCCGATTACTTATGTCCCCTTTTTGTTTGTGTCTGTTATCAACAAGCAAAGAATTTTTCAGGTAATTGAAAAGGCTGTCGAGGTCTTTAGTAATAAGACCAAAAAGGTAGCTACCTCTGAACTAAATGATGCGATGCTTCCTGAAATCGTTCACTATCCACCACCAGCCCTGAAAGGGAAATTAATTCAGATTAAGTATATCACGCAAGTTAAAGCCCGATCGCCATCGTTTGCATTCTTTTGCAACCACCCGCAATACATACAAGAATCGTATCAACGCTTTTTGGAAAACAGGCTGCGCGAGAAATTTGACTTCGAGGGAGTTCCGATCCGGTTATTCTTTAGAAAGAAATAAATAGCGCTTTTTTGAGCCTGAATCAAGCTTTAAGAGGAGCATCGGCTGCAGGTAGCGAACATCAAATGTATTTTGATTTAGGATTTGGTAAGGTTTTTTAATGCTCAAAATCTGACAAATCAATAAAATTTCTTACGCGTTGCCTTAGTATCAGGCAATACTGCTATATTTGCAGCAAAATTTCAATAACCTGAAAACTATGAAAAAATTTGTTGCATTTCTTATCGTTTGTGGCTTTGCAGTAGCGATGGTCGCTTGCGGTGGTAAAAAAGAAGAAGCTGCTTCTGCAGTTGATTCTGTATCCACTATGGTTGACTCTGCTGCTACCGTTGTTGACAGCACTGTAAACGCTGTTGCTGATTCTGCTGCCGCAGTAGTAAACTAAGCAATCGTAAAGATTGTTTCTTTGAAGGCTTTAGATTTCTGAAGCCTTTTTTGTTGCCTATGAATGTAGAAAAAGTCATCACAATTCTTCAAATACACGTTCCTTCAGCGGCTGTTCCCTATTGTATAGAACTCTGGAATAAAAACCCGTTTGACTTCAGGCTTAGAAAAAGTCGGGTCACCAAAATAGGAGACTTCACTTTTCGAAGAGGACAAACACCTCGGATTACCGTCAACAGTGATCTACACTCTCACCTTTTTCTCATTACATATATCCATGAGGTGGCTCACCTTATGGTTCATCAGACAAGGAGCCGTTCTGCACATGGTACGGAATGGAAAAATACATTTCGGCAATTATTAGAGCCTTTGCTGAATGAACAATTTTTTCCTGCTGATCTGCTAAAAGAGTTAAGAAGGCATATGATCGATCCCATGGCTACCACTTTTTCTGATCCGACTCTTTCTAAAGTGTTAAGAACCTATGAGCATCCCTCCGCGACAAAAACCTTGTTATCGGATATACCGGAGGGAAGTGTTTTTGAAATTAGAGGACGGTGGTTTAAAAAAGGAATTAAACGAAGAACACGAGTGCTTTGTCAGGAGCTTAATTCGCGTAAAAAATATCTTGTGCCCGTTGATGCACCAATTGGGAATGCTCAATTGAGTTTTCTTTGAACCAATGAGTCCACACGTTGATAAAAGCGAAGTGGGTGAAGTGTGCGCCAGTCATCAATTTGCAATGTTCCTCCCATATTGATGTGATGGTCAATTTTGTATTTCTTAAATTCCTCCTGAATGAAATCGGGAAAATTCACCGCTGCGATCCAACCTGTTTTTTCTTTTGATTCGGAGTCCTCGACTTCATCGCGCCATTCTTCATAATAAGCATCATCGGATCCGTGAAAATTTAAAATATTTTCTCCTAGCAAGATGAATTTAGTGATGCCTTCCCGGGAAAGGAGTTCAATAAAATTTCTCTTCAGCAACATGATGTCATTATTGATGGCATCATTCCACTCTCCAATGAATTCGATGATGGCAAAACCCTTATCATAGTCAACGTAGATAGTCTTTAAATAAAGTGTTTCAGAGTCAATGGAGTCCCACCCTGGATCAATGAAGAATCCATAAATGGTATCCTGGTAGAGATCGTAGTTATATTCTTTGCCGAAAAAAGGAGACTTCTCGTCTTGTGATGAATCGTAATACTTTAGCCAGTTGTAAAAGGGTTCAATGTCATGCATTATTTAATGCTGTCTACAGCCTTTCGCACACTTCCATGTTTTTTTAATAGCTTCTCAGCTTCCGTCCGATCGATTCCTAATTCTTGCATAATCATACGAGTACCACGGTCAACCAGTTTATCGTTGGTGAGTTGCATATCCACCATTTTATTTCCCTTTACCCGACCGAGCTTGATCATGGTGGCTGTTGAAATCATGTTGAGTATAAGTTTCTGTGCGGTGCCTGATTTCATTCTTGTACTGCCGGTGACAAACTCGGGACCAACGACCACTTCAATAGGATGGTCTACCTGTTTACTTAATTCACTTCCCTGATTGCAGGTAATGCAACCTGTCGTAATTCCTTGTTCGCGTGCTTTCTTTACACCTCCGATAACATAAGGTGTTCTTCCTGAGGCGGCAATTCCTATCAACACATCATCTTGGCTGATATGGTGAACTTCTAAATCAAGCCATGCTTGTTGGGTATCATCTTCAGCGTTCTCTACGGCTTGACGAATCGCCTTATCACCACCGGCAATCAATCCAATGACTTGTCCATGTGGCATTCCGTAGGTGGGTGGTATTTCAGAAGCATCCAGAATGCCCAATCTTCCACTGGTGCCGGCACCAATATAAAACAAGCGACCACCCTTTTCCATTTTCTCAACAATAACTTTAACGAGGGCTTCTATGTCGGGAATTATTTTCTCCACGGCCAAAGGAACCGATTTGTCTTCCTCATTCATATTGATCAAAAGATCGTGAACGCTCATGCGATCAAGATGGTCAAAACGGGATGAAGATTCGGTAGTGCTCAATTCCAGTTGTTAAGGTGCTATAAAATTAATAAACAAGTACCAAAGAATGCGAGAAGACTCGGAGAATTAAGCAATAGAAGTGATTATTTAATTCAGGTCTTTTTTGTGATACAACGCTAATCCGGCAATGGGACCTTCAAGAATATTTTTTACGGTAAGCCCTTTATCATTAGCAACCTGCCGTAGTACATCGCTAAAATAAAATGCTACCGAACCGGTAAAATGAATTTTGAGCGATTGATAATTTTCGTATTTCATCACGGTATTCTCATAGAAATCGGAGAAGCTCTTATAAGCCAATGTATAGCAATACGGTTCTTTGAGGTGTTGGAAAATAAACTTGGCAAAGCCGGCAAGGAAAGCGCCTGGCTTTTCATCCTGATAGACTTTCGCCAAAACTTCTTCCCGACTCCAGGGAAATCTCGCTTGAAATTGCTTCGCCAAAGTTGGAGGCATTTCATTTCTAAAGTAATCAACAATCAGACGCTTGCCCATGTAGGTGCCTGAGCCTTCATCGGCAAGAATCCATCCCATATTGGCAACGACATGAACAATTTCTTTACCATCATAAAGACATGAATTTGAACCTGTACCCAGAATGCACGCAATGCCTGGTTCATCTCCACAAAGGGCACGAGCGGCCGCCAGCAGATCCCAACCCACTTCAATTTTAGCAACGGGAAAGAAGGTCGCAAAAGTTGCTTTGATGACTTCCTGATTTTTTTCGGAGGAAACTCCCGTGCCGTAAAAAAATATTTTGGTGACTTCTTCCTTAACCAGCGGCATTAAAAACTCTCTCACATTTTTTTCAAGATCGCCAATGGGCTGATAGTAGGGATTAAAGCCCGGGCAATTTGTCTGCTCAATTCTCCCATCGGAGAGGATCAACCTCCAATCAATTTTTGAACCTCCACTATCTGCGATGATGATCATGTTATTTTCTATTTAGCCTGCTAATTTTCCTATGACTTTAAACTTCTCAAAGACCTTTTCTGTATGAGGTGCATCTTTCAACTCATCCGTCAAATCCTGGCCGGCCCAGTGTTCATAGTGCTTGCCATTTTTCCAAAGCCGTGACGAAGATACTTCGTAAATTAATCCCAGATAAGCAATCCATACTTCGGGTTTGTCCTGGCCATTGCGCAAAGCAAGTTGGGCGCGACTGTATTCCGGCAGCACCATCACAGTGCTGAAGTCAAATGTCTATTCATGGAGATTTTGAAGTTCAATATATTGAAGCAGGCCGGAAGATAAATGAGAATGAATACCCAGGTGCTGGTGATTCTAAACAGATTGGCTGCGTAGATGGCAAGAATCAGGGAGGCAAAAATAAACAGGTCGATAAGGAAGGTGAAAATTCCGTCAAACAATCCCGCAACGGGATAGTTGATTAAAACATTTTGTGTTGTCCGTAGAGTAATGATTTGCATACCCGCTTCTATCGCTTAACTTTCAGGTTCAAATATACAAACCTATGAAAATTGTTAAGACCTTCCTGATAGCTGCACTGGGCATCGCATTAGTAGCGTGCCAGGAGAAAAGACCCGTGGACAGAATGAACGATGATGAATTGAGAAAATACGCTAACGAACTGGCGCATCAATACATCATCACCGATGGACATGTGGATTTACCATTTCGACTTAAAGTGAAGAACTTTAGGCTTGACCGGGAATATATGGGTATCCCTATTTCCACCAAGGAAGGAGATTTTGACTATGAGCGTGCTAAGAAAGGTGGGCTTGATGCGCCCTTCATGTCTATTTATATTCCTTCCTCCTATCAGCTTTTGCCTGATAATGGCAGGGCACTAGCCGATTCGATGATCAATATGATACGAGGTATTGCTGAAGCCATCCCCGAAAAATTTTCAGTAGCTGTTTCACCGGAAGAGGTCAAAGCCAATTTCAAAGCCGGGAAAATTTCTCTGCCTATGGGAATGGAGAATGGCGCACCTGTTGGTGATGATCTGAAAAATCTAAAATATTTCTACGACAGGGGAATACGATACATCACATTAACTCATGGCAAAGACAATCAAATTTGTGACTCATCATACGATACTACAGCTACCTGGAATGGACTAAGCCCATTCGGAAGAACAGTGGTGGAAGAAATGAACCGGTTAGGGATCATGGTCGATATTTCACATGTGTCGGATAGCGCATTTTATCAGGTAGTGAAGATGACCAAGGTTCCTGTCATCGCCTCTCACTCCTCCTGTCGCTTTTATACGCCTGAGTTTTGGAGAAACATGAGCGATGATATGATTAAAAAGCTAGGCGAAAACGGAGGAGTGATTCAGATTAACTTTGGTTCTACGTTCTTAGACTCAGCAGTGAGAGCGCAAAGCAACATCAATGAAAAAAAGTTAAGAGCAATTCTGGAAGAGAAAAAACTAAAGCTCACTGACTCCTTGGCTAAGCCAATCATCGAACAATTTAAGAAAGACAACCCCTCCACATTTGCTGATGTAGAAATGGTGGCCGATCACATTGATCACGTTGTTCAGCTCATCGGAATTGATCATGTCGGTTTTGGTTCTGACTTTGACGGAGTGGGTGATTCATTGCCTACGGGATTGAAAGATGTTTCGATGTATCCTAATTTGATTTATGTTTTATTGAAGCGGGGATATTCTGAAAAGGATATTGAAAAAGTTTGCGGAGACAATGTGCTGAGGGTCTGGCAGAAGGTAATGGACGCGGCAAAATAATTTCATGTTAAAATCATGAGAGAGGCTGCTTTGGTAAGCAAAACATGGGCTGTTGGGCAGATGTATGAAAAACTCCTTAACCAAAGCAGCATGTTTCCTGAAAAGAGATCAGAGAATTTATTCAAATAATGGACAAATCAAGCATCTACTCGTCTGCTAATAAAAATTTTATCAATTAATTCCAGCAATCCTGTATTCCTGAAAATCCTGATTATTTTTGCTGAATTTATCCCGCCAGCAAATGCCAAGAGACAGAAGTATACGCTCCATCCTCATTATCGGAAGTGGTCCAATCATCATCGGTCAGGCTTGTGAGTTTGATTATGCCGGCTCTCAAGCCGCCAGGTCGCTCAGAGAAGAAGGAATCGAGGTAATTCTTATCAATTCCAATCCGGCTACCATCATGACCGACAAGGTCACAGCCGATCATGTGTACTTGAAACCCCTGGAAAAAAAATACATCCGTGAAATTCTCGAAAAACATCATGTAGATGCTGTGCTTCCTACCATGGGGGGCCAAACTGCCCTCAACCTCTGTATTGATTGTGAAAAGGCCGGAATCTGGGAGCATTATGGCGTAAAGATTATCGGTGTCGATATCAAGGCCATCGAAACCACAGAGGACCGCGAAAAATTTAGGTTGAAGATGATCGAGATCGGAGTGGGCGTTTGTAAAGGCTCAACGGCTACCTCTTTTTTGGAAGGAAAAGAAATTGCACAGGAAATTGGATTTCCATTGGTGATTCGCCCATCCTACACACTGGGAGGAACAGGCGGTGGGTTTGTAAATACCCCGGAAGAATTTGATGCTGCCCTAAACCGTGGGTTACATGCCTCGCCCATTCACGAGGTGCTGGTAGAGCAAAGCATAATGGGCTGGAAAGAGTACGAGTTGGAATTGCTGCGCGATGGAGTGGGCAATGTGATCATAATTTGTTCCATCGAAAACTTTGACCCGATGGGCATACACACCGGTGACTCCATAACGGTAGCCCCGGCCATGACTTTGCCCGACACAGTATATCAACACATGCGCGACCTTGCCATTAGAATGATGAATGCCATTGGCAAATTTGCCGGAGGATGCAACGTGCAGTTTGCTGTTAACCCCGATAACGATGCCATTGTAGGCATTGAAATCAACCCGCGTGTTTCGCGTTCCTCGGCATTGGCATCGAAAGCCACAGGTTACCCCATTGCAAAAATTGCCGCTAAGCTGGCTATCGGCTATAACTTAGATGAGCTCAAAAATGCAATCACCGGAACAACGACTGCCTATTTTGAGCCTGCGCTTGATTATGTGATTGTAAAAATTCCAAGATGGAATTTCGACAAGTTTCAAGGTGCTGATCGCAAACTGGGATTGCAGATGAAGTCGGTTGGAGAGGCGATGGGTATTGGCAGGAATTTTCAGGAAGCGCTACAGAAAGCTTGTCAGTCATTGGAGATCAGGAGAAACGGATTGGGTGCGGATGGAAAGGAGTTGACCAAGCAAGCCGACCTTTTGTACAGTCTGGAACACCCGAGCTGGAATCGGCTGTTTCATATCTACGATGCCATGAAGTTGGGAATCTCTATGAAGACGATCCTAAAGCTGACCAGGATTGATAAGTGGTTCTTGGAACAGATATGGGAACTGGTTGAACTAGAGAAGGAGATCGAGAAGTATAAACTGGAAACGATCCCTGCGGAATTGATGCGCACCGCAAAGGAGAAAGGATATGCCGATCGGCAAATAGCACATCTCGTGGATTGTCGCGAAAGCGAGGTTCATAAAAAGCGCAGAGAAATGGGTATTAATCGGGTATTCAAATTGGTAGATACCTGTGCCGCTGAGTTTGAAGCAAAGACTCCTTATTATTATTCGACATTTGATGCAGAGAATGAATCCATCGTTTCAAACAAAAGGAAAGTCATTGTTCTCGGCTCTGGCCCTAATCGCATCGGGCAAGGAATTGAATTCGATTACTCGTGCGTGCACGGTGTTTTAGCGGCCAAAGAATGCGGTTATGAAACCATCATGATCAACTGTAATCCCGAAACAGTTTCTACTGATTTTGATATAGCGGATAAACTTTATTTTGAGCCTGTCTTCTGGGAACACCTGTGGGATATCATTCAACATGAAAAACCAGAAGGCGTCATTGTGCAGTTAGGTGGCCAAACAGCACTGAAGCTGGCAGAGAAACTTGAAAAATATGGAGTGAAGATTTTGGGTACTTCCTATGAAGCGCTTGACCTGGCTGAAGACCGTGGCAGCTTTTCAAATCTATTGAAAACCCTCAATATTCCGTATCCTGAATTTGGTGTAGCCACCGATGCGGATGAAGCTCTTGAAGTTTCTAAGACGATTGGATTTCCCTTATTGGTAAGACCCTCGTACGTACTGGGTGGGCAGAGTATGAAGATTGTCATCAATGAAAAGGAATTGGAAAACCATATCCTCGACATTTGGAAGCACCTTCCCGAAAACAAAGTTTTGTTAGATCATTTTCTGGATGGCGCTATTGAAGCCGAGGCGGATGCCATCTGTGATGGTGAAGATGTTTACATCATTGGTATTATGCAACACATTGAACCGGCCGGAATTCATTCGGGAGATTCCTATGCCGTGCTTCCTCCTTATAACCTGGGCGACTTTGTAATGAAGCAGATTGAAACCTATACTAAACGGATTGCAGTAGCCTTGAAGACAGTCGGGCTGATCAATATTCAGTTTGCCATCAAGAACGATAAAGTGTATATCATTGAAGCCAATCCACGCGCTTCGCGCACAGTGCCCTTTATCTGTAAAGCCTATGATGAACCCTATGTAAATTATGCAACTAAAGTGATGCTGGGAGAGAAAAAAGTGAAAGACTTTACGTTCAACCCAACGAAGAAAGGATATGCCATCAAGGTACCTGTGTTTTCTTTTAGCAAATTCCCTGAGGTGAATAAAGAGCTTGGGCCGGAGATGAAAAGCACGGGTGAAGCAATCTATTTCATCGATGATCTGATGGACGATTACTTCTTAAGTATATATGCTGAGAGGAATCTCTATTTAAGCCGATAGAATTTATTCGCTCTTCAGTGACTTTACTGGATTTACAATCGCTGCTTTGATAGATTGATAACTTACCGTAAGCAGGGCAATGGAGATTGCTATGATGCCAGCGGTTACAAAGGCAGCTACCCCTAAATCAACACGAAAGGCGAACCCTTTTAACCAGGTATCCATCATCCACCAGGCCAGGGGGGTTGCCAAAAGGAAAGCAATAAATACAAGCCGTGTAAAGTCTTTGGAAAGAAGTACCACTACACTGCTCACGCTTGCGCCTACTACTTTACGAATGCCTATCTCCTTGGTGCGCAGGCTTGCTGTATAGGCAGACAAGCCAAATAAACCCACGCAAGCAATTATTATGGCTAAGCCTGAGAAGACGGCAAAAAGTTTACCTGATCGTTGTTCTTCGGCATAGCCTCGACCTAAATTCTCATCCAGAAATTCATAGCGAAAGGGCTGGTCGGGAACTAATTCTTTCCACAGGTTTTCAATTTTAGCAATTGCTTCTTTTGCCATTGTTGGCTTTAGCCGCACCGCGATATAATTGTTGTTAGCGCCAATGCCGAGAATCTCATAATTGAAGATGACGAGCGGTGTAATTCCATCGCGCAATGATTGAAAATGAAAATCCTTCACAACTCCAATGATGGTAAAGTTGCGCGGGACGTTTAAGGAATCGGGGCGACCAAATGCTCTAAACAAATCCATGTTGGATAATTTTCGACCAATGGGATCGTTAAACCCCATCGTCTTAGCAGCTGTTTCATTTACCAGAATGTTAAGAGAATCATTCGTTTCTTTCGAAAAGAATTTACCTTCCTTTAATTCAAAACCAATCATTTGCCCAAAATCATCATCCATCACCATGGATTTCACGGTTAGCACTTCGTCCGACCCTTCGGGCTGAAATTGTTGTCCAAATACATCATCACGATTTCCGACCATGGTGCTGGTACTAGCCGCTGCTGTTACTTCCGGGAATCTTTCTATTTCATCAATAAAAGTCCTCGATTTTTTATCAAGCGTGAATGCCCGCTGAACCATAAGTACTTGTTCTTTATCAAAGCCCAGGCTTTTAGTTTGCATAAAGTGCATTTGTCTCCCCACGACAATCGTGCCCACAATCAGAATGATGGAAATCATAAATTGAAAAATGACAAGTCCGTTTCTAAGCCAGGCTCCTTTGGCACTACTCGTAAAGTTTCCTTTCATCACGACAACTGGGCTATAGTTACTTAATACAAAAGCAGGATAGATACCGGCAAAAATTCCAATCAACAAAGCAAATCCTATGATTCCTAAAAAAATGTCAGTACTAAAGTCAAACTGCAACTGTTTTTCAACCAACGTATTGAACATCGGAAGAAATAGCTGTGCTATCGTTAGCGCAACTACAGTGGCAATCAATGATAGTAGAATAGCCTCCGCTAAGAATTGAGCAATCAATTGACTCCTGAACGACCCCATCACCTTGCGCACTCCCACTTCTCTAGCCCGTTCGGCTGAACGAGCAGTGGCCAGGTTCATGAAATTAATGCAGGCAATGACAAGAATGAGGATTGCAATAAAAGATAGTATGTAGATATACTTTATATTTCCGCTGGGTGTAATCGTAAACTCAATATTGGTAGGATCAAGGTGGATGGAAGTCAGTGGCTGCAAAAAATAGCGATAGCCATTACCCGATTTTTTATAATCTTCCCACGATTTTCCTAACTCCCGTTCTATTTGAGCTGAGGCATAAGTGTCTACCATTTTCGGAAATTTCACCTCTAGTTTTTTAGCATCTGCTCCTGCCGTGAGCTTAATATAGGTTTGTGAATCAAACCCGGTATAATTTTCAATCTTAAGAAATGGTGCGCCTGAAATGGATCCGAGAAAATCAAAACGTAAGTGTGTATTATCAGGCAACGCTTCAAAAACACCGGCAACTTTTAGCTCTCCAAAGTCGCCTCTGATAGTTTTCCCTAATGGTTCCTCTGCTCCAAAGTATTTTTTAGCAATCGCTTCTGATATCAGCACCTGGCCAGGCGTTGCCATCGAAGTCTTTTTATCACCTTTAATCAATTTAATGTCGAAGAATGAAAAGAAGGAGGAGTCGGCAAAGAGAAAATAATCTTCTTCAAACGATTTGATTTCTTTGTCACTAGTCTGCGTTGTTAGCACTGCATTTTTGTTAGGTCCAAAGATTAGTAATGTATTCTCGACCTCAGGAAAATCATTTTGCATGGCTTGGGCAAATGAGTGCGGAACAGCTGCGTAGAAGGTAACATAGTTGGGATACTTTCTTTCCAATCCTAGTTTATGAATGCGGTCTGCATTGGGGAAAAAAGAATCGTAGGATAGTTCGTGCTTGACATACAGCACAATAAGTAGACAAGCAGTCATGCTGATGGCTAGTCCTAGAATGTTAATAAACGAATAGACTTTTTGTCTAAATAAGTTTCTAATAGCGACTTTAAAGAAATTAATAAACATGGTGAGATGGTTTGAAGCGTCTTTGACCATGGCAAACCATGTGCCATTGGTATTTTGGAGCAAATTAGAAGATAGTACGATAGTTAATGTCCGATGGAGGATAAATGCGACCGAATGCGGACGCTCAATGCCCTGCCCGTTTCATATAAAACTCATACATTTGCATTTGCGTTTTAAGGTTTCAAAATTGTTGCTATGGTAAAGGCTCTTATCATTATGGCCCTCGTTGGTTACCTCCTTTCTAAGGTAGGCGGGCTATTTTTCCGGGCAGGTGCGGCTTCACAAAAATTCGACCCTCAACAGAGAAGGCCGCCTGACGGTAATATCAATGTAAACACACCACCCACGAAGGATAAAAAAGGAGGCACGATCAAAGGCGGTGACTATGTTGATTACGAAGAAGTGAAATAGTTCGCTATTCCACATCTCTAACTCAGTCTGTTTTCAGATTATTTTCTTCTACTTTTAGCATGTTAATTACCATTTTATGAAAAGTTGTGCCCTAATAGCCTTCCTCATCATGCCTGCTTTTTTATCGGCTCAGTCCTATCAGAAAAGACTTGCGTTGGTGATTGGTAATTCCAACTATCAAAATGGAGGATCATTACCCAATCCTGTAAACGATGCAACGGCTATTGCGACAGCACTTCAATCCGTGGGCTTCGAAGTGATGAAATACCAAAACGTTACGCAAAAAGAAATGAAAATGGCCATCAATGCTTTTGGGCAAAAGCTGAATGGTTACGAGGTGGGTGTTTTTTACTATGCCGGACATGGGATACAAAACAAAGGCATGAATTACATGATCCCGGTGGAGGCTGATTTGCAAAACGAGGAGCAAGTTGAATTTGATTGCGTAGCGGCTGACCGAGTTCTGGCGTACATGGATGCGGCTCAGGTAAAAGTGAATGTGATCATCATGGATGCTTGCCGCAACAATCCTTTTGAGAGAAGCTGGCACCGCAGTGCGAGCGGTAATGGCTTGGCCATGATGAATGCGCCAACCGGATCTTTGATTGCGTATGCCACAGCCCCGGGAAGAGTGGCATCCGATGGTACCGGTTCCAACGGATTGTATACAAGCGCCTTGTTGAAATATTTGAATGATCCAAAGCTTTCCATTGAGCAGGTCTTTAAAAAAGTTCGTACTGAAGTGACAGAGAAATCAGCCGGAGCGCAGGTGCCGTGGGAAACAACCTCTTTGACAGGTGATGATTTTTATTTTGCTGCTGAGAATATTTCCAAAGGGGCGATCATAAAAAATGAGGTTTTAGCTGCTAATACCGAAACCAAAAACACGGCTGTCAAAAGGACTCTTACCGAAGTAACGGAGGAAAGCCGAAAGAAAGCCATCGCTTTGCTGGCGGAAGGTCACACAGCATACAATGAATCAAATCATTCGAAAGCTATTGAATTGTATACGCAGGCTATCCAGGTTAATCCAAGCTATGATGAAGCATACTATTGGAGAGCAAGTGCAAAATACTCTCAAAAAAAGTATAAAGAAGCCATCCCTGATTACGATAAAGCCATAGTGTTAAATCCCAATAGTGAGGAGGCGTATTACTATCGGGCATTGACCAACTACAATCTTGAAGCCTATGCGGAAACTCTGCCTGATTTTAATAAAGCCATTGAATTGAATCCAGATGTAGCCTCTATGCACTATTGGCGAGGGGATGCAAAATATAGACTTGACCTTTATGAAGAAGCCATTATTGATTATTCTAAATCCCTGGAGCTTAGCAGAAATAATGATGGCCCTTCTTTTAATGGCCGGGCCAATTGCTATTACATGCTTAAAAAGTATAAGGAAGCAAGAATAGACTATACAAAAGCTATTGAATTGTCGCCAAAGGAGGCGGTTTCCTATAAATACTATCGAGGGATCTGTAACTATAATCTTGATCTCACCCAGGATGCGCTTGATGATTTTGTTTCTTATTTGGAAAAAGATCCCAATGATACCTACATTTTGTTGATGGCAGCTCATAGTCTTTATGTTTTAAAAGAATACCAACGGGCTATTGAGTATTATTCTAAAACCATTTCGGTTAAATCCGACTACACAGAAGCTTACTATTGGAGAGGGCAGGCCTATTTTAATCTTGGAAAAAAGAGTGATGCCCTCCTTGATGTTGATAAGGCATTGTCTTTGGATCCGGGGAATGAGACCTATCTGAATTTTAAACGCGACAATTTTAATTGAGATCGTGTTCGGTTCTTGAAATTCTTATTTACAATATCAGAAAGTGAAAATTCATTTCCATAAATATCAGGCAACGGGTAACGACTTTGTGCTGATTGACAATCGCAGGGGAAAATATTCTTTTTCAAAGGACCAGATACTAAAAATATGTGATCGCAGATTCGGTGTAGGTGCCGATGGATTAATACTGATTGAAAAACACCCTACGCTGGATTTCGATCTTATCTACTTCAACAGCGATGGCTCTCAAAGTCTCTGTGGAAATGGAAGTCGGGCAGCGGTAATAATGGCTGCCGAGCTTGGCCTTTTAAAAACCACTACAAAATTTAATGCCTATGATGGCGCACACGAAGCGGAACTGCTTGAAACAGGTATTGTAAGACTGAAAATGAATGACGTTGAACAAGTAGAAAAGTCCGGTAACGACTATTTCATTAACACGGGTTCCCCTCATCATCTCCGTTTTGTAAAAGAGGTAAGTTCTTATCCTGTTGTTGAGGAGGGAAGAAAAATTCGCTACAGCGAAGTTTATGCCCCAAAAGGTACCAACGCAAATTTTATTCAACTATTAGGTAAAAATACAATTGCAGTGCGAACCTATGAGCGGGGTGTTGAGGATGAGACTTTCTCCTGTGGTACAGGCGTAACGGCTGCAGCTCTGGTCTCAAACCTTCAGAATTATACGTCTCCCGTTCAAGTCAAAGTAAAGGGGGGTGAATTGTCCGTAGAATTTAAAGCGATTCACTCCGGCCCCTCTGGCAGTCTCCCCACTGCATTTCGCGATATTTTCCTTATCGGACCTGCCAAAATGGTCTTTCAGGGCGATTTGGAACTATAATTGCACCTTCGAAATCTTTAACTTTACAAACTTTTTAGCCCCCTGGCTAGCGACTATTGACTACTGACTCTCTATGCTAAAACTTATCGCCAAACTCTTCGGAACCAAATCAGAAAAGGACATTAAACGCATTATGCCATTGGTGGAGGAGACCAAGCGGGAGGGCGAGAAATTGCTTTCTATTTCTAACGATGACCTAAGGAAGAAGACCACCGAAGTAAGAGAGTTTATTGATGCAAAGCTCAAATTCATCGATGATCAACTGGCGGGTTTACACCAACAGATTGCCGACCAACCTGATCTCGACCTCAATGAAAAAGATACTTTATTTAAACAGATTGATACGTTAGAGGGAGATCGTAATAAGGAATTGGAGGTAGTGCTATTGGAAGCATTGCCAAAAGCATTTGCTATCATTCGCGAAACAGCCAGAAGATTTAAAGAGAACGAATACCTGGAAGTAACAGCCCAGGATTTTGACATAACATTGTCCGCTAAATATGAGAACGTAAAGATTGTTAGTGATAAAGCTAGATGGTATAACAAATGGATGGCAGCGGGTAACCTGATTACCTGGGATATGCTTCACTATGAAGTTCAAATCATTGGAGGCATTGTTCTTCATGAAGGAAAAATATCTGAGATGGCAACGGGAGAAGGGAAAACGCTGGTGGCTACTTTTCCTACCTTCCTCAACGCACTTGCCAAAAGAGGCGTCCACATTGTTACCGTAAATGATTACCTGGCCAAACGCGATAGCGAATGGATGGGTCCGTTATTTCAATTTCATGGATTGACGATCGATTGCATAGACAGGCATGATCCCAATTCTCAGGAACGTAGAAATGCCTATCAGGCAGACATTACCTACGGAACCAATAATGAATTCGGCTTTGACTATTTGCGTGATAATATGGCGCGTGAGCCCGAAGAACTTGTGCAGCGCCATCATCATTATGCTATGGTGGATGAGGTAGATAGTGTGTTGGTAGATGAGGCACGTACGCCATTAATTATCTCAGGGCCTGTCCCCAGAGGAGATGAGCATGAATTCTATGACCTCAAGCCAAGAATTTTTAAGCTGGTAGAAGCACAGAAAAAGTTGGTAAATCAATACTTAAATGAAGCCAAGAAATTAATCTCAGAAGGAAACGAAAAGGAAGGTGGCTTGGCCCTCTTCCGTACGTTCCGTGGGATGCCAAAATACAAGCCGGTAATTAAATACCTGAGCGAAAGCGGTACCAAAAATATCCTTCAGAAAACAGAGAATTACCACTTACAAGATAATAAGAAGGAGATGCCCGTAGCCGATGCTCCTCTTTACTTTGTGATTGATGAAAAAGACAATAGTGTTGACTTAACCGATAAAGGAATTGATTTAATTACTGGTGAGGGAGAAGATCCAAAGTTTTTTATCCTTCCGGAAATTGGTTTGGAGTTGAATAAACTTGAAAAGAGCCCCTCGCTCAATGATGAGGAACGACTGAAAAAAAAGGAAGAGCTCATCCGCGATTATAGCACGAAGTCACAACGCATCCACAGCATCAATCAATTGCTCAAGGCCTATACATTATTTGAGCGAGACACCGAATATATTATTGTCGATGGTAAAGTTAAAATTGTAGATGAGCAAACAGGACGGGTATTAGACGGAAGAAGGTATTCCGATGGATTACATCAGGCCATCGAAGCGAAAGAAAATGTGAAGGTGGAAGATGCCACGCAAACCTATGCGACCATTACGTTACAGAATTATTTCCGCATGTATCACAAGTTGGCAGGGATGACAGGTACTGCCGTTACAGAAGCAGGTGAGTTCTGGGATATTTATAAACTGGATGTAGTGACCATCCCTACAAATAAACCTGTCACGCGAAAGGATGATGAGGATCTTGTCTTCAAAACTATGCGGGAGAAATTTAATGCAGTGGTAGACGAAATTGTTAAGTTAACTACTGCAGGTAGGCCGGTATTGGTGGGTACCACTTCGGTGGAGATTTCTGAATTGCTTAGTCGCATGCTTCAGTTGAAAAAGATTAAGCATAACGTATTGAATGCAAAGCAGCATCAGCGCGAGGCGGAGATCGTGGCGGAGGCTGGAAAGTCGGGCACAGTGACCATTGCTACTAACATGGCCGGTAGAGGTACAGACATTAAACTCACGCCTGAATCAAGAACTGCCGGTGGACTGGCGATCATTGGTACGGAACGCCACGAGTCACGAAGGGTGGATAGACAGTTGCGTGGCCGTTCCGGAAGACAGGGAGACCCGGGTACTTCACAGTTCTATGTATCTCTGGAAGATAACCTCATGCGATTGTTTATGCCCGAACGCATTGCCCGCATCATGGACCGACTAGGGCTAAAAGAAGGAGAGGTGATTTCTCATTCAATGGTGACAAGTTCTATTGAACGTGCTCAAAAGAAAGTAGAGGAAAATAACTTTGGTATTCGCAAGCGTTTGCTGGAGTATGACAACGTCATGAACTCTCAACGTGAAGTGATTTATAAACGCAGACGAAACGCACTCTTTGGCGAGCGCTTGCAGTTGGACATTCTCACCATGCTCTTCGACACCTGTGATGACATGGTGGCCAATGCCAAGGCAGGAGAGACAGTGGAGGCATTAAAATTAAACATTTTAAGCTCTCTTGGCTTCGACTTTCAAATCACAGCTGAAGAGATTATAAAGACAGATCAGGCCATGCTGGCAGAAAGGCTATACGAGGCGGCATTAAAACATTATGAGTACAAGAATAGAGTAGTAGCCGAAAAGGCATTCCCTATTATTAAGGATATATTCAAAACGCGTGGTGCTACTATCGAAAATATTCTTGTCCCCTTTACAGATGGTACAAAGCAAATTGGCGTGGCTGCCGATTTGAAGAAGTGTGTAGCAACAAATAACGCTGAGTTGATTCGTGCGATGGAAAAGATGATCACCCTTGCTATCATTGACCAGCAGTGGAAAGAACATCTTCGCGACATGGATGATCTAAAGCAATCTGTTCAAAATGCTGTTTATGAACAGAAGGATCCTTTGTTGATTTATAAATTTGAAGGTTTTGAAGCGTTCAAGCGCTTTATTGGAAAGGTAAATAGTGAGACTATTTCATTCCTGATGAAATCCGATATCCCCATTCAAGAACCGGAGCAGGTACAAGAGGCCAGGACACAACGAAGTCGCGTAAAGCTGAACGAGCAGAAGGAAGAATCAAGGTCTTTGCTTTCGGGTGGAGGTCAGTCGGAGGGCCAGCAGCGGGCAGTTGAGGAAAAGGTAATGCCCGTGAAATCGGATAAAATTGCCAACCGGAATGATAAAGTTACGGTTCAGTATCCGGATGGTAGGGTATTGAAGGACGTGAAATACAAAAAAGTAGAAGAGGATATTAAAGCTGGCAAGTGTATTGTTATAGAAGAATGAAATGATTGAAATAAAGGTGCTATTCCGAATGATGAGACCTAACGTTTTTCAGTACACATTGCTTATTATATTTTTACCACTTTTAGAAAGTTCTTGCGTTGCTCAAAAATCAAATGGCAATTCGGTGCACGAAGATCTTTCAATCTATCGACCCAAATTTGTTAACACGCTGGATACCGTCAGGGCTGCATCTACCCATCAGCCAACCGATACCGTAGTAGCCACCAGAAATGTGAACGCCAAAATTGACGCTGTGTTGGACAGCATTGACCGATTCAATCTGACCAAGAAATTTGTGGATGGGTTCACTATTCAGATTTATTCAGGTCAAAAGCGTGACGAGGCGATGAATACCAAGCAAAAGATGAATACGGAAATAACAGACCTGACGGCAAATCTTCAATATGTCCAGCCTAAGTTTCGGGTAACGGTAGGGAGTTATTTTAATAAGTTGGATGCCCAAAAAGACTTGTCTCGTTTGAAACGACATTTTTCAACCGCCATTCTGGTGCCTGAAAAAATTCCAATCAAATAAAGCCTTATTTTTGAGGCTATGTCATTATTAGAATCAATCAAAAGGCTTGCTGCGGAATATGCCGAGACTGTTGTGGCCTCTCGAAGACATCTTCATGCAAATCCTGAACTATCGTATCAGGAATTCAATACCGCAAAATTTGTCGCGGACAAACTTAAATCCTTTGGGCTGAAGCCCCAGGAAGGTGTAGCCAAAACAGGGGTGGTTGTTTTGATAGAGGGAAGGAATCCATCTAAAAAGGTCGTTGCTCTCCGGGCAGACATGGATGCATTACCAATCCAGGAATTAAATCAAGTCTCTTATAAGTCCAAAGTACCGGGTGTAATGCATGCGTGTGGGCACGATGTGCATACTTCGTCATTGTTAGGAACTGCTCAAAT